>NZ_FWXQ01000017.1:0-16239 GCF_900176445.1 Pseudomonas sp. URIL14HWK12:I5
AGCACCGGTGATCATGTTCTTCACGTAGTCAGCGTGACCTGGGCAGTCAACGTGAGCGTAGTGACGAATGTTCGAGTTGTACTCGACGTGAGCGGTGTTGATGGTGATACCGCGCGCTTTTTCTTCCGGAGCCGAGTCGATCTTGTCGAACTCAACGACTGCCGAACCGAAAACTTCGGAGCAGACGCGAGTCAGAGCTGCGGTCAGAGTGGTCTTACCGTGGTCAACGTGGCCGATAGTGCCGACGTTAACGTGGGGAAGGGAACGATCAAATTTTTCTTTAGCCACGACAGTGAACCTCTTGCCTAAAGGGGATTAGCCTTGTTTTTTAACGAGTGCTTCGACGATGTTCGACGGAGCTTCGGCGTATTTGGAGAATTCCATGGAGTAGCTTGCGCGACCCTGAGACATGGAACGAACGTCGGTTGCGTAACCGAACATTTCTCCGAGCGGCACCTCAGCAGTGATTACCTTGCCGGACACCGAGTCTTCATTACCCTGGATCATCCCGCGACGACGGCTCAGGTCACCCATCACGTCACCCAGGTAGTCTTCCGGGGTTACAACCTCGACCTTCATGATCGGTTCGAGAACCACGCCACCACCCTTCTGGGCCAGTTGCTTGGTTGCCATCGAAGCAGCGATTTTGAACGCCATTTCGTTGGAGTCGACGTCGTGGTACGAACCGTCGAATACCGTAGCCTTCAGGCCGAGCAGCGGATAGCCGGCGACAACGCCGTTTTTCATCTGCTCTTCGATACCCTTCTGGATCGGGGCGATGAATTCCTTAGGAATCACACCACCAACGACTTCGTTGGTGAACACCAGACCTTCGGTGATGTTGCCCTTGTCGTCCACGTCCGGCTCCGAGAAACGGATCCAGCAGTGACCGAACTGACCACGACCACCCGACTGACGAACGAACTTGCCTTCGATCTCGACGTTGGACTTGGTGATCTTCTCGCGGTACGAAACTTGCGGCTTGCCGACGTTGCACTCGACGTTGAACTCGCGCTTCATGCGGTCAACGAGGATGTCCAGGTGCAGCTCACCCATACCGGAGATGATGGTCTGGCCGGTTTCTTCGTCGGTCTTGACGCGGAACGACGGGTCTTCCTGGGCCAGCTTGCCCAGTGCGATACCCATCTTCTCCTGGTCAGCCTTGGTCTTCGGCTCTACGGAGAGCGAAATCACAGGCTCTGGGAAGTCCATACGCTCAAGGATGATCGGCTTGTCGGCGTTGCACAGGGTGTCACCAGTGGTGACGTCCTTCATGCCGATCAGAGCAGCGATGTCGCCTGCACGTACTTCCTTGATTTCTTCACGCTGGTTGGCGTGCATCTGCACCATACGACCAACGCGCTCTTTCTTGCCCTTGACCGAGTTGATGACGGAGTCACCGGAGGTCAGGAAGCCGGAGTAAACGCGAACGAAGGTCAGAGTGCCCACGAACGGGTCGGTGGCAATCTTGAACGCCAAGGCCGAGAACGGCTCGTTGTCGTCAGCAGGACGCTCGTCGTACTGCTCTGGCTTGACTTCGTCCTTCGGCACGTCGATCAGGTCAGGGTGGATACCCTTGATCGCCGGGATTTCGGTCGGAGCAGGCAGGAAGTCGATAACGGCGTCGAGAACCAGGGGAACGCCCTTGTTCTTGAACGAGGAACCGCAGACAGCAGGAACGATCTCGCTCGCCAGAGTACGGGCGCGCAGACCTGCCTTGATGTCTTCGACGGACAGGTCACCTTCTTCAAGGTACTTGTTCATCAGCTCTTCGTTGGCCTCGGCAGCAGCTTCGACCATGTTGCTGCGCCATTCGTTGGCCAGGTCCACCAGCTCAGCAGGAATCTCTTCCTCGCGGTAGGTGGTGCCTTTGTCGTCATCGTTCCAGTAGATGGCCTTCATCTTGATCAGGTCAACCTGACCCTGGAAGTCATCTTCTGCACCGATAGCCAGCTGGACCGGAACCGGGGTGTGACCCAGACGATTCTTGATCTGACCGACAACGCGCAGGAAGTTGGCACCAGCACGGTCCATCTTGTTCACGTAAACAACACGTGGAACGCCGTACTTGTTGGCCTGACGCCATACGGTTTCGGACTGAGGCTCAACGCCGGAGGTACCGCAGAACACAACGACCGCGCCGTCGAGTACACGCAGCGAACGCTCTACTTCAATGGTGAAGTCAACGTGGCCGGGGGTATCGATGACGTTTACGCGGTAGTTGTCGTACTGACCACGGGAACCTTTCCAGAAGGTGGTAACGGCAGCGGAGGTAATGGTGATACCGCGCTCCTGCTCCTGCACCATCCAGTCGGTGGTCGCGGCGCCGTCATGCACCTCGCCCATCTTGTGGCTCAGACCTGTGTAGAACAGGATCCGCTCGGTAGTGGTGGTCTTGCCCGCGTCAACGTGGGCACAGATACCAATGTTACGGTAGCGGTTAATTGCTGTAGTACGAGCCATAAAGCCCTCGCAAAATGATTGATGCTTGAATTAGAAGCGGTAGTGCGAGAACGCTTTGTTGGCTTCAGCCATACGGTGAACGTCTTCACGCTTCTTGACTGCAGCACCCTTGCCTTCGGCAGCATCCAGCAGTTCGCCGGCCAGGCGCAGAGCCATCGACTTCTCGCCGCGCTTGCGGGCGTAGTCTACGAGCCAGCGCATTGCCAGAGCGTTACGACGGGATGGACGAACTTCAACCGGAACCTGGTAAGTGGCACCGCCGACACGACGGGACTTAACTTCGACCAGCGGAGCGATGGCGTCGAGAGCTTTCTCGAAGATTTCCAGGGGGTCGCTGTTCTTGCGTGCTTTGACGGTATCCAGGGCACCGTAAACGATGCGCTCGGCTACGGCCTTCTTGCCGCTTTCCATCACGTGGTTCATGAACTTGGCGAGGATCTGGGATCCGTACTTCGGATCGTCAAGGATCTCACGTTTTGCTGCTACACGACGTCTTGGCATGATAAGCCCTCAAACGGTCTTCAGGTTAGCCCGGGACGTGGGTCTTCGACCCCTGCCCGACCTTACTCTTATCGACTCAAAAAAATGGATGTCTGCAAACGGCCGATTACTTCGGACGCTTGGTACCGTATTTCGAACGACCCTGGTTACGGCCTTTAACGCCCGAAGTATCCAGAGAGCCGCGAACGGTGTGGTAACGAACACCTGGCAAGTCTTTTACACGGCCGCCACGGATCAGGACGACGCTGTGCTCTTGCAGGTTGTGGCCTTCACCACCGATGTACGAGGAAACCTCGAAACCGTTGGTCAGACGCACACGGCATACTTTACGCAGTGCCGAGTTAGGTTTTTTCGGCGTGGTGGTGTACACACGGGTGCACACGCCACGACGCTGCGGGCAGTTCTGCAGCGCAGGAACGTCGGACTTCTCGACCGAACGCTTACGCGGCTGACGTACCAGCTGGTTGATAGTTGCCATCTACTAGCTCCACTGATTGTCTTGCGACTCTATTGTCTTGCAAGAAAGCCAAAAATTGGCGAGACGGAGCCTCACCAAATTTAAGGGTACAAAAGTCTAAAGAGGATCTTGCACCCAGTCAAGACGAGGCCCCGGCCCTCCCCGCCCGATCATCGGCAACATTTCATGTCACCGACGGTCGTTCGAGGCTTGCCGGGGCCCTGCCCTGTACTTAGTTACCGCTGGAGTTCAGCGCTTCGGTCAGTGCGGCTTCCACCTCACTGGCGCTCACACGCAGCGGCTTGTCGGCATCACGGCGACGCTTGCGCTCGCTGTGGTACGCCAGACCAGTACCAGCCGGGATCAGACGACCCACGACCACGTTCTCTTTCAGGCCGCGCAGGTAATCGCGCTTGCCGGTTACCGCCGCTTCGGTCAGTACGCGGGTGGTTTCCTGGAAGGAAGCCGCGGAGATGAACGACTCGGTCGACAGCGACGCCTTGGTGATACCCAGCAGCACGCGGGTGAACTTGGAGATGAACTTGTCCTCGCCGGCGAGACGCTCGTTCTCTACCAGTACCTGGGTCAGTTCCATCTGGTCGCCCTTGATGAAGCTGGAATCGCCCGACTCGGAGATCTCGACCTTACGCAGCATCTGACGCAGGATGGTCTCGATGTGCTTGTCGTTGATCTTCACGCCTTGCAGACGGTAAACGTCCTGGATTTCGTTGACGATATATTTCGCCAGCGCGCTCACACCCAGCAGACGCAGGATGTCGTGCGGATCGCTCGGGCCGTCGGAAATAACTTCACCACGGTTTACCTGTTCGCCTTCGAAGACGTTCAGGTGGCGCCACTTCGGAATCAGCTCTTCGTACGGATCGCTACCGTCGGTCGGAGTGATGACCAGGCGACGCTTGCCCTTGGTCTCTTTACCGAATGCGATGGTGCCGCTGACTTCAGCCAGAATAGAGGCTTCTTTCGGGCGACGCGCTTCGAACAGGTCGGCAACGCGTGGCAGACCACCGGTGATGTCACGGGTCTTCGACGTTTCTTGCGGGATACGCGCGATAACGTCACCAACGCCAATCTGGGCACCGTCAGCCACACCAACGAGGGCGTTGGCCGGCAGGAAGTACTGTGCAGGTACGTCGGTACCTGGCAGGTACAGGTCCTTGCCAGCAGCATCGACCATCTTGATTGCCGGACGGATTTCCTTGCCTGCGGCAGGGCGATCCTTGACGTCCAGTACTTCAATGTTGGTCAAACCGGTCAGTTCGTCGGTCTGACGCTTGATGGTGATGTTTTCTTCCATGCCCACGAAGGTCACGGTACCTTTCAGCTCGGTAACGATCGGGTGGGTGTGCGGGTCCCACTTGGCGACGATGGCGCCAGCTTCAACCTTCTCACCTTCCTTGACCGAAATCACCGCACCGTAAGGCAGCTTGTAGCGCTCACGCTCACGGCCGAACTCGTCGGCAATGGCCAGCTCGCCCGAACGCGATACGGCAACCAGGTTACCGTCGGCACGCTCAACCTGCTTCAGGTTGTGCAGACGCACCATACCGCCGTTCTTCACCTGAACGCTGTCGGCAGCCGAAGTACGGCTTGCAGCACCACCGATGTGGAACGTACGCATGGTCAGCTGGGTACCCGGCTCACCGATCGACTGTGCAGCGATAACGCCCACAGCTTCACCGATGTTCACCTGGTGACCGCGAGCCAGGTCGCGACCGTAGCACTTGGCGCAGATGCCATAGCGGGTTTCGCAGTTGATCGGCGAACGCACGATCACTTCGTCGATGCTGTTCAGCTCGATGAACTCGACCCACTGCTCGTCAACCAGGGTACCGGCCGGAACGATAACGTCCTCGGTGCCTGGCTTGAACACGTCACGCGCGATGACACGACCCAGTACACGCTCACCCAGCGGCTCTACAACGTCGCCGCCTTCGATGTGCGGAGTCATCAGCAGGCCTTGGTCGGTGCCGCAGTCGATCTCGGTAACGACCAGATCCTGGGCAACGTCTACCAGACGGCGAGTCAGGTAACCGGAGTTCGCAGTCTTCAAGGCGGTATCCGCCAGACCTTTACGAGCACCGTGAGTCGAGATGAAGTACTGAAGTACGCTCAGACCTTCACGGAAGTTCGCAGTGATCGGCGTCTCGATGATGGAGCCGTCCGGCTTGGCCATCAGACCACGCATACCGGCCAGCTGACGGATCTGGGCTGCGGAACCCCGCGCACCCGAGTCAGCCATCATGTACATCGAGTTGAAGGACTCTTGCTCGACTTCTTTGCCTTCGCGGTCGATGACCTTCTCTTTCGAGAGGTTGGCCATCATCGCCTTGGACACTTCGTCGTTCGCCTTCGACCACAAGTCGATGACCTTGTTGTACTTCTCGCCCTGGGTTACCAGGCCGGAGGCGTACTGACTCTCGATTTCCTTCACTTCGTCGGTAGCATTACCGATGATGCGGGCTTTCTCGTCCGGGATAACGAAGTCGTTAACACCGATGGAAACGCCGGAAATGGTCGAGTAAGCGAAACCGGTGTACATCAGTTGGTCAGCGAAGATAACGGTCTCTTTCAGACCAACCACGCGATAGCACTGGTTGATCAGCTTGGAGATCGCCTTTTTCTTCATCGGCTGGTTGACCACGTCGTACGGCAGACCTGCCGGTACAACCTGGAACAGCAGCGCACGGCCGACGGTGGTGTCAACGATGCGGGTGTTCTTGACCACCGAACCATCACGCTCTTTCACGGTTTCGTTGATACGAACCTTGATTTTCGCGTGCAGGGCAGCTTCGCCGGCGCGGAATACGCGGTCGACTTCCTGCAGGTCGGCAAACACGCGACCTTCGCCCTTGGCGTTGATGGCTTCACGGGTCATGTAGTAAAGACCCAGTACAACGTCCTGCGACGGAACGATGATTGGCTCACCGTTGGCTGGCGACAGGATGTTGTTGGTCGACATCATCAGCGCGCGCGCTTCGAGCTGGGCTTCCAGCGTCAGCGGCACGTGAACGGCCATCTGGTCACCGTCGAAGTCGGCGTTGTACGCGGCACAGACCAGCGGGTGCAGCTGAATAGCCTTACCTTCGATCAGAACCGGTTCAAAGGCCTGGATACCCAGACGGTGCAGGGTCGGTGCACGGTTGAGCAGTACGGGGTGTTCGCGAATCACTTCAGCGAGAACGTCCCACACCTCTGGCAGCTCGCGCTCGACCATCTTCTTGGCGGCCTTGATGGTGGTCGCCAGACCACGCATTTCCAGCTTGCCGAAAATGAACGGCTTGAACAGCTCGAGAGCCATCTTCTTCGGCAGACCGCACTGGTGCAGACGCAGGGTCGGGCCTACGGTAATTACCGAACGGCCGGAGTAGTCCACACGCTTACCGAGCAAGTTCTGACGGAAGCGACCTTGCTTACCTTTGATCATGTCGGCCAGGGACTTCAGCGGACGCTTGTTCGAGCCAGTGATGGCGCGACCGCGACGGCCGTTGTCCAGCAGGGCGTCGACCGCTTCCTGCAGCATGCGCTTTTCGTTGCGCACGATGATGTCCGGCGCCGACAGATCCAGCAGGCGCTTCAGACGGTTGTTACGGTTGATTACCCGACGGTACAGGTCGTTCAGGTCGGAGGTCGCGAAACGGCCACCATCCAGCGGAACCAGCGGACGCAGGTCCGGCGGCAGCACTGGCAGGACGGTCAGGACCATCCACTCAGGCAGGTTGCCCGAGCCCTGGAAAGCTTCCATCAGCTTCAGGCGCTTGGACAGCTTCTTGATCTTGGTTTCCGAGTTGGTCTGCGGAATCTCTTCGCGCAGGCGACCGATCTCGTGCTCCAGGTCGATAGCGTGAAGCAGCTCGCGGACAGCCTCGGCACCCATGCGGGCGTCGAAGTCGTCACCGAACTCTTCCAGCGCTTCGAAGTACTGCTCGTCGTTCAGCAGCTGGCCCTTTTCCAGGGTGGTCATGCCCGGGTCGATAACGACATAGCTCTCGAAGTAGAGCACGCGCTCGATGTCACGCAGGGTCATGTCCATCAGCAGGCCGATACGGGACGGCAGCGACTTCAGGAACCAGATGTGGGCTACCGGCGAGGCCAGTTCGATGTGCGCCATGCGCTCACGACGAACCTTGGCCAAGGCAACTTCAACGCCGCACTTCTCGCAGATTACGCCGCGGTGCTTGAGGCGCTTGTACTTGCCGCACAGGCACTCGTAGTCCTTGACTGGGCCAAAGATCTTGGCGCAGAACAGGCCGTCACGCTCAGGCTTGAACGTACGGTAGTTGATGGTTTCCGGCTTCTTAACTTCACCGAACGACCACGAACGGATCATTTCAGGCGACGCCAGACCGATGCGGATGGCGTCGAACTCTTCGACTTGACCCTGGTTTTTCAGCAAATTCAGTAGGTCTTTCAAGGCCTTTCCTCCTGGCGGAGCAGGGAGCGGGCATTACCTGCCCCACTCCCCTTCGCGTCACGTGTTATTCGGTTTCCAGATCGATATCGATACCGAGCGAACGGATCTCTTTGATCAACACGTTGAAGGACTCGGGCATGCCCGGCTCCATACGGTGATCGCCATCCACGATGTTTTTGTACATCTTGGTACGGCCGTTCACGTCGTCCGACTTCACTGTGAGCATTTCTTGCAGGGTGTATGCCGCGCCGTATGCTTCCAGCGCCCACACTTCCATCTCCCCGAAACGCTGACCACCGAACTGCGCCTTACCACCCAGCGGCTGCTGGGTAACCAGGCTGTAGGAACCAGTGGAACGCGCGTGCATCTTGTCGTCCACCAAGTGGTTCAGCTTGAGCATGTACATGTAACCAACGGTCACAGGACGCTCGAACTTGTTGCCGGTACGGCCATCGAACAGCACCATCTGGCCGCTTTCTGGCAGGTCAGCCAGTTTCAGCATGGCCTTGATCTCGCGCTCTTTGGCACCATCGAAGACCGGGGTCGCCATCGGCACGCCTTTCTTCAGGTTGTGGGCCAGAGCCAGGATCTCTGCGTCGGTGAACTCTTCGAGGTTTTCCTGACGACCGCCGATCTCGTTGTAGACCTCGGTCAGGAACACGCGCAGTTCAGCGGCTTTGCGCTGCTCTTCGAGCATACGGTCGATCTTCTCGCCCAGGCCCTTGGCCGCCAGGCCCAGGTGGGTTTCAAGGATCTGACCAACGTTCATACGCGAAGGTACGCCCAGCGGGTTCAGTACAACGTCAACCGGAGTACCGTTGGCATCGTGCGGCATGTCTTCGACCGGCATGATGACCGAGACAACACCCTTGTTACCGTGACGACCGGCCATCTTGTCACCCGGCTGGATGCGACGACGGATTGCCAGGTAGACCTTGACGATCTTCAGTACGCCCGGTGCCAGGTCATCGCCCTGCTGCAGCTTGCGCTTCTTGTCTTCGAACTTGTCGTCCAGCAGACGGCGACGGTCGACGATGTACTGCTGAGCCTTTTCCAGCTGCTCGTTCAGTGCATCTTCAGCCATGCGCAGTTTGAACCACTGGCCGTGCTCCAGGCCGTCCAGCACTTCGTCAGTGATCACGATGCCTTTCTTCAGGCCCGCGCCACCGTCGACCACTTGGCCGTTCAGGGCAGAACGCAGACGTTCGAAGGTTGCGCCTTCGACGATGCGGAACTCTTCGTTGAGGTCCTTGCGGATCTCGTCCAGTTGCATCTTCTCGATGGCCAGGGCGCGGCTGTCGCGCTCGACGCCATCACGGGTGAAGACCTGTACGTCGATGACGGTACCCTTGGTGCCGGTTGGCACGCGCAGGGAGGTGTCTTTAACGTCGCTGGCCTTCTCACCGAAGATTGCACGCAGCAGTTTTTCTTCCGGAGTCAGCTGGGTTTCGCCTTTCGGCGTGACCTTGCCGACCAGGATGTCACCAGCGCCGACTTCAGCACCCACGTAGACGATACCGGCTTCGTCCAGTTTGTTCAGTGCAGCTTCACCCACGTTCGGGATGTCCGCAGTGATTTCCTCTGGGCCAAGCTTGGTGTCACGCGCCACACAGGTCAGTTCCTGGATGTGGATGGTGGTGAAGCGGTCTTCCTGAACCACACGCTCGGACAGGCAGATGGAGTCTTCGAAGTTGAAGCCGTTCCACGCCATGAACGCGATGCGCATGTTCTGACCCAGTGCCAGCTCACCCATGTCGGTGGACGGGCCGTCGGCCATGATGTCGCCACGCTGAACCTTGTCGCCTTTGCTCACCAGCGGACGCTGGTTAATGCAGGTGTTCTGGTTCGAACGGGTGTACTTGGTCAGGTTGTAGATATCCACACCTGCTTCGCCGGTTTCCACTTCGTCGTCGGCAACGCGAACAACGATACGGCTGGCGTCGACCGAGTCGATCACACCACCACGGCGAGCAACCACGCAGACACCGGAGTCACGGGCAACGTTGCGCTCCATGCCAGTACCTACCAGCGGCTTGTCGGCACGCAGGGTTGGTACAGCCTGACGCTGCATGTTCGAACCCATCAATGCACGGTTGGCGTCGTCGTGCTCGAGGAACGGAATCAGCGAGGCAGCAACCGAAACAACCTGCTTCGGCGAAACGTCCATCAGGGTGACGTCTTCTGGCGCCTTGACGGTGAATTCGTTCAGGTGACGAACCGCTACCAGCTCATCGATCAGTTGCTTCTTATCGTTCATCGCGGCCGAAGCCTGGGCGATGACGTGATCGGCTTCTTCGATGGCCGACAGGAACACGATGTCGTCGCTGACAACGCCTTCCTTTACAACGCGGTACGGGCTTTCCAGGAAGCCGTACTGGTTGGTGCGGGCATAGGCTGCCAGGGAGTTGATCAGACCGATGTTCGGACCTTCAGGGGTCTCGATCGGGCACACACGGCCGTAGTGGGTCGGGTGTACGTCTCGGACTTCGAAGCCGGCACGCTCACGGGTCAGACCGCCAGGGCCGAGTGCAGAGACGCGGCGCTTGTGGGTGATCTCGGAGAGCGGGTTGTTCTGGTCCATGAACTGGGACAGCTGGCTGGAACCGAAGAACTCTTTCACCGCCGCCGCAACCGGCTTGGCGTTGATCAGGTCTTGCGGCATCAGGCCTTCGCTTTCCGCCATCGACAGGCGTTCCTTGACCGCGCGTTCTACACGCACCAGGCCAACGCGGAACTGGTTCTCGGCCATTTCACCAACGCAACGTACGCGACGGTTACCGAGGTGGTCGATGTCGTCGACGATGCCTTTGCCGTTACGGATATCGACCAGGGTCTTCAGAACCTCGACGATGTCTTCCTTGCTCAGCACGCCCGAACCTTCGATCTCGGTACGACCGATACGACGGTTGAACTTCATGCGGCCAACGGCAGACAGGTCGTAACGCTCGGCGCTGAAGAACAGGTTGTTGAACAGGGTCTCGGCTGCATCCTTGGTTGGCGGCTCGCCTGGACGCATCATGCGGTAGATCTCGACCAGAGCTTCCAGCTGGTTGCTGGTGGTGTCGATCTTCAGGGTGTCGGAGATGAACGGACCGCAATCGATGTCGTTGGTGTACAGGGTCTCGATACGGACAACCTGTGCCTTGGCGACCTTGATCAGCAGTTCGGTGGTCATCTCGGTGTTGCATTCGGCCAGGATCTCGCCGGTAGCCGGATGCACGATGGCCTTGGCGGTAGTGCGGCCCAGGACGTATTCCATTGGAACGTCCAGCTGCTTGACGCCGGCTTTCTCGAGCTGGTTGATGTGGCGCGCAGTAATACGGCGGCCTTGCTCGACGATGACTTTGCCGGTTTCGTCATGGATATCCATGACTGCAACTTCACCACGCAGACGCTGAGGCACCAGTTCCAGGCTGAGTTTTTCGCCGGAAATGTGGAACACGTTGGTGGTGTAGAAGGTGTTCAGCACTTCTTCAGTGCTGTAGCCCAGGGCACGCAGCAGCACCGAAGCCGGCAGTTTGCGGCGACGGTCGATACGCACGAACACGCAGTCCTTCGGGTCGAACTCGAAGTCCAGCCAGGAGCCGCGGTAAGGGATGATGCGAGCGGAGTACAGCAGCTTGCCGGAGCTGTGAGTCTTGCCACGGTCGTGGTCGAAGAACACACCAGGCGAACGGTGCAGCTGGGAAACGATCACACGCTCGGTACCGTTGATAACGAAGGTACCGTTCTCAGTCATCAGGGGGATTTCACCCATGTAGACTTCTTGCTCTTTGATGTCCTTGATCGCTTTGTTCGACGATTCCTTGTCGAAGATGATCAGGCGCACCTTGACCCGCAGTGGGACCGCGAAGGTCACGCCACGCAGGACACATTCCTTCACATCGAAGGCCGGTTCGCCCAGGCGATAGCCTACGTACTCCAGGGCAGCATTGCCGGAGTAGCTGATGATCGGGAATACCGATTTGAAGGCCGCGTGCAGGCCGACGTCGCGGAACTGATCCTTGGATGCTCCCGCTTGCAGGAATTCGCGATACGAATCCAGCTGGATGGCCAGGAGGTAAGGCACATCCATGACGTCCGGCAACTTGCTAAAGTCCTTGCGGATACGTTTTTTCTCAGTGTATGAGTAAGCCATCAGCGTTCCCCAGCTTGGTCACCTGCTTGTTTGGCTTCTCCCGGCGGGAGCAGCCAGAAAATCGTGCAAACCCCTTGGTTTGCGCCACCCACATGGGTGTCTTGCAGCTTGTTATCGGGGCCGGCCTGACCGACCACCAATAACGGAAAAAGGCCGGTGGCGTAAGCCACCAGCCATCAGCCCTTCGCTCGACGCTCAGGCTGGCATCGCAAGGTCGAGATTACTTCAGCTCGACTTTAGCGCCTGCTTCTTCCAGCTTCTTCTTAGCGTCTTCAGCGGCTTCTTTCGAAACGCCTTCAGCTACAACCTGAGGAGCGCCATCGACTTTCTCTTTGGCTTCTTTCAGGCCCAGACCGGTCAGTTCGCGAACGGCTTTGATCACGTTCACTTTCTTGTCGCCGGCTTCAACCAGAACAACGTTGAACTCGGTCTGCTCTTCAACAACGGCAGCAGCAGCAGCTGGGCCAGCAGCGGCAACAGCAGCGGTAACGCCGAAGGTTTCTTCCATAGCTTTGATCAGCTCAACAACTTCCAGAACGGTTTTCTGGCCGATTGCTTCGATGATTTGTTCGTTAGTCAGAGACATGACTTAAATCCTGTATTGGGGTGACAGCCTACGCAGCCATCAAATTAAACGTATGATTTTGAAAGAGTTCGCACGCCTTAGGCGGCGGTAGCTTCTTTCTGGTCGCGAATGGCTGCCAGAGTACGAGCCAGCTTGCTGGTGGCGCCTTGGATCACGCTCATCAGTTTTGCGATAGCTTCGTCGCGGGTCGGCAGGGTAGCCAACACGTCGATCTGGTTCGCTGCAATGAAATTGCCGTCAAACGCAGCTGCCTTGATCTCGAACTTGTCCTGACCCTTGGCGAACTCTTTGAACAGACGAGCAGCAGCGCCCGGGTGTTCGTTGGAGAAAGCAATCAGGGTCGGGCCTTTGAACGCGTCGTTGAGGATCGAAAATTCGGTGCCTTCAACAGCGCGCTTCAGCAGGGTGTTACGTACAACACGTACGTAAACGCCAGCTTCGCGGGCCTCTTTACGGAGTCCGGTCATTGCGCTTACAGTCACACCACGGGCATCAGCCACGACAGCGGACAGAGCGACTTTGGCAGCCTCGTTGACTTCAGCGACGATGGCCTTCTTGTCTTCGAGTTTAATTGCCACGGGTTTACTCCTGGTTTTTACCGTTTCATCTGGCCGAAGCCGGATGTCGTTTTGGTGTCTGATTCGGTAACGAATCGGGAGCACCATCTGCGTGGGCTGGTGTTTTAAGGCTTGCGCCGCCTACGGTCTTGGATAGCCCCCGCCAGGCAGGGACCCCAATTTTTGCTGGTGGCGTGACAGGTCACGCCACCATGTTCTTACACGTTCAGCGAGCTCTGATCGATGACCAGACCTGGGCCCATGGTGGTGCTCAGGGTAACGCGCTTGACGTAGATACCTTTCGAAGAAGCTGGCTTGATACGCTTCAGGTCAGCGATCAGGGCTTCAACGTTTTCCTTCAGCTTGCCAGCTTCAAAGCCGACCTTGCCAACGGAGGTGTGGATGATACCGTTTTTGTCGGTACGGTAGCGCACCTGACCAGCCTTGGCGTTTTTCACGGCAGTGGCTACGTCTGGAGTTACGGTACCGACTTTCGGGTTAGGCATCAGGCCGCGAGGACCCAGAACCTGACCCAGCTGACCTACAACACGCATGGCATCAGGCGATGCGATGACGACGTCATAGTTCAGGTCGCCGCCTTTCATTTCGGCAGCCAGGTCGTCCATACCTACGCGGTCAGCGCCGGCAGCCAGAGCGGCTTCAGCAGCTGGACCCTGGGTGAAGACAGCAACGCGAACGGTCTTGCCAGTGCCGTGTGGCAGCACAGTAGCGCTACGTACGACCTGGTCGGATTTACGCGGGTCAACACCGAGGTTAACGGCGATGTCGTAGGACTCTACGAACTTGGCAGCAGGCAGCGAGGCCAGCAGAGTTGCCGCTTCTTCGAAGTTGTAGGCCTTGCCTGCTTCGATTTTCTCGGCGATTGCCTTTTGGCGTTTGGTCAGCTTAGCCATTACACACCCTCCACGTTCAGGCCCATGCTGCGGGCAGAGCCAGCGATGGTGCGTACAGCAGCGTCCAGGTCAGCGGCAGTCAGGTCAGCCTGTTTGGCTTTCGCGATGTCTTCCAGCTGAGCACGGGTAACGGTACCGACTTTAACGGTGTTCGGGCGAGCCGAACCACTGGTCAGGCCAGCAGCTTTCTTCAGCAGAACCGAGGCAGGGGTGCTCTTGGTCTCGAAAGTGAAGCTACGGTCGCTGTAAACAGTGATGATCACAGGAGTCGGCAGGCCGGCTTCTTGACCCTGGGTACGGGCGTTGAAGGCCTTGCAGAATTCCATGATGTTCACACCGTGTTGACCCAGTGCTGGACCAACGGGTGGGCTTGGGTTGGCCTGGCCGGCCTTAACTTGCAGCTTGATGTAAGCCTGAATCTTCTTAGCCATGAGCTACTCCAAAATCGGGTACGAACGCCTGTTGGCTCCCCGGATGACTTGCGTTTTATCCCAGTGACGACAAAACCCCGCAGCACACAGGGCTGCGGGGTATGGGATGCTTCGTCCGCCTAGACCTTTTCGACCTGGCTGAACTCGAGCTCTACCGGAGTAGAGCGACCGAAAATGAGCACTGCGACCTGCAGACGGCTCTTCTCGTAGTTAACCTCTTCGACACTACCATTGAAGTCAGCGAACGGACCGTCAATGACTCGAACCACTTCACCCGGCTCGAACAGCGTCTTCGGCTTCGGCTTGTCGCTACCGTCGGCAACGCGACGCAGGATAGCCTCTGCTTCTTTATCGGTGATCGGCGCAGGCTTGTCTGCAGTACCACCAATAAAGCCCATCACACGAGGGGTGTCCTTGACCAAGTGCCAAGTCCCTTCGTTCATCTCCATCTGGACCAATACATAGCCAGGGAAGAACTTACGCTCACTCTTGCGCTTCTGGCCGTTGCGCATTTCGACGACTTCTTCGGTCGGGACCAAGATCTCGCCGAAACCGTCTTCCATGCCAGCCAGCTTGACGCGCTCGATCAGAGAGCGCATTACATGCTTCTCGTAACCCGAGTAAGCATGCACAACATACCAACGCTTAGCCACGGGACACCTTTAGCCAACGATCAAGGAGACCGCCCAGCCGAGCAGGGAATCGAGCCCCCACAGCAGCAGTGCCATAACCAGCACGACAGCCACAACAATCAGCGTGGTCTGGGTGGTTTCCTGGCGGGTCGGCCACACGACTTTACGAATCTCGGTACGAGCTTCCTTCGCCAGCGTAAAGAACGACTTGCCCTTCGCAGTCTGCAGAGCTACAAAGCCCGCGACAGCAGCCAGGACGAGAAGTACGAGGACGCGATACAGGATTGGAGAGGCGGAGTAATATTGATTACCCACTACACCAACAACCACCAAAGCCACTACAGCCAGCCACTTGAACAGATCAAAACGCGATTCTTGGGCTTCAGTTTTGGGAGTCATCGAGGAGGATCCTGTGAGAAGAAAGCCATCACACCGAGGTGAAATGGCAGGTCAGGAGGGAATCGAACCCCCAACCTACGGTTTTGGAGACCGTCGCTCTGCCAATTGAGCTACTGACCTGTAACGCTGTATCAGGCCGGCCATTATACCGGCCTGATCAAGTAAATCAACTACTTATTCAATAATTTTTGCTACGACGCCGGCGCCGACGGTACGACCGCCTTCACGGATAGCGAAGCGCAGACCGTCTTCCATTGCGATGGTCTTGATCAGGGTAACAGTCATCTGAATGTTGTCACCTGGCATTACCATTTCAACGCCTTCCGGCAGCTCGCAGTTACCGGTCACGTCAGTGGTACGGAAGTAGAACTGAGGACGGTAGCCTTTGAAGAACGGAGTGTGACGACCGCCTTCTTCCTTCGACAGAACGTAAACTTCTGCGGTGAACTTGGTGTGCGGCTTGACCGAACCTGGCTTGACCAGAACCTGACCACGCTCAACGTCGTCACGCTTGGTGCCACGCAGCAGAACGCCGCAGTTCTCGCCAGCACGGCCTTCGTCCAGCAGCTTGCGGAACATCTCAACACCGGTGCAGGTGGTGGTGGTGGTGTCACGCAGACCAACGATTTCCAGCGGGTCTTGAACGCGAACGATACCACGCTCGATACGACCGGTAACAACGGTACCACGACCCGAGATCGAGAATACGTCTTCGATCGGCATCAGGAA
>NZ_FWXQ01000007.1:0-362154 GCF_900176445.1 Pseudomonas sp. URIL14HWK12:I5
TCGTTACGCACGCCTTCGAGGGTGGCACGCTGGAAGATCTCGCCCTCGGCCAGGCCCGATTGCTTCAGGCCCTTCATCAGGTCTTCGGTGCTGATTGCCTTGTTGCCTTCGATCTCGATGCTCGACACCGACGGGCGCTCGACCACGTTGATGATCAGCACATTGCCATCGCGGTTCAGCTGAATGTCCTGGAAGAACCCAGTCTTGAACAGGGAACGGGTCGAGTCCACCAGGCGGCGGTCATCCGCCTGGTCGCCGACGTTCAGCGGCAGGGCACCGAACACACTGCCGGCGGAAACCCGCTGCAGGCCGTTGACGCGAATATCGGAGATGGTGAAGGACTCGGCGTGAACTTCAGCGATCATCAGTGCGGACATGACCGCAGTTAGCAGCAGACGTTTCATGAAGTCCTTTTATTCCAACTGGCAATAAACAACCCGCCGCGACAACACGGCAGGTTCGCAATTGAGCGAAGCTTTATAGTCGACCCAGATCGTTGATCAGGGCGAGCAACATCACCCCTATGACCAAACTGATACCGATCTGGACCCCCCAACCTTGCACCCGATCCGACAGCGGACGACCGCGCGCCCACTCGACCAGGTAAAACAGCAAATGCCCCCCATCCAGTACCGGGATGGGCAGCAGGTTAAGAACCCCCAGGCTTATGCTCAGGTAGGCCAGGAAATTCAGGAAATCCCCCACGCCGGACTGGGCCGAAGCGCCCGCCACTTTAGCAATGGTTATCGGTCCACTCAAGTTTTTTACCGAGAGCTCTCCGAACAGCATTTTCTTCAGCGACTCAAGGGTCAGGACGCTCATGCTCCAGGTGCGCGACAAGCCCTCACCCACCGCGTCCAGCGGGCCGTAGCTGACTTCGCGGAGCATGCTGGCAGGCCACTCGCCACCTTTTACCCCGGCACCCAGATAGCCACCAACTGCTTTGCCCTCGCCTTTGCGAGCCAGGGTCACCGGAACGTCCAGGGCCGCGCCATCACGCTCCACGCGCACCACGACTTTGGCATCCGGGCGCGCACGCACGCTGTCGACAACCTGTTGCCATTCGGTCACGGCCACGCCATCGACCGCCAGCAGTTTGTCACCGGTTTTCAGGCCAGCAGCGGCAGCTGGCCCCTTCGGATCGATCTCGGCCAGTACGGGCACGATCGCCGGGCGCCAAGGGTGCAGACCAAGCGACTGGATCGGGTCCGGCTCGTCGGCGCCCTTGAGCCAGCTGTCCAGTTTGACCTGCAATTGGCGCTCGGCAGTGGCGCCTTCGTCGAGCACGCCAACCTGCAAAGTGCCGCTCTCGCCCAGGCGGCGAACCAGCTGGAGATTGACCGCTGACCAACCGTTGGTCGGCTTGCCGTCAATGGAGACGATTTCCTGACCTGCGGTCAGGCCAGCCGACGCAGCCAGGCTGCCACTGTCGACCGCACCGATCACCGGACGGACCTGCTGGGTACCCAGCATTGCCAACACCCAGAAGAACAGGATGGCCAGCAGGAAGTTGGCAATCGGGCCTGCCGCGACAATCGCGATACGCTGGCGAACCGACTTGCGGTTGAACGACTGCCCGGCCAACGCAGGCGGCACATCACCCTCGCGCTCGTCGAGCATCTTGACGTAGCCACCCAGCGGAATCGCCGCGACCACGAACTCGGTACCGTGGCGGTCATGCCAGCGCAGCAGCGGCGTGCCGAAGCCCACCGAGAAGCGCAGCACCTTGACACCGCAGCGGCGCGCCACCCAGAAGTGGCCGAATTCGTGGAAGGTGACCAACACACCCAAGGCCACGAGGGTGCCGATAATCATGTAGAGCGCTGTCATGTCCATCTCCGAATGATGTTCAGCAGGCCGGCTTCAGCGACCGTGACGCCTCAGCCACTCACGGGAAAGCTCCCGGGCACGCTGGTCGGCGGCAAACACCGCATCCAGCGATGGCAGCGGCACGACGGGCTCTTGGTCGAGCACCTGTTCGATCATACCCGCGATCTCCGGGAAGCGGATACGCCGCCCAAGAAATGCCTCGACCGCCACCTCGTTGGCTGCGTTGAGCACAGCGGGTGCACTGTTGCCGGCCTCGGCAGCCTGCCGCGCCAGGCGCAGACAAGGGAAGCGCTGTTCGTCGGGCGCCTGAAAATCCAGACGGGCGATGGCGAACAGGTCCAGCGGTGCCACCCCAGAGTCAATCCGCTCTGGCCACGCCAGGGCATTGGCGATCGGCGTGCGCATGTCAGGGTTGCCCAGCTGTGCCAGCACCGAACCGTCCACATAGTCGACCAGGGAGTGGATCACGCTCTGCGGGTGCACCACCACCTCGACCTTGGCCGGCGCGGCATCGAACAGCCAGCAGGCTTCGATCAGCTCAAGCCCCTTGTTCATCATGCTGGCCGAGTCGACGGAAATCTTGCGCCCCATCGACCAGTTAGGGTGCGCGCAGGCTTGTTCAGGGGTCACGTCCAGCAGTGCCTCGACCGGCGTTTCACGGAACGGGCCGCCGGAAGCCGTGAGCAGGATCCGGCGTACGCCGACCGCGCTCAGGCCACGCGCATAATCGCCGGGCATGCACTGGAAAATCGCGTTGTGCTCGCTGTCGATTGGCAACAGCACGGCACCACTGCGCCGTACCGCCTCCATGAACAGCGCGCCAGACATCACCAGGGCTTCCTTGTTAGCCAGCAACACCTTCTTGCCCGCCTCGACTGCCGCCAAGGTAGGACGCAGGCCGGCCGCACCGACAATGGCTGCCATCACGGCGTCCACTTCCGCTGCCGAGGCCACCTGGCAAAGCCCGGCCTCACCCTCCAGCACTTCGGTAGCGCAACCGACCGCAGCCAGGCTTTCGCGCAGCCGCTGGGCCGCCTCGGCGCTTGGCACCACGGCAAACGCCGGACGATGGCGCACGCACAGGGCCAGCAATTCATCGATACGCGAATAGCCGCTGAGGGCAAACACCTGGTAGCGGTCGGGGTGCCGCGCAATCACATCCAGCGTGCTCAGGCCGATGGAGCCAGTGGCCCCGAGCACGGTAATACGCTGCGGGCGACTCACATCACACCCCATTCGGCAGCCCACAGCAGCACGGCGAAGATCGGGATCGCTGCGGTCAGGCTGTCGATGCGGTCCAGCACACCACCATGGCCAGGCAGCAGGTTGCTGCTGTCCTTGATGCCGGAACGGCGCTTGAACATGCTCTCGGTCAGGTCACCGACCACCGAGGACATCACCAGCAACGCGGCGCCCAGAAGGCCCAGCAAGAGCTGGCCAAAGCCCCAGTCGCGGCTGATGCCGACACCCAGGGTAATCAACAGGCTGACGGCAAGGCCGCCATACACACCTTCCCAGCTCTTGCCAGGGCTGACCTGCGGGGCGAGCTTGCGCTTGCCAAACGCCCGGCCAGAGAAGTACGCGCCGATGTCGGCAGCCCAGACCAGCACCATGACCGAAAGGATCAGCCAGTTGCCAAGCGGCCAGTGCTTGAGCAGTACCAACCCCTGCCAGGCTGGCAGCAACACCAGCAGGCCAATCAGCAACCGGCAGGCGGCACTGGCCCACAGCTCACTGCTGCGCGGATAGGTAAGCACCAGCCAGGTTGCCAGCCCCCACCATATCACCGCAGCGCCCAACACCCAGGGTGCCAGCTCCGGGAGGATGTACAGCAGCATCAGCGCCCCGGCGACCACCAAGGCATAGGCAATGCGCAGCGGCTGAGCCATGAGCCCGGCCAGGCGCGCCCACTCCCAGGCGCCAAGGGTCACCACGAAGCCGATGAACAGGGCAAAGTCCCCACCGTTGAGCAGGAAGAAACCGCCCAGCGCGATCGGCAGCAGGATCAGCGCGGTAATGATGCGTTGTTTAAGCATTAAGCACGAGCTCCAGCCTCGACCTGCTCGCTGGTCTTACCGAAGCGGCGCTGGCGCGAAGCGAAATCGGCCAGGGCATTGCGCATGGCCTCGTGTTTGAAGTCCGGCCAGTACAGGTCGGAGAAGTACAACTCGGCGTAGGCCAGTTGCCACAACAGGAAATTGCTGATGCGGTGCTCGCCACCGGTGCGGATGCACAGGTCCGGCAGCGGCAGCTCGCCGGTTGCCAGGCACGTCTGCAGCAGACCCGGGGTGATATCTTCCGGGCGCAGGTGACCGGCTTGCACTTCCCGCGCCAGCCGCTGGGCGGCCTGGGCGATATCCCACTGGCCACCGTAGTTGGCTGCGATCTGCAGGATGAAGCGATTGTTGCCGGCGGTCAGCGCCTCGGCTTCGCGCATGGCGGCCTGCAATTCAGGGTGGAAACGCGAACGGTCACCGATGATGCGCAGGCTGATGTTGTTCTCGTTGAGGCGCTTGGCCTCCCGGCGCAGGGCCGAGAAGAACAGCTCCATCAACGCACCAACCTCTTCGGCCGGGCGCTGCCAGTTTTCACTGGAGAAGGCGAACAGGGTCAGTACCTCGACCCCGGACTTGGCACAGACTTCGATGACCGCGCGAACGGCGTCGACACCCGCCTTGTGCCCGGCAACGCCGGGCAGCAGGCGCTTTTTCGCCCAGCGGTTGTTGCCATCCATGATGATCGCGACATGACGCGGCACCGAGGACGGTGCCGCCAACTTGGACTTTTCCATTAAAAAACCCCGGCCTTAGACGGCCATCAGGTCCTTTTCCTTGGCTTTGTACGCAGCATCGACTTCAGCAATGAACTTGTCGGTCAGCTTCTGGATCTCGTCCGCCGCGCGACGTTCTTCGTCTTCGCTGATTTCCTTGTCCTTGGTCAGCTTCTTCAGGTCGCCCAGGGCATCGCGGCGCACATTGCGCACAGCGACCTTGGCATCCTCGGCCACACCGCTGGCCTGCTTGGTGTAACCCTTGCGGGTTTCCTCGGTCAGCGCCGGCATCGGCACGCGAATGGTGGTACCGGCGCTGGACGGGTTCAGGCCCAGGTCGGAGGTGAGGATGGCCTTTTCGATGGCAGCACTGAGGTTCTTGTCGTGCGCGACAATCTTCAGGGTGCGGGCGTCTTCGACGGTGATCGCGGCCACCTGGTTCAGCGGCATCTCGCTACCCCAGGCAGTGACCTTGACGCTGTCCAGGATGCTTGGGTGCGCGCGACCGGTGCGGATTGCCGCGAGGTTGCGAGCCAGGGCTTCGATGGACTTGCCCATGCGCTCCTGCGCGTCTTTCTTGATGTCGTTGATCATGCTTGGCCTTCCTCGATCAGAGTACCTTCAGCGCCACCCACCACGATGTTCAGCAGGGCGCCAGGCTTGTTCATGTTGAATACCCGCAATGGCATCTTGTGGTCACGGCACAGGCAGATTGCGGTCAGGTCCATCACACCCAGCTTGCGATCCAGGACCTCATCGTAGGTCAGGTGATCGAACTTTTCGGCGTGTGGGTCCTTGAATGGATCGGCAGTGTACACACCATCGACCTTGGTCGCCTTCAGCACCACGTCGGCATCGATTTCGATGGCGCGCAGGCAGGCCGCGGAGTCGGTGGTGAAGAACGGGTTGCCGGTACCGGCGGAGAAAATTACCACATCCCCGGAGTTGAGGTGGCGAATAGCTTTGCGACGATCGTAATGATCGGTGACACCGACCATGGAAATGGCCGACATGACCAGAGCCGGGATGTTCGAGCGCTCCAGCGCATCGCGCATGGCCAGGCCGTTCATCACGGTGGCCAGCATGCCCATGTGGTCACCGGTGACGCGGTCCATGCCGGCTGCGCTGAGCGCGGCGCCGCGGAACAGGTTGCCACCACCGATCACCAGACCGACCTGGACACCGATCCCTACCAGCTGGCCAACTTCAAGGGCCATGCGATCCAGCACTTTCGGGTCGATCCCGAAGTCTTCCGAGCCCATCAGGGCCTCGCCGCTAAGTTTGAGCAAAATGCGTTTATAGCGAGGTTGGCGACCACTCACCTGCTGAGCCATTGCGAGTCTCTCCTGCGGCGTACTTTTAGAAAATTCGTGCGGGCTGTTTGCAGCCTGCTAACTGTAGCGTGGCACCGTTTTGGTGCCAGCGGCGGCGAGTTTTATAAACCCTTCGCCGTTTTGACAAAGAGGCTGCGCGCGTGAGCGGGCAGCCTCTTTTGGGCGACAGACGGGGCTGTCTTACTGCTTGGCAGCAGCTACCTGAGCGGCAACTTCAGCAGCGAAGTCGTCGACTGGCTTCTCGATGCCTTCGCCTACTTTGAAGTAGGTGAAGGAAACGATTTCAGCGCCGGCTTTCTTGGCCAGTTCGCCAACTTTGACTTCCGGGTTCATAACGAAAGCTTGCTCTTTCAGCGAGGCTTCGGCTTTGAACTTGGTGATACGGCCGTTGATCATGTTCTCAACGATGTTTTCCGGCTTGCCGGCGATCTTGTCGGCGTTCAGTTGCAGGAAGACACCCTTCTCGCGCTCGATGGCCTCGGCGGAGATTTCCGACGAATCCAGGAACTCTGGGTTCGAAGCTGCAACGTGCATGGCGATGTTCTTGGCCAGCTCGACGTCACCGCCTTTCAGGACAACGGCAGCGCCGATCTTGTTGCCGTGCAGGTAGGCACCGACAACGTCACCCTCAACGCGCACCAGGCGACGGATGTTGACGTTCTCGCCGCACTTGGCAACCAGGGCTTCACGAGCCGCTTCACGCGAAGCGATCAGCGGAGCAGCGTCGGTAAGCTTCTCGGCGAAGGCTTGCTCGAGGCTTTCGGCTACGAAGTTCTTGAAGTCGTCTTGCAGGGCCAGGAAGTCGGTCTGCGAGTTCACTTCCAGCAGGACGGCGGATTTACCGTCGGTCTTGACGGCGATAGCGCCTTCAGCAGCGACGTTGCCAGCCTTTTTGGCGGCCTTGATGGCGCCCGAGGCACGCATGTCGTCAATGGCTTTCTCGATGTCGCCGCCGGCCTTTTCCAGGGCCTTTTTGCAATCCATCATGCCTTCGCCGGTACGCTCGCGCAGTTCTTTTACCAGCGCTGCAGTAATTGCTGCCATTTCAAAATCCTCTTGGAAAGTTTTTCAACCATTCCACCCGTTCGTCACGGGCGTTCAATTCTGCTAATCCGCT
Organism: Pseudomonas sp. URIL14HWK12:I5; assembly: GCF_900176445.1. Classification (NCBI taxonomy): domain Bacteria; kingdom Pseudomonadati; phylum Pseudomonadota; class Gammaproteobacteria; order Pseudomonadales; family Pseudomonadaceae; genus Pseudomonas; species Pseudomonas sp. URIL14HWK12:I5. The sequence goes on from NZ_FWXQ01000007.1 coordinate 7,052, forward strand.
GTTTTCATTTCAGCGAGCCCATGATGCGGGGCCGATGCTGACAGCAGGATTTCAAGGTGGCAAAAAGGGGGCAGAGCCCCCTTTTTGCGTGCCAAGTAGACGCTAGCGCCTATTACTCAGCAGCAGGTGCAGCCGCTTCTTCAGCGTAAACTTCGGTGCCGCCGGCAACGTTGTTGCGGCCGCGGATGACTGCGTCAGCCATCGAAGTCATGTACAGCTCGATAGCGCGGATGGCGTCATCGTTACCCGGGATGATGTAGTCAACACCTTCAGGGCTGCTGTTGGTATCGACAACGCCGATAACCGGGATGCCCAGCTTGTTGGCTTCGGTGATCGCGATGCGCTCGTGATCAACGTCGATAACGAACAGAGCGTCTGGCAGACCGCCCATATCCTTGATGCCGCCCAGGCTGCGATCCAGTTTTTCCAGGTCGCGGGAGCGCATCAGGGCTTCTTTCTTGGTCAGCTTGGCGAAAGTGCCGTCTTCGGCCTGGGTTTCCAGGTCGCGCAGACGCTTGATCGAAGCGCGGATGGTCTTGTAGTTGGTCAGCATGCCGCCCAACCAACGGTGGTCAACGTACGGCGAACCGCAACGAGCAGCTTGCTCGGCGACGATCTTGCCGGCGGAACGCTTGGTGCCGACGAACAGGATCTTGTTCTTGCCCTGGGCCAGGCGCTCAACGAACGACAGAGCGTCGTTGAACATTGGCAGGGTTTTTTCCAGGTTGACGATGTGGATCTTGTTGCGCGCGCCGAAAATGTACTTGCCCATTTTCGGGTTCCAGTAACGGGTCTGGTGGCCGAAGTGCACACCGGCCTTCAGCATATCGCGCATGTTGACTTGGGACATGATAGTTCCTTGATAAGTCGGGTTGGGCCTCCACGTATCCCAATGACCAACCCGCGAATTTCGCAACTCGGGGCACCCAGGTCATCGTGTCGACACGTGTGTGGGTTTAAGTGCTGACGGGGTCGTCCCCGAAAGCGGCGCATTTTATACCACACACCGCGGCCGAACGGAACCCGGATACTGTTGCGTCCGTCAGCGGCTTTTGCAGCACCTGCGCTTTCGCGCCAGAATGCCAGCTATAGACAGCAGCCTGGCCGCCTTTATCCCGACCGATCGGCGCCTTGCTCTGCTAGAATCCGGCCTTTCCCGTTTGTTCGCGCCGTATACGGCGCCGTAGAGAGCCTGTAATGACCGTCACCATCAAGACCGCAGAAGACATCGAAAAGATGCGCATCGCTGGCCGCCTGGCCGCCGAGGTGCTGGAAATGATCGAAGAACACGTCAAGCCTGGTGTCACCACCGAAGCGCTCGACCGCCTGTGCCACGACTATATCGTCAACGTCCAGCAGGCCATCCCGGCACCGCTCAACTACAAGGGCTACCCGAAGTCGATCTGCACCTCGATCAACCATGTGGTCTGCCACGGCATCCCCAACGACAAGCCGCTCAAGGACGGTGACACGCTCAACATCGACGTCACCGTGATCAAGGACGGCTACCACGGCGACACCAGCCGCATGTTCCACGTCGGTACCGTGCCGGTATGGGCCGAACGCCTGTCCAAGGTGACCCAGGAGTGCATGTACAAGGCCATCGAGCTGGTCAAGCCAGGCTGCCGCCTGGGCGACATCGGTGAAGTGATCCAGAAGCACGCGGAAAAGAACGGCTTCTCGGTGGTGCGCGAGTTTTGCGGCCACGGCATCGGCAAGGTGTTCCACGAAGAGCCGCAGATCCTGCACTACGGCCGTGCCGGCACCGGCATGGAACTGAAAGAAGGCATGACCTTCACCATCGAGCCGATGATCAACCAGGGCAAGGCCGACACCAAGGTACTGGGCGATGGCTGGACCGCCATCACCAAGGACCGCAAGCTCTCGGCCCAATGGGAACACACACTGGTGGTGACCGCGACGGGCTACGAGATCTTCACCCTGCGCAAGGACGACACCATCCCGCGCACCTCGGCCTGACCGTACTCCGACAGGCCACCCCACGACAGGAACGTGACGCGATGCCCCAGGTGGATCCCGAGCTGTTCGACCGCGGTCAGTTCCAGGCGGAACTGGCCCTCAAGGCGAGCCCTATCGCCGCCTTCAAGAAAGCCATCCGCCTGGCCGGCGAGGTGCTCGACAAGCGTTTTCGCGCGGGCGGCGAAATCCGCCCACTGATCGAAGCCCGCGCCTGGCTCGTGGACAATATCCTGCAACAGGCGTGGAACCAGTTCGACTGGGGCGACCACAGCGGCATCGCCCTGGTTGCGGTGGGCGGCTACGGGCGCGGTGAACTGCACCCGCATTCGGACATCGACCTGCTGATCTTGCTGGGCGCCGCCGAGCACGAGCAGTACCGCGATGCCATCGAACGTTTTCTCACCTTGCTGTGGGACATCGGCCTGGAAGTGGGCCAGAGCGTGCGCACCGTCGACGAGTGTGCCGAGCAGGCCCGCGCCGACCTGACGGTCATCACCAACCTGATGGAAAGCCGCACCATTGCCGGCCCCGAGGCCCTGCGCCAACGCATGCTGGACGTAACCAGCACCGCACACATGTGGCCGAGCAAGGAATTTTTCCTGGCCAAGCGCGCCGAACTCAAGGCCCGCCACCACAAGTACAACGACACCGAGTACAACCTCGAACCCAACGTCAAGGGCTCACCAGGCGGCCTGCGCGATATCCAGACGGTACTGTGGGTGGCGCGCCGCCAGTACGGCACCCTGAACCTGCATGCACTGGCTGGCGAAGGCTTTTTGCTGGAAAGCGAGAACGAGCTGCTGGCCTCCTCCCAGGACTTTCTGTGGAAGGTGCGCTACGCCCTGCACATGCTGGCCGGGCGCGCCGAGGACCGGCTGCTGTTCGATCATCAGCGCAGCCTGGCCGCACTGCTGGGATACAGCGACGAAAACCCCAAGCGGGCAATCGAGCAGTTCATGCAGCAGTACTACCGGGTGGTGATGAGCATCAGCCAGCTGTGCGACCTGATCATCCAGCATTTCGAGGAAGTGATCCTCGCCGACGAGGACAGCGGCACCACCCAGCCGCTGAATGCGCGTTTCCGCCTGCATGATGGCTATATCGAGGCCACCAACGCGAACGTGTTCAAGCGCACGCCGTTCGCCATGCTGGAAATCTTCGTGCTGATGGCCCAGCACCCGGAAATCAAAGGCGTGCGTGCCGATACCGTGCGCCTGCTGCGCGAGCACCGGCACCTGATCGATGACACGTTCCGCACCGACATCCGCAACACCAGCCTGTTCATCGAGCTGTTCAAGTGCGAAATCGGCATCCACCGCAACCTGCGGCGGATGAACCGCTACGGCATCCTTGGCCGCTACCTGCCGGAGTTCGGGCTGATTGTCGGGCAGATGCAGCATGACCTGTTCCATATCTATACGGTCGATGCGCACACCCTCAACCTCATCAAGCACCTGCGCAAGCTGCAATACACGCCGGTGTCCGAGAAATTCCCGCTGGCCAGCAAGCTCATGGGCCGCCTGCCCAAACCCGAGCTGATCTACCTGGCTGGCCTGTACCACGACATCGGCAAAGGCCGCCAGGGCGACCACTCCGACCTCGGCGCAGTGGATGCGAAGAAGTTCTGCGAGCGCCACCAGTTGCCGGCCTGGGACAGCCGCCTGATCGTCTGGCTGGTGCAGAACCACCTGGTGATGTCGACCACCGCCCAGCGCAAGGACCTGTCCGACCCGCAGGTGATCAACGACTTTGCCCTGCACGTGGGTGACGAGACACGCCTTGACTACCTCTACGTGCTGACCGTGGCCGACATCAACGCCACCAACCCCAGCCTGTGGAACTCCTGGCGAGCCAGCCTGCTGCGTCAGCTGTATACCGAGACCAAGCGTGCCCTGCGCCGGGGCCTGGAAAACCCGCTGGACCGCGAAGAGCAAATTCGCCAGACACAATCCGCAGCGCTGGATATCCTGGTGCGCGAAGGCACCGACCCGGACGACGTCGAGCAGCTGTGGTCGCAACTGGGCGATGACTACTTCCTCAAGCACAACGCCGCCGACGTGGCCTGGCACAGTGACGCGATTCTGCAGCAACCCGCCGATGGCGGGCCGCTGGTGCTGATCAAGGAAACCACCCAGCGCGAGTTCGAAGGCGGCACGCAGATCTTCATCTATGCCCCCGACCAGCATGATTTCTTCGCCGTGACGGTGGCCGCCATGTCGCAGCTGAACCTGAACATTCATGACGCGCGGATCATCACGTCGAGCAGCCAGTTCACCCTCGACACCTACATCGTGCTGGATAACGACGGCGGCTCGATCGGCGACAACCCGCAGCGGGTCAAACAGATTCGCGACGGCCTGACCGAAGCGCTGCGCAACCCCGAGGACTACCCGACCATCATCCAGCGCCGGGTACCGCGCCAGCTCAAGCACTTCGACTTCCCGCCACAGGTAACCATCCTCAACGATGCCCAGCGCCCGGTGACCATCCTCGAAATCACTGCGCCCGATCGCCCAGGGCTACTGGCCCGGCTTGGGCGGATTTTCCTGGAGTTCGACCTGTCGCTGCAAAACGCCAAGATCGCCACCCTCGGCGAACGGGTGGAAGACGTGTTCTTCATCACCGATGCCGACAACCAGCCGCTGTCCGACCCGCAGCTGTGCAGCCGCCTGCAGGAAGCCATCGTGCAGCAACTGCAGGCCGGCCAAGGTAGCGACGCCAGCCCGACCCGCGTGACCTTTTAACGATAAGACGATTGACGAGACCTTGCGCCGATGAACCATGCCTTGACCCAGCTTCAGCCCTACCCCTTCGAAAAGCTCCGCGCCCTGCTGGGTAGCGTGAAGCCTGCGGCGGACAAACGCGCCATCGCCCTGTCGATCGGTGAGCCGAAGCACGAATCGCCGGCGTTCGTCGCCCAGGCCATGGCCGACAACCTCGACAAGCTGGCGGTATACCCCAGCACCATCGGCCTGCCGGCACTGCGCCAGGCGATTGGTCAATGGTGCGAACGGCGCTTTGGCGTGCCCGCCGGCTGGCTGGACGCCGACCGCCACATCCTGCCGGTCAACGGTACCCGCGAAGCGCTGTTCGCCTTCACCCAGGCCGTGGTCAACCGCGCCGATGATGGCCTGGTGGTCAGCCCCAACCCGTTCTACCAGATCTACGAAGGCGCAGCGCTGTTGGCCGGGGCCACCCCGCACTACCTGCCGTGCCTGGAAAGCAATGGTTTCAACCCCGACTTTGACGCGGTGCCGGCCGAAGTGTGGAAACGTTGCCAGATCCTGTTCCTGTGCTCGCCAGGCAACCCCACTGGCGCGCTGGTGCCGATGGATACCCTGAAGAAGCTGATCGCCCTGGCTGACGAGCACGACTTCGTGATCGCTGCCGACGAATGCTACAGCGAGCTGTACTTCGACGAAGACGCGCCGCCTCCAGGCCTGCTGACCGCCTGTGCCGAACTGGGCCGCAGCGACTTCAAACGTTGCGTGGTGTTCCACAGCCTGTCCAAGCGTTCCAACCTTCCGGGCCTGCGTTCGGGCTTCGTCGCGGGCGATGCCGAGATCATCAAGCCGTTCCTGCTGTACCGCACCTACCACGGCTGCGCCATGCCGGTGCAAACCCAGCTGGCCAGCATTGCCGCCTGGCAGGACGAGGCGCATGTGCGCGAGAACCGCGACCAGTACCGCGCCAAGTACGATGCCGTGCTGGACATCCTGCAACCGGTGCTGGACGTGCAGCGCCCGGACGGCAGCTTCTACCTGTGGGCCAAGGTGCCGGGTGGCGATGCCGAGTTCACCCGCGACCTGTTCGAAGCCCAGCATGTGACCGTGGTGCCGGGGTCGTACCTGTCGCGTGAGGTGGACGGCGTGAACCCGGGTGCCGGGCGTGTGCGAATGGCGCTGGTTGCACCGCTGGCCGAGTGCATCGAGGCGGCAGAGCGGATTCGGGACTTTCTTCGCGCCTGACATTGCAGCAAATAATTAAGGCACGCGCGAGTCGCTGCCAGTTGAGACTGAAGCACCTCAACCAGGAGACTCGCGCATGCACTCACTTCCTTTCTGCCGCTGCCGGAGCGACAAAGACCCGCAGTTGTCATACGAAAACGCCATTGCGGTCAACCCGCTCAATGCGCCCAACAGTGCCTCGTCAGGCTCACGCAAGAAACGCTCGGTAGCTCAACATGGCAAGCTGTGGCCAACCGGCAGCACGCTGAAGGTATCGTTCCTGGGCAGCCCGAGCGCCGACTTGAAAGAAGCCATCACCGACGTCGCCGCCAAATGGCTTGCCTACGGCAACATCCGCTTCCGCTTCATGAAAAACAACACGACGGATGCCGATATCACCATCTTGACCAGCAACGAAAGAGGGCCGATCAATGAATGTGCAATCGGCACTGACTGCCTGCTGGACCGCCCATGGGAGTCGATGGTGCTCACGGTAAGGCCGGAGCAAGGCGATTACTTTACCCATACAGTCCTGCACGAATTCGGCCACGCACTAGGCGCACAACATGAGCACCAGCATCCTGATGCAGAGATCCCCTGGAACAAGGCGCTCATACACTCGCTACACATAGGTATCCCTGGTTGGAGTGCACAAGATGTCGAACAACAGTACTTCACCCCACTCCCAGCTTCAGGGTTGCTGACCACCCCCTATGACCCTCTATCGGTCATGCACTATCAGGTCCAACCGGAGTTAACCGACGGTAGTTTCGAGATAAAACTCAACACTGAACTGAGTGAAAAAGACAAAACGTTCATGAGCCGCGCCTACCCCTACTATTAATTCAAACATCAGGGCCGCCGCGCCAAGGTTCAGGCGGCAAAGCGGCCCCCACACTTACCTGACCTGCCCCAGGTTCGCCTCACTCATGTCCAACTCCCCCAGCACCTGCCGCACCACTTCATCACCCACCAGGTGCTGGCGGTGCAGGTTGTAAAGTTCCAGCCGCTGCGCCCGCAGGGCACGCAGGCGCAAGCGGCGCTCCAGCAAGTCCATCTGCTCGGCCAGGGCCTTGGCTTCGGCACTGTCGTTGTAGCTGTCCAGTTCATCCCGGTATTCAGCCATCAGGCGTGCCTTGAGTTCGGTCGCCAGGGTTGCTTGCGCGGCGTCCTGCGGCGCGTTGCTGTCAATCACTTCCTCTGCCTCCAGCGCATGGATCGCAGCCTCGGCCGTGCGCCGCCAGGCATCCTGCACTTCTTGGTGCAGCCGCTCGTCCGGGCTCTTGGTCACCCCCCGCAGCAACAGCGGCAGCGCAATACAGGCACTGATCAACGACAACAGGATCACCCCGGCGGCGATGAAGATCAGCAGGTCACGCTCCGGGAACGCCTTGCCTGCCCCCATCAGCAGCGGCACCGACATCACACCGGCCAGGGTGACCGCACCGCGTACACCGCCCAGGGTCAGCAGCCAGCAGGAGCGCGCCGTGGGCATCAGCACCAGCGCCGGCTTGCCGCGCCAGCGACGCACCACACCGATCGAGCGCCAGATGCTCTGCACCCAGATGAACCGCAGTAAAATCAGCGCTGCAAAGATCGCCACCACGTCCAGGCAGCGCCAGGCCAGGGTTGGCCACAACGTGGTTTCATGGCTTACCACGGCCTTGATGATGTCTGGCAGTTGCAGGCCCAGCAGCAGGAAGATCAGGCCATTGAAGGCGAACTCCAGCAGCGACCAGACACTGCGGTTGAGCAGGCGGGTGCTGGTTTGCCGTGGCAGCAGGTCGAGCCAGCTCTGCATCATGCCCGCCGCGACTGCCGAAAGGATGCCCGACACGCCCAGGCGCTCGGCCAGCACGTAGGCGGCGAACGGCAGCAGCAACATGAACACCACATGGGTGGCCGGGTCGTCCCAGCCACGGGCGATCATCCAGGCGCGCAGGCGGCCCACCAGCCAGCTCAGGCCCACACCCACCGCGAGGCCGCCAAGCGCCACCAGGACGAAACTGAAGCTTGCATCCGTCAGCGAGAACACCCCGGTGATCGCCGCCGCCAGGGCGAACTTGAAGGTCACCAGGCCTGATGCGTCGTTCATCAGGGCCTCTCCCTGCAGCATGTGCATCAGGGGCGTGGGCAAGCGGTCCTGGGCGATGGCCGAAACCGCCACGGCGTCAGTCGGCGACAGCACCGCCGCCAGGGCAAAGGCCACTGGCAGCGGGATGCTCGGCAGCAACCAGTGAATGAAGTAGCCAGCTCCGACCACGGTGAACAGCACCAGACCAACGGCCAGCGCCACCACTGGCCCGCGGATGCGCCACAGCTCACGCTTGGGGATGCGCCAGCCGTCGGCAAACAGCAGCGGCGGCAAGAACAGGAACAGGAACAATTCGGGGTCCAGGGCTACATGCAGGCCCAGTGTCGGCAAGGCCAGCAAGGCACCGGCAGCGATCTGCACCAGCGGCAGGGGCAGCGGAATCATGCGGCCGACCAGCTTCGACAGGCTGACCAGCGTCAGCAGGATGAGGACGGTGTAGGCGGACTGCATCCGGGAAAGCTTCCTTTATGAACCAGAAACGATAGCAGGGCGAAACATCGCCATTGAAACAATATGTTAGCGGCGAGCAGCGGTTTGGGGCCGCTGCACGATAGTCGCAGGTGGCCAGGGAATATGTAACATGATGATACCTCGCTCGATCTCCGACACACTGCACGGTTCAAGACAAGCACACCCGTGGCGCTCACAGGATCGTTCCCGCATAATCCCGCGACTGACATTTGGAAAACGGAGAGATTGGGGCAACCTGTGACCCCAATGCACACAATGACCTACACGCTCTACGGCATCAAAGCTTGTGACACCATGAAAAAGGCGCGTACCTGGCTCGAAGACAAGGCCATCGCCTACGAATTCCACGACTACAAGACCCAAGGCATCGACCGTGACAGCCTGAACCGCTGGTGCGACGAACACGGCTGGGAAGTCATCCTCAACCGTGCCGGCACCACTTTCCGCAAGCTGGACGACGCCAGCAAGGCCGACCTCGACCAGGCCAAGGCCGTCGAGCTGATGCTGGCCCAGCCGTCGATGATCAAACGCCCGGTGCTGGACCTTGGCGCGCGTACCCTGGTCGGCTTCAAGCCCGACCTGTACGCCGCTGCCCTGGCCTGAGCCCCCTCCCCTATTTCGCACGAGGTAATCACATGTCCAATACCCTGTTCAGCCTGGCCTTCGGTGTCGGCTCCCAGAACCGCCAGGGCGCCTGGCTTGAAGTGTTCTACGCACAACCCCTGCTCAACCCGAGCGCCGAACTGGTCGCTGCTGTAGCCCCAGTGCTGGGCTATGAAAGTGGCAACCAGGCCATCGCCTTCAGCAACGCCCAGGCCGCGCAACTGGCCGAAGCCCTGAAAGGCGTTGACGCGGCCCAGGCCGCCCTGCTGACCCGCCTGGCCGAGAGCCACAAGCCGCTGGTCGCCACCCTGCTGGCCGAAGACGCTGCCCTGACCTCCACCCCAGAGGCCTACCTGAAGCTGCACCTGCTGTCGCACCGCCTGGTCAAGCCGCACGGTGTTAGCCTGGCCGGTATCTTCCCGCTGCTGCCGAACGTGGCCTGGACCAACCAGGGCGCGGTCGATCTGGCCGAACTGGCCGAGCTGCAACTGGAAGCGCGCCTGAAGGGCGAGCTGCTGGAAGTGTTCTCGGTGGACAAGTTCCCGAAAATGACCGACTACGTGGTCCCTGCCGGCGTGCGTATCGCCGACACCGCCCGTGTGCGCCTGGGTGCCTACATCGGCGAAGGCACCACCATCATGCACGAAGGCTTCGTCAACTTTAACGCTGGCACCGAAGGCCCAGGCATGATCGAAGGCCGCGTGTCCGCTGGCGTATTCGTTGGCAAGGGCTCGGACCTGGGCGGCGGCTGCTCGACCATGGGTACCCTGTCCGGTGGCGGCAACATCGTCATCAAGGTGGGTGAAGGCTGCCTGATCGGCGCCAACGCCGGTATCGGCATTCCGCTGGGCGACCGCAACACCGTCGAAGCCGGCCTGTACATCACTGCGGGCACCAAGGTGAACCTGCTGGACGAGAACAACGAGCTGGTCAAAGTGGTCAAGGCCCGCGACCTGGCTGGCCAGACCGACCTGCTGTTCCGCCGCAACTCGCTGAACGGCGCCGTGGAGTGCAAGACCCACAAGTCGGCCATCGAGCTGAACGAAGCGCTGCACGCCCACAACTGAGAACCTTCCCCGGTTTGAGGTGTTAAGATCGGGTCTGGCGCCACCGCGCCAGACCCGATTTTCATTCCAGGCCCCGTGAACATGTTCCAGCCCTCCCCCTGGCGTGCCGACTTCCCCGCCATCGCCGCCCTGCAACGGCAGCACCAGACCTACCTGGACAGTGCCGCCACCACCCAGAAGCCGCAAGCCCTGCTTGACGCCCTGAGCCATTATTACGGCCATGGCGCGGCCAACGTGCACCGTGCCCAGCACTTGCCCGGCGCACTGGCAACCCAGGCGTTCGAGACCAGCCGCGACAAGGTTGCCGCCTGGCTGAATGCCGCAGACTCCCGGCAGATCGTGTTCACCCACGGCGCCACCTCGGCGCTGAACCTTCTGGCCTATGGCCTGGAACATCGCTTCGAAGCCGGTGACGAAATCGCCGTCAGCGCGCTGGAGCACCATGCCAACCTGCTGCCCTGGCAACAGCTGGCGCGCCGGCGCAACCTGCGCCTGGTGGTGCTGCCGCTGGATGCCCACGGCCGCATCGACCTGGACCAGGCGCTGCAACTGATCGGCCCCCGCACCCGGGTGCTGGCGGTCAGCCAGCTGTCCAACGTGCTGGGCACCTGGCAGCCGCTGCCGGCGCTACTGGCCCATGCCCGCGCCCAGGGCACACTGACCGTGGTCGACGGCGCCCAGGGCGTGGTGCATGGTCGCCATGATGTGCAGCACCTGGGTTGCGACTTCTATGTGTTCTCCAGCCACAAGCTGTATGGCCCGGACGGGGTTGGCGTGCTGTATGGCCGCCCTCAGGCGCTGGAACTGTTGCGCCACTGGCAGTTCGGGGGCGAGATGGTGCAACTGGCCGAGTACCAGAGCGCCAGCTTCCGTCCCGCACCGCTGGGGTTCGAGGCGGGAACGCCGCCAATCGCCGGGGTGATTGGTCTGGGCGCAACCCTGGACTACCTGGCCAGCCTCGACGCCCAGGCGCTCGAAGCCCATGAAACCAGCCTGCACCAGCACCTGCTCCGGGGGCTGGCCGACCGCGAAGGCGTGCGGGTGCTCGGTGCGCCACAGGCGGCCTTGGCCAGCTTTGTCATCGAGGGGGTGCACAATGCCGATATCGCCCACTTGCTTACCGAACAGGGTATTGCCGTGCGTGCCGGGCACCATTGCGCCATGCCGTTGCTGAAAGGCTTGGGCCTTGAAGGCGCAATTCGAGTGTCGTTGGGCTTGTACAACGACAGCGATGACCTTCAGCGCTTCTTCGCTGCGCTGGATCAGGGCCTGGAGCTGCTGCGATGAGCATGCCGGAGCAAGCACGTCAGGCGCTGGAGGCTTTTGCACAGGGCAAGGGTTGGGAACAGCGGGCGCGGCTGCTGATGCAGTGGGGAGAGCGGCTGGAACCGCTGGATGATACCGAGAAGACCGACGCCAACCGGGTGCATGGCTGCGAAAGCCTGGTTTGGCTGGTGGCCGAGCACGTTGATGGGCTTTGGCGGTTCAAGGCCACCAGCGATGCACGCTTGTTGCGTGGGCTACTGGCCTTGTTGCTGGTAAGGGTTCAAGGCTTGGCCAGTGAAGAATTGGTCGGGCTGGACCTGCGTGAGTGGTTCACACAGCTGGGGCTGGAGCGTCAGCTGTCGCCATCGCGCAGTAATGGGCTGCATGCGGTGTTGCAGCGGATGGCGGAGCTGGCGTCCAACCGCTAAATCGGTGCTGGCTTCTTCGCGGGTTTACCCACGAAGAAGCCCACGCAATTTAATCAGGTTTGACTCGTTCCGAGGGCCGCCGCGCACCTGCCACCAACTTTTCGATTGCCTTGCTCGCCGCCACCATGCCAAAGGTCGCGGTCACCATCATCACCGCGCCAAAGCCACCCGAGCAGTCCAGCCGCACCCCCTCGCCCACGAAACTCTTCTGCAGACAAACGCTACCATCGCCCTTGGGGTAGCGCAGCTGCTCGCTGGAGAACACGCATGGCACGCCATAGTTGCGGCTGACATTGCGCGAGAAGTTGTAATCGCGACGCAAGGTGGACCGCACCCGCGAAGCCAGCGGGTCGTTGAAGGTCTTGTTCAGGTCGGCAATCTGGATTTGCGTGGGGTCGATCTGCCCGCCGGCACCACCGGTGGTAACGATGGCGATCTTGCGCCGACGGCACCAGGCGATCAGCGCCGCCTTGGCCATGACGCTGTCGATGCAGTCGATCACGCAGTCGAGGTTTTCGGTAATGTACTCGACCATGGTCTCGCGGGTAACGAAGTCGGCCACCGCATGCACCGTGCACGCCGGGTTGATCGCCCGCAGGCGCTCGGCCATGACCTCGACCTTGGGCCGCCCCACCTGGCCTTCCAGGGCATGGGCCTGGCGGTTGGTGTTGCTGACGCACACATCGTCCAGGTCGAACAGGGTGATTTCCCCTACGCCGCTCCGGGCCAGCGCTTCAGCTACCCACGAGCCTACCCCGCCAATCCCGACCACAGCCACATGGGCCTGGCCCAGGCGCTGCAGCCCTTGGTCGCCGTATAACCGGGCAACGCCGGCGAAGCGTGGATCTTCTGTGCTCATCTTCATACCCCAAAAAACCGGCGCGCATTATATGCCAGCCGGCCCATGGCCTGCATCGTTAGGAAAGACACTGCCAACCCTGCTTTAATGTCCTATCACTTCGACACAAATGGACGACAATGTCTTCACGTAAATTCGGCCTGAACCTGGTCGTGGTCCTGGCCATCGCCGCGTTGTTCACCGGGTTCTGGGCCCTGATCAACCGCCCGGTTTCCGCCCCCGCCTGGCCAGAGCAGATCTCTGGCTTTTCGTATTCGCCGTTCCGCCTGGGTGAAAGCCCGCAAAAAGGCCAGTACCCCAGTGACGACGAGATGCGCCAGGACCTGGAGCAGTTGAGCAAACTGACCGACAGCATCCGCATCTACACCGTGGAGGGGACCCAGGCCGACATCCCGCGCCTGGCCGAGGAATTCGGCCTGCGGGTAACGCTGGGCATCTGGATCAGCCCGGACCTGGAGCGCAACGAGCGCGAAATCGCCACCGCCATCCAGTTGGCCAACACCTCGCGCAGCGTGGTGCGGGTCGTGGTCGGCAACGAGGCGCTGTTCCGTGAAGAGGTTACCCCGGAAAACCTGATCAAGTACCTGGACCGCGTGCGTGCAGCTGTGAAGGTGCCCGTGACCACCAGTGAGCAATGGCACATCTGGAAGGAAAACCCGGAGATTGCCAAGCACGTCGACCTGATTGCCGCGCACATCCTGCCCTACTGGGAGTTCGTGCCAATGAAGGATTCGGTCGAGTTCGTGCTCGACCGTGCCCGTGAACTGCGGCACCAGTTCCCGCGTAAACCCCTGCTGCTGTCAGAGGTCGGCTGGCCGAGCAACGGCCGCATGCGCGGGGGTGCCGATGCCACCCAGGCCGACCAGGCCATCTACCTGCGCACCCTGGTCAACACCCTCAACCGCCGTGGCTACAACTACTTCGTCATCGAAGCCTATGACCAGCCGTGGAAGGCCAGCGATGAAGGCTCGGTAGGCGCCTACTGGGGCGTGTATAACGCCGAGCGCCAGCAAAAGTTCAACTTCGACGGCCCGGTGGTGGCGATCCCGCAGTGGCGTGCGTTGGCCGTGGCATCGGTCGTGCTGGCCATGATCGCCTTGATGGTGCTGTTCATCGACGGCTCGGCCCTGCGCCAGCGCGGCCGCACCTTCCTTACCTTCATCACCTTCCTGTGCGGGTCGGTGCTGGTGTGGATCGCTTACGACTACAGCCAGCAATACAGCACCTGGTTCAGCCTGACCGTGGGCGTGCTGCTGGCCCTTGGCGCGCTGGGCGTGTTCATCGTGCTGCTGACCGAGGCCCATGAACTGGCCGAGGCGGTATGGATACACAAGCGCCGCCGCGAATTCTTGCCGGTGCAGGCCGACAGCGCTTACCGGCCCAAGGTGTCGGTGCATGTGCCGTGCTACAACGAGCCGCCCGAGATGGTGAAGCAGACCCTCGACGCCCTGGCCGCACTGGATTACCCCGACTACGAAGTGCTGGTGATCGATAACAACACCAAGGACCCGGCCGTGTGGGAGCCGCTGAAGGCCCACTGTGAAAAGCTCGGCGAGCGTTTCAAGTTCTTCCACGTCTCGCCCCTGGCCGGTTTCAAGGGTGGCGCGCTGAACTACCTGATCCCGCACACCGCCAAGGACGCCGAAGTGATCGCGGTGATCGACTCGGACTACTGCGTCGACCGCAACTGGCTCAAGCACATGGTGCCGCACTTCGCCGACCCGAAAATTGCCGTGGTGCAGTCGCCGCAAGACTACCGCGACCAGCACGAAAGCGCGTTCAAGAAGCTGTGCTATAGCGAGTACAAAGGCTTTTTCCACATTGGCATGGTCACCCGCAACGACCGTGACGCGATCATCCAGCACGGCACCATGACCATGACCCGGCGTACGGTGCTGGAAGAGCTGGGCTGGGCCGAATGGTGCATCTGCGAAGACGCCGAACTGGGCCTGCGCGTGTTCGAAAAAGGCCTGTCGGCAGCGTACGCCCACAACAGCTACGGCAAGGGCCTGATGCCCGACACCTTCATCGACTTCAAGAAGCAGCGCTTCCGCTGGGCCTATGGCGCCATCCAGATCATCAAGCACCACGCCAGCGCCCTGCTGCGCGGCAAGGACAGCGAGCTGACCCGCGGCCAGCGTTATCACTTCCTGGCCGGCTGGTTGCCATGGATTGCCGATGGCATGAACATCTTCTTCACCATCGGCGCGCTGCTGTGGTCGGCGGCGATGATCATCGTCCCGCACCGCGTAGACCCGCCGCTGATGATCTTCGCCATCCCGCCGCTGGCGCTGTTCTTCTTCAAGGTGGGCAAGATCATCTTCCTGTATCGCCGCGCGGTGGGGGTTAACCTGAAGGATGCCTTTGCCGCTGCGCTCGCCGGCCTTGCGCTGTCGCACACCATCGCCAAGGCGGTGCTGTACGGGTTCTTCACCAGCAGCATGCCGTTCTTCCGCACACCGAAGAATGCCGACAGCCATGGGTTGCTGGTGGCGCTGTCCGAAGCACGCGAAGAGCTGTTCATCATGTTGCTGCTGTGGGGCGCGGCGCTGGGCATCTACCTGGTGCAAGGGCTGCCGAGTTCGGACATGCGCTTCTGGGTGGCGATGTTGCTGGTGCAGTCGTTGCCGTATGTGGCGGCTCTGGTGATGGCACTGCTGTCTTCGCTGCCCAAGCCAGTGGAGAAGGCCGCCGAGCCGCAGCAGGCTTGAGATTGCCGGGGCTGCTTTGCAGCCCCACCGCCCCTCAGTTTGATATAAGATAACGCCCCTCAGATTTCCCGCCTTGCCTTGCCCCGGAGTCCCCCATGACGGCCCCTGCCGAGCTCTCGCCTACCCTTCAACTGGCCTGCGACCTGATCCGTCGCCCCTCGGTCACCCCCGTCGACGCCGATTGCCAGGCGCAGATGATGAACCGCCTGGGCGCCGTGGGTTTCCAGCTGGAGCCGATGCGCATTGAAGATGTCGACAACTTCTGGGCCACCCACGGCACCCAGGAAGGCCCGGTGCTGTGCTTTGCCGGCCACACCGACGTGGTGCCCACCGGCCCGGTGCAGCAATGGCAGCATGAACCGTTCGAAGCGCTGATCGACGCCGACGGCATGCTCTGCGGCCGTGGCGCTGCCGACATGAAGGGCAGCCTGGCCTCCATGGTGATCGCCAGCGAGCGCTTCGTGCACGACTACCCTAACCACCGTGGCAAGGTCGCCTTCCTGATCACCAGCGACGAGGAAGGCCCGGCTCACCACGGCACCAAGGCAGTGGTCGAACGCCTGAAAGCGCGCAACGAACGCCTGGACTGGTGCATCGTCGGCGAACCCTCCAGCACCACCCTGCTGGGTGACGTGGTCAAGAACGGCCGTCGCGGTTCGCTGGGTGCCAAATTGACCGTGCGCGGCAAGCAAGGCCACGTGGCCTACCCGCACCTGGCGCGCAACCCGATCCACCTGGCCGCCCCGGCCCTGGCGGAGCTGGCAGCCGAGCACTGGGACGAAGGCAACGCGTTCTTCCCGCCGACCAGCTTCCAGATCTCGAACCTCAATTCCGGCACCGGCGCCACCAACGTGGTCCCGGGCGAGCTGACTGCACTGTTCAACTTCCGCTTCTCTACCGAGTCCACCGTCGAAGGCCTGCAGGCGCGCGTCTCGGCGATTCTCGACAAGCATGAACTGGACTGGTCCATCGACTGGGCGCTGTCTGGCCTGCCATTCCTCACCGAACCGGGCGAACTGCTGGACGCTGTGGCGGCCAGCATCAAGGGCGTCACCGGCCGCGATACCCTGCCGTCCACCAGCGGCGGTACCTCCGATGGCCGCTTCATCGCCACCATGGGTACGCAAGTGGTCGAGCTGGGCCCGGTCAACGCCACCATTCACCAGGTGGACGAGCGGATTCTGGCCAGCGACCTCGACCTGCTGACCGAAATCTACTACCAGACCCTGGTCCGGTTGCTCGCCTGATGCTCGCCTGCCCCCTTTGCCAGGCGCCGCTGAGCCGGCTCGACAATGGTGTGGTGTGCCCAGCCGGCCACCGCTTCGACCGCGCCCGCCAGGGTTACCTGAACCTGCTGCCGGTACAGCACAAAAACAGCCGCGACCCGGGTGACAACCAGGCCATGGTCGAAGCCCGTCGTGATTTCCTCGATGCCGGGCACTATGCCCCGGTGGCCAGCCGCCTGGCCGAGCTTGCCGCCGAGCGCCAGCCCGGCGCCTGGCTGGACATCGGCTGCGGCGAGGGTTACTACACCGCACAGATCGCCCAGGCCCTGCCGGCCGCCGACGGTTACGCGCTGGACATTTCCCGCGAGGCGGTCAAGCGTGCCTGCCGTCGAGCACCGGAAGTCACCTGGATGGTTGCCAGCATGGCCCGCGTGCCCCTGGCCGACGCCAGTTGCCAGTTCATCGCCAGCGTATTCAGCCCGCTGGACTGGGCCGAGGCCAAGCGCCTGCTCAGCCCCGGTGGCGGCCTGATGCGGGTCGGCCCTACCAGCGGCCACCTGATGGAGCTGCGCGAAGTGCTCTACGATGAAGTCCGCCCTTACGCCGACGACAAACACCTGGCCCTGGTCCCCGAAGGCATGGCCCATGCCCACAGCGAAACCCTTGAGTTCCGCCTGAGCCTGGCCGAACCCAAGGCCCGCGCCGACCTGCTGGCCATGACCCCGCACGGCTGGCGCGCCAGCGCCGAAAAACGCGCGCTGGTCATCGACCAGGCCGAGCCGTTCGAGGTTACGGTTTCCATGCGTTATGACTATTTCGTGCGCCAAGACTGAGCACACCCGGAGCCCTTATGCGCCAACCTGATATCGAGATCTACCTGAAGGACGCCGACGTCGACCACAAGCAGATTGCCGAGTGGCTCGCCCAGGCAATCGGCCCGTGCAGCGAATGGAAGCAGAAAGGCCACACCTTCAAATGCCAGGCCGGTAACATTCCGGTCACCTGGTTACCCAAGGCTGTAGGGAAATGGAACAGCCTGTACCTGGAAAGCGACCAGACGCCATGGGCTGATGATGTCGCCTGCGCCCGCGCCGCCTTCGCCGCACTGGGTGTGGAAGTGCGTTGCGCGCCGGGTGGCTGGGTAGAGGAAGACGGGGAAGAAGATGCCGACCGCTGGGTCCGCATCAGCGCCGACGGTGAAGAGGAAATCACCTGGCGCACCAGCTGAAACAGGTTGCTTCAGGCTGCAAGTTACACGGTCAACTTGCAGCTTGAGGCTTACCGCAAAAGGCTCAGAGGCCCACTACGTCTTCGGCTTGCAGGCCTTTCTGGCCCTGCACGCAGGCGTATTCCACGCGCTGCCCTTCGACCAGGGTACGATGCCCCTCACCGCGGATCGCCCGATAGTGGACGAATACATCCGCACCACCTTCGCGCTGAATGAAGCCATAACCCTTGGCATCGTTGAACCACTTTACGTTCCCAGTCTCACGAGACGACATCTGAACTACTCCGGATTTTTATTGTGAAGATCGCCGTGCAGGCATAGGGTCACCTGCCCCGTGCCAACGCCGCTTGCCGAAATATCCTGCAAGTGGCAGGCCGAGTATATGACACAGAACAAAAAAAATTGATGACGGTCCCGCAGTTGGCCGATTTTTGCTGAACTTACGCCGATACGGCAGACTAATTAGCTGGATACTCACCTGAACATCACACCCAGGGCACACACCCCATGACCCGTTCCCCCCTGCACCGCCTGATCTTCGGCGGCCTGCGTCGCCTGTTGTACCTGTGGGTGCGCTCCGAGACCATCAACCAGTCGTCCATGTCCCTCAACCTCGACCGCAGCAGGCCGGTGTTCTATGCACTGCCGTCGCCCGCGCTCACCGACCTGGCCGTGCTCGACCACGAATGCACCAAAGCGGGGCTGCCGCGCCCGGTATTGCCGGTAGCCGTGGGCCCACTGCAGGAGCCGGCCGGGTTCTTCTACCTCACCCCCGACCCGGACTGGCTGGGCCGGCAGGACAAAAGCGGCGCGCCACCGACGCTTGAACGCCTGGTCGCTGCCGTCACCCAGCATGCCGAGGAAGATGCGCAGATCATTCCCGTCAGCGTGTTCTGGGGCCAGACCCCGGCCAGTGAATCCAGCCCGTGGAAGCTGCTGTTCGCCGACAGCTGGGCGGTTACCGGGCGCCTGCGCCGGCTGCTGACCGTACTGATTCTGGGGCGCAAGACCCGGGTGCAGTTCTCCGCGCCTATCCACCTGCGCGAACTGGTGCAGCACAACAAAGGGCACGAGCGCACCGTGCGCATGGCCCAACGCCTGATGCGCGTGCATTTTCGCAACCTCAAGACGGCGGTCATCGGCCCGGACATCTCGCACCGGCGCAACCTGGTCAAAGGCCTGGTGCACGCACCGCAAGTGCGCCAGGCCATCGTCGACGAGGCACAGCGCGAAAACCTGCCGCTGGCCAAGGCCGAAGCCCAGGCGCTGCGCTATGGCAACGAGATCGCCTCGGACTACACCTACACCGCCATCCGCTTCCTTGAAGTGGTGCTGAGCTGGTTCTGGAACAAGATCTACGACGGCATCAAGGTCAACCACATCGAGCAGGTGCAGGGCATCGCCCCCGGCCACGAAGTGATTTACGTGCCCTGCCACCGCAGCCACATCGACTACCTGCTGCTGTCGTACCTGCTGTTCCGCAACGGCCTCACCCCGCCGCACGTGGCGGCGGGCATCAACCTCAACATGCCGGTAGTGGGCAATCTGCTGCGCCGTGGCGGAGCGTTCTTCATGCGCCGCACGTTCAAGGGCAACCCGTTGTACACCGCCGTGTTCAACGAGTACCTGCACACCCTGTACACCAAGGGCTTCCCGGTCGAGTACTTCGTTGAAGGCGGCCGCTCGCGCACCGGACGCATGCTGCAACCACGTACCGGGATGCTGGCCATCACCCTGCGCAGTTTCCTGCGCTCGTCGCGCACGCCAATCGTGTTCGTGCCGGTGTACATCGGCTACGAGCGCGTACTCGAAGGCCGCACCTACCTGGGCGAACTGCGTGGTGCCAGCAAGAAGAAGGAGTCGGTGTTCGACATCTTCAAGGTATTTGGCGCGCTCAAGCAGCGCTTTGGCCAGGTCTACGTCAACTTCGGCGAGCCGATCCGCCTGGCCGGCTTCCTCGACGAACAACAGCCCGGCTGGCGTGAGCAAGACCATGGCCCGCAGTACCGTCCGGAATGGCTCAACGCTACCACCACCCGCCTGGGTGAAACCGTGGCCCGTCACCTGAACGAAGCGGCTGCCATCAACCCGGTCAACCTGGTGGCCCTGGCGCTGCTGTCCACCAGCCGCCTGGCCCTGGACGAACGCGCCCTGACCCGCGTGCTGGACCTGTACCTGGCGCTGCTGCGCCAAGTGCCCTACTCGCCCCATACCACCCTGCCCGACGGCGACGGCCAGGCGCTGATCGAACATGTGCGCAGCATGAACCTGGTGGCCGAACAGAAGGACGCCCTGGGCCGCATCCTGTACCTGGATGAAGGCAATGCGGTCCTGATGACCTACTACCGCAACAACGTGCTGCACATCTTCGCCCTGCCGGCGCTGCTGGCCAGCTTCTTCCTCAGCAGCTCGCGCATGAGCCGCGAATTGCTGGGCCAGTATGTACAGGCGCTGTACCCGTACCTGCAGGCCGAACTGTTCTTGCGCTGGACACCAGAGCAGCTGGAGGAAGTGATCGACCAATGGCTGGCCGCGCTGGTGGAGCAAGGCCTGCTGCGCATGGACGGCGAAGTGTATGTGCGCCCGGCGCCCAGCTCGCGGCAGTTCGTGTTGCTGACCCTGCTCGCCCGCACTATCACCCAGACCCTGCAGCGCTTCTACATGGCCACTTCACTGCTGCTCAACAACGGGCAGAACAGCCTCAGCGCCGAGGCGCTGGAAGACCTGTGCGTGATGATGGCCCAACGCCTGTCGATCCTGCATGGCCTGAATGCCCCGGAGTTCTTCGACAAAACGCTGTTCCGCCACTTCATCCAGACCCTGCTTGAGCAAGGCGTGCTGCATGCCGACGCTCAAGGCAAGCTGGGTTACCACGACAAGCTCGGCGAACTGGCCGAGGGCGTGGCCAAGCGTGTGTTGTCTGCGGAGCTACGCCTGTCGATCCGCCAAGTGGCCCTGCACCGTGACGATGGCCTGGAAACTTCGACCCTCTAACGCTTTATCTGCCGGGAAAATCCGCTAAAGTCCCTGGGGTTGGCCACAAGCCAACGCCAAGGACACCGGAGACTCCATGAAAAAACTCTTTATGCTGTGTTGCGCATCCCTGCTCGCAGCCTGTTCCAGCCAAACCCCATCCACCCAGGCCAGCCTGGACGGTGAAGTCTTCTACCTGCAGCGTATTGCCCTGCCGCCTGCCGCTACCTTAAGCGTGGAACTGCAGGATGTTTCGCTGATGGACGCCCCTGCCGTGACCCTGGCCCGCCAGGCCGGCCCTGTAAAAGGCAACGTGCCGCTGCCGTTCCACCTCACCTACGACCCTGCGCAGGTCAAGCCCGGCCACCGCTATTCGGTGAGTGCGCGCATCGAGCTGGATGGCAAACTGCTGTTCATCAGTACCGAGCACCATGGTGTGATGCTCGACGGCAGCGACCCGAAATCTGTACGCATCAAGGTCGACCCGGTTCGCTGATACCCGCCTCTATCTGTTTACAAGGAAAGCTTCATGATCCGCACCTCCCTGCGTTTCACCACCCTGTGCGCCGGCCTGCTGCTGTCGGCCAGTGCCCTGGCTCTGTCGCTGGGTGACCTGACCCAGAAAGACGCCACCGGCGGCCTGAAAGATGCCCTGACCCAAGGCGCGCAGCTGGCCGTCAAGCAACTGAGCACCCCGGGCGGCTTCAGCAACAACCCGGACGTGCGCATCGAATTGCCGGGCAACCTGGGCAAAGCCGCCAAGGCAATGAAAATGTTCGGCAAAGGTGAACAGGTCGAAGCCCTGGAAACCAGCATGAACAAGGCCGCCGAAGCTGCCGTGCCGCAGGCCCAGGCAATTCTGGTGGATGCCGTGAAGAACATGAGCGTGACCGATGCCAAAGGCATCCTAAGCGGCGGTGACGACTCGGCCACCCAGTACCTGAACAAGAGCAGCCGCGAGCAGATCCGCGCCAGGTTCCTGCCGATCGTCAAGCAGGCGACCGACAAGGTTGGCCTGGCCCAGCAGTACAACAACTTTGCCGGGCAGGCCGTGGCACTGGGCGTGGTGGATGCCAAGAGCGCCAGCATCGAGAACTACGTGACCGAAAAGGCGCTGGACGGTCTGTTCGAAATGATCGGCAAGCAGGAGCAAAGCATTCGCCAGAATCCGGCTGAAGCGGCTACCAGCCTGGCCAAAAAAGTCTTCGGCGCCCTCTGATGCCCCTAGGGGGCTGCTTTGCAGCCCCCTACGGTCTTCAGTCCTTCCTGACCCTGAACCACGCCGCATACAACGCCGGCAGGAACAACAGGGTCAACACCGTGGCCACGATCAACCCACCCATGATCGCCACCGCCATCGGCCCGTAGAACACGCTACGTGACAACGGAATCATCGCCAGCACCGCCGCCAGCGCGGTCAGCACAATCGGGCGGAAACGCCGCACCGTGGCTTCGATGATTGCCTGCCAGCGCTCCATGCCCGCCGCGATGTCCTGCTCGATCTGATCCACCAGAATCACCGAGTTGCGCATGATCATCCCCGCCAGGGCAATGGTGCCGAGCATGGCGACAAAGCCGAATGGCTGGCGGAACACCAGCAGGAACAGGGTGACGCCAATCAGCCCAAGCGGTGCGGTGAGGAACACCATCACCGTGCGCGAGAAGCTGCGCAGCTGGATCATCAGCAAGCTCAGCACCACCACCACGAACAGCGGCATGCCCGCGTTAACCGACTTCTGACCGCGCTCGGAGTCCTCGACCGTGCCGCCGACCTCCAGCAGGTAGCCATCCGGCAGCTTGGCGCGGATGTCACGCAGGGTAGGCTCGATCTGCTTCACCAGCGTGGCCGGTTGCTCCTTGTCGTAGATATCGGCGCGCACGGTCACGGTCGGCAAGCGGTTACGGTGCCAGATAATGCCCTCCTCGAAGCCGTATTCCAGGGTGGCTACCTGCGACAGCGCTACGCTCTGGCCGTTATCGGTGGGCAATGCCAGGCTGCCGAGGTTGCCCAGTTCGCCACGTTCCTGTTGGGTACCGCGCAGCAGAATCTCGATCAGCTCGTTGTCTTCGCGGTACTGGCTGACCGTAGTACCGGTTAGCGAGCTTTGCAGGAAGCTGGACAAGTGCGAGGTGCTCACGCCCAGGGCACGAGCGCGGTCCTGGTCAATCTCCAGGAACACCGCCTTGCTCGGTTCTTCCCAGTCCAGGTGCACGTTGACCACATGCGGGTTCTCCCGCACCTTGTCAGCCACTTCACGCGCCAGCGCGCGGGCCTTCTCGATGTGTTCGCCGGTCACCCGGAACTGCACCGGGTAGCCCACGGGCGGGCCGTTTTCCAGGCGCGTAACGCGGGCGCGCAGGTCGGGGAATTGCTGGTCCACGGTGCTGATCAGCCAGCTGCGCAGGCGCTCGCGGTCTTCCATCGACTTGGACAGCACCACGAACTGGGCAAAGCTGGCGGCCGGGAGCTGCTGGTCCAGCGGCAGGTAGAAGCGTGGCGAGCCAGTGCCCACATAGGCCACGTAGTTGTCGATACCGTCCTGCTGCTTGAGCAGCGCCTCCAACTGTTTGACCCGCTCGGCGGTATTGGCCAGAGAAGCACCTTCAGCCAGCTTCAGGTCAACCATCAGCTCCGGGCGCCCGGAGGCCGGGAAGAACTGCTGGGGCACGAAACGGAACAGCAGGATGCTGCCGACAAAGGCGGCGATGGTCAGCAGAATCACGGTTTTGCGCCGCCGCACGCACCACTCCACCACTCGCCGCACACGCTGGTAGAACGGCGTGGCGTAAGGGTCTGGCGCGTGGCCGTCCTTGCCGTGGCGTGCGGCATGCAACTTGGCCAGATCTGGCAGCAGGCGCTCGCCCAGGTAAGGCACGAACACCACCGCCGCCACCCATGAAGTCAGCAACGCAATGGTCACCACCTGGAAGATCGAGCGGGTATATTCGCCGGTGCTGGAGGCTGCCGTGGCGATGGGCAAGAAGCCCGCTGCGGTAATCAAGGTGCCGGTGAGCATCGGGAAGGCAGTGCTGCTCCAGGCATAGCTGGCCGCCTTGAGGCGGTCGTAGCCCTGCTCCATCTTGATCGCCATCATCTCTACCGCAATGATCGCGTCGTCCACCAGCAAGCCCAGCGCCAGCACCAAAGCGCCGAGGGAGATCTTGTGCAGGCCGATGCCGAAGTAATGCATGGCGGCGAAGGTCATGGCCAGCACCAGCGGAATGGCCAGCGCTACCACCAGGCCGGTGCGCAGGCCCAGCGAGAAGAAGCTCACCAGCAGCACGATGACCAGGGCCTCGACCAGCACCTGCACGAACTCACCCACGCCGGCCTTGACCGCCGCTGGCTGGTCCGACACCTTGCGCAGCTCCATACCGGCCGGCAGGCTCCGCGCCAGGCGCTCGAATTCGCCTTCCAAGGCCTTGCCCAGCACCAGAATGTCGCCACCGTCCTTCATCGACACGGCCAGGCCAATGGCATCCTCACCCATGAAGCGCATGCGCGGCGCGGGCGGGTCGTTGAAGCCGCGGTGCACCTCGGCGACATCGCCGATGCGGAAGGTGCGGTCACCCACGCGGATGGGGAACTGGCGAATCTGCTCGACGCTGTCGAAGCGCCCGCTCACCCGCAGTTGCAGGCGCTCGCTGGGTGTTTCGAAGAAGCCGGCGGTGCTCACCGCGTTCTGCTCCTGCAGGGCCTGTTGCACCGCCTGCAGTGGCACGCCAAGGGTGGCCAGCTTGAGGTTGGACAGCTCGATCCAGATTTTCTCGTCCTGCAGGCCGACCAGCTCGACCTTGCCCACATCCTTGACCCGCTGCAGCTGGATCTGGATGCGATCGGCGTAATCCTTGAGCACCGCGTAGTCGAAGCCTTCACCGGTCAGCGCGTAGATATTACCGAAGGTGGTGCCGAACTCGTCGTTGAAGAACGGGCCCTGGATTTCCGGTGGCAAGGTGTGACGGATGTCCGCGACCTTCTTGCGGATCTGGTACCACAGCTCGGGAATGTCCTTGGAATGCAGCGAGTCGCGGGCCATGAAGGTGACCTGCGATTCGCCGGGGCGTGAGAACGAGACGATCCTCTCGTACTCGCCGGTTTCCATCAGCTTCTTCTCGATGCGCTCGGTAACCTGGCGCGACACTTCCTCGGCGCTGGCGCCGGGCCACAGGGTACGGATGACCATGGCCTTGAAGGTGAACGGCGGGTCTTCGCTCTGGCCCAGCTTGGTGTAGGACATGGCGCCAATGGCCGCCAGCAGGATCATCAGGAACAGGACAATCTGGCGGTTGCGCAGCGCCCAGGCAGAAAGGTTGAAACCCATCGGGACTTACTCCTTGGCCGTCAGGTTCACTACACGGTTGCTGCGGTCCACAGGGCGAACCTCCTGGCCCTCGCGCAGCACATGACCGCCAGCGGCGACCACCCAGTCGCCCGGGGCAAGGCCTTCGAGCACTGGCACACTGTCGCTGCCATACGCCCCCAGACGCACCACTGCCCGCTCCAGATGGCTGTCCTTGTTGACCCGCCATACATACGCCTGACCGTTTTCTGCGGTAACCGCCGACAGCGGTACCGACAGCGGGATCAGCCCCTCATGGGCAATGAACACCCGGGCGCTCTGACCCAGCTCGGCCGGTGCTGCGGCCGAAGTAAAGGCGATGCGCGCCGCGAAGGTGCGCGAACGCGGGTCGGCGGCCGGCGACAACTCGCGGATACGGCCCTGGAAGCGCTCCCGTGGGTACGACCACAGCTCCACGCTCACCGGCTCGCCCACGGCGAAGCGGGCGAACTGCTGCTCTGGCAGGCCGATAGCCACTTCCCGTTCACCATCGGCGGCCAGGGTGAACACGGTCTGCCCGGCGGCGACCACCTGGCCCACTTCAACCTGGCGCTTGGCGATCACCCCGGCCTGTGGAGCACGCAGCACGGCATATTCGGCCTGGTTGCCGGCCACATCGAATTCGGCCTTGGCCTGCTTCAAGCGGGCGAGGCCGGCACGGTAGAGGTTTTCAGCGTTATCGAACTGGGAATGGCTGACCATCTGCCGGTCCAGCAGTTTCCGGTAACGGTCGCGCTCGGCGCGCACCAGTGCCAGGTTGGCCTCGGCGGCTGCCAGTTGGGCGCGGTTGGCTTCCAGTTGCAGGCGCACGTCCTGTGGGTCCAGTTCAGCCAGCGGCTGGTCGGCCTTGACCCGCTGCCCCTCCTCGACCAGGCGTTTGCTGACCTTGCCGCCAATGCGGAAAGCCAGCTCCGGCTCGAAGCGCGCACGCACTTCACCGGGGTAACTGTCGGCAGCGGCTTCAGCCGGCTGCGGCTGCACCACCAGCGCCGGGCGCGGCGCTGCAGGTGGTGTGGCTTCCTGACCGCACGCCGCCAGTAACAGCACGGCAGCGGCGGGCAGAGCGATGGACAAGGCATGGCGCAACATGATGAATCCTTTCGCAGAGATGCACATCGAATATTTATACTGGCAAGTATATTAAATCAGGCAATCGGTGCCGGGAAGCTGGCGTTACAAAGAAATCCAGACGGTTTTTCAACGGCCGTCAGCTGTTGCACAGCCCACAGCCAATCAACAAGTTGCCCCACCCCGCCACAGCCAGAAATCCCTCATATACGCCACAAACCCCGTATCACGGGCGTTCCACCAACCGGCACGACCTGTGCAATCAACGGTACACCCCCTCTTTCATGTACCTGGAGTATTCCGATGACTGCCCTCGAACAACACCTGACCGTCCCCGCCAACGGCGCCGACTACGCCACGCTGGCCGCCCGCTTCAGGCCCATCTTCACGCGCATTGCCGAAAGCAGCGTGGAACGCGAACGCAACCGCGCCCTGCCCCACGAACCGATCCGCTGGCTGAAGGAGGCCGGCTTTGGTGCCGTGCGCGTACCGGTCGAGCACGGCGGTGGCGGCGCTTCGTTGCCGCAGCTGTTCCAGTTGTTGATCGAACTGGCCGAAGCCGACTCCAACGTGCCTCAGGCCCTGCGCGGCCATTTCGCCTTCGTCGAAGACCGCCTCAACGCCCATGCCAGCGCGCCACAAAATGTGTGGTTCAAGCGCTTCGTTGCAGGTGACCTGGTGGGCTGCGCCTGGACCGAGATCGGCGCGGTGAAAATTGGCGATGTCATCACCCGCGTCTCACGTCAGGGTGAACAGTGGGTGGTCAACGGCACCAAGTACTACAGCACCGGCAGCCTGTTCTCCGACTGGATCGACCTGTTCGCCCGCCGCGACGACACCGGGGCCGACGTGATCGCAGCCATCCGCACCCAACAACCCGGCATCCGCCAGAGCGACGATTGGGATGGCTTCGGCCAGCGCACCACCGGCAGCGGTACCTCGGTGTTCGAAAATGCCGTGGTCGAGGAAGAGAACATCATCGACTTCGCCACCCGCTTCAAATACCAGACCGCGTTCTACCAGCTGGTGCTGCTGGCGGTGATCACCGGTTCCGGGCGTGCCGCCGTGCGGGATTTCAGCCACGAGACCCGCAAGCGCACCCGGGTGTTCAGCCACGGCAACGGCGCGGCAGTCAGTGAGGACCCACAGGTATTGCAAGTGATCGGCAAGGCCTCGGGCCAGGTGTATGCCGCCGAAGCCGCGACCCTGCGCGCCGCCGAGGCCAGCCAACAGGCTTACCTGGCACGTTTTGCCCATGACCCGGCCGCAGAACAGCAGGCCAATGTGCTTGCCGAACTGGAGTCGGCCCAGGCCCAGGTGGCAGCCATCGACCTGGTACTGCGCGCCACCAGCGACCTGTTCAATGCCTTGGGTGCCTCCACCACCAGCACCAGCCGCCAGCTCGACCGCCACTGGCGCAACGCCCGCACCGCGGCGTCGCACAACCCGGTGATCTACAAGGAGCGGATCGTCGGCGACTGGCATGTGAACGGTACTGAACCGCCGTATGTGTGGCAGATTGGTGGGGGGGCCAAGCAGTCCTGAGTAACCGCATTGGGGCTGCTGCGCAGCCCATCGCCGGCAAGCCAGCTCCCACAGGGGCTGCGCGATACTGAAGAGCTGCACATCCCCTGTGGGAGCTGGCTTGCCGGCGATGGGCCGCAAAGCGGCCCCGGCACTATCAGCAGCTAACCCAAGCCGTCGGCCAACGCCGCACCATTGAGGTAGTGATCCCCCAACAACCGCCGTTGGGTGGCCAGCACAGGCTCACCACCGCTCACCTCTGGCCGCGCCACGCTGCGACCGGCCAACTCGAAATACGCCTCGCCAGCAAGCCGAGCGCCCTCGGCAGCCGCCAGGCGAAACGCAATTGCCGACGCCTGCGAATCATCGGCCCGCTCCAGCAATGCATCGGCCGCATCAATTGCAATGCGCACCTTACCCACCGTGGCAATCACCAGGGTTTCGTGGCGGGCATTGCGGTCACGCAAGAACTCAAGCAGGGCCGCTTCCACCTGACGGGCATAGGCCAGATCGTTCCGGCCGTGGGAATGGGTATTGGACATGTGCGCCTCTTCAGTTCCAGGCGTGACGTTGCGGCTTGATGCCGTTAAGCAATTGGTTTCCGACCAGGTGGTACTTCCAGCGCACCGGGTCATGCAGGGTGTGCGTGCGGGCATTGCGCCAGAAACGGTCCAGCCCCCGGCTGGCCGAAACACTGCGCGTACCGCCCAGTTCCAGCAGGCGGCTGGAAGCCTCCAGCGAAATGGCCGTGGACAGCACCTTGGCCTGGCCGACTATCACCGAGGCTTGCGCCACGTGCTCTTCGTCAGGCTGGGCAACCGCCAGGTCCACGGCCTGCCCCGCACGACGCAAGATGGCTTCGGCTGCCTGCAGGCGCCAGGCCAGTTCGCCGATCAGCGCCTGGCTCAACGGGTCCTGCCAGCCATGCTGCAGGCCACTGTCGGCCCACGGCCTTGCCTGGCGGGCCACCTGCAAGGTCGCGGCGAAAGCGCCACGGGCGATACCGGTGTCCACAGCGGCCTGGATGATCTGCGAGATCGGGCCATCGGCGGTGGGCTGGTCGTAGGCCTTCCAGGCCGGTATCACATCGCCCACCGGAACCCGCACGCCGTCGAGGCGCACCTGGCCACTGGCGGTGATGCGCTGGCCAAAGCCGTCCCAGCTGTCGATCACGGCGAGGCCTTCGGCATCACGCG
Source organism: Pseudomonas sp. URIL14HWK12:I5 (assembly GCF_900176445.1). Classification (NCBI taxonomy): domain Bacteria; kingdom Pseudomonadati; phylum Pseudomonadota; class Gammaproteobacteria; order Pseudomonadales; family Pseudomonadaceae; genus Pseudomonas; species Pseudomonas sp. URIL14HWK12:I5. The sequence goes on from NZ_FWXQ01000007.1 coordinate 36,034, forward strand.
GGACAAAGGCGATATGCGGTCGCCCGTCTTCATCAACGCCAGCAACAGGAACGATATGGGCAAACAAGGCACCGGTGCAGTACGCCTTCTCGCCGTCGATCACCGCGCTGTCACCGTTGAAGCGGATTTGCGTCTGGAAGGTGGTCACGTACTGGCCACGCGACTCGGAAAACGCATTACCGAAGCGGTAGCCCTGCAGCACCTTGGCGAAGTAGTCGCGCTTCTGCGTTTCGCTGCCGGTCAGGCGCAGGTTGCTGAGTACACCAAAGTGGTTTTGCGGCAGTTGGCCGAGGGACGAATCGGCCGCCGAGATGGTTGCAATCACTTCGCTGAGCGTGGTGTAAGACACGCCCGCGCCACCGTACTCCTTGGGCACGGTGATTGCCCAAAGGCCGCTGTCGGAAAAGCGGTCAAGCTCATCCCACGGCAAACGCCGCTCACGGTCGCGAAGGGCGGCCTCCTGGGCAAATTCCTCGGCCAGGCGCTGCGCGACTTCGATGGCTTCGGCATCGCTGCGGATGACATGGGCGGCGCGTCGTGGCGCCGAACGGGCCTGCGCAGGCAGGCTGGATGCGGATGAAAGGGTCGTCATGTGCTGCTCCATGCGTAACAGGTTCCACAGCTGTTGAGCAGAACCTGTGCCAACCTTACAAAGCCTTTAAATTCATATGGTTAGGTGAGTTATCCAGGCGTTCGAAAAGCCCCGAGGCCGACAAACTGCAGATTGTCTGTTGCCCCGCAAACAGTTCGCCGTGGCCACTCAAAGGCTGATGTCCAGCGGGTACTCGACGATCACCCGCAACTCGTCGACGTTGGCCTCGGCGGTATGGCCGCCGCCAACCCGGTGGGTGGCTTGCATCACGTTGAACGACAGGTTCCTGGCCGGCCCGCCCTGCACCACGTAGCGCACCCACAGGTTGCGCTCCCAGTGGCGGCCATCCTCGATGCCGTTGTAGTAGCTGTAGGCGCCGCCCGCGCGGGTGCCATCGATATCGCTGCCGCGCACATAGCGGGCAGTAAGCGACAGGCCTGGCAGGCCGAGCACAGCGAAGTTGTAGTCGTAGCGCGCTTCCCAGGCCCGTTCGTTGGGGTTGTTGAAGTCAGATACCTGCGATGCCGCGTCCAGCTGGATGTCGTAGGTGTTCCACACATAGTCGAACGGCGTGTCGCCGTCGATGCGCGTATACGACAGCTTGAAGCCATGCCCGCCTGCGTTGACCCCGGCATGCACGCTCCATGAATCGTTGTCGATCTTGCCGGCCAGCGCCTGGCCGCTGTCGCGGGTGCGGTAGTAATCCAGGCCTGTTTTCAGGGTCAGGCTGTCGCCCAGCGGCTGTACATAGTCGACGTTGAAGAACTGCTGGTTCCACACATCGTCCAGCCGGCTGGCGTGCAGGCGCAGGTTCAGCTGGTCATTGAAGCGGTAGTCGCCACCCAGGTACACCACGTCATTGGCGCCCTTCAGCCGCCCGGCGTACACGGCGCCAAGGTCGCCACGGTGGTTGCTGGCGTTGCGGTCGCTGCTGGACTCCAGCTTGCCGCCCTGCAGGCTCAGGCCTTGCAGTGAGTGGTCGTTGAACATGAAACCGCGCAGGGTCTGCGGCAGCAGGCGGATGTCACTGGCATGCAGCACCGGGCTGGTCGGGCTGACATCGCCGTAGCGCAGTTCGGTGTCCCGCACGCGCGCCTTCAGCGCTACGCCGACCTTGCCGTAGGCATCCTTGGGCTCGCCATCGAAGTTGCTGCCCGAGCGCGAGACGATGCCCGGCACCCCAACACCATTGCCCACCGTGCCATTGCCACCGTCCAGCTTCAGCCCGACCAGGCCTTGCACGTCCAGGCCAAGGCCGACCGTGCCCTGGGTGAACCCCGACTGCAGGTTGGCGATGATGCCGTGGCCCCATTCGCGGTGCTGGCTCTGGCGTTCGCCGGTGTTGGGGTTACGGGTGAAATCGCCGTTGCGGTAGTCCTGGCTGAAGTAATAGTTGCGGTTGATGATTTGCAGTTGAGTGCCGTCGAGAAAACCTTCGTCCTCGGCGAATGCCGGCGTGGTCAGGCCGATGACCAGGGCGAGGGTGACGGGTGGGTAGTTGCGCGAGCGCATGGCAGAACGTCCTTATGAGTTGGATAACCCCGCCGGGGCGGTGGGGTGTTCTGCGACTCCAATAACTGTGCCATACGTAAAATTCATATTTTTCAGATAGTTATGAATATTTTACAGCTCGGAAAAATGTGTTTTGCAGGCAAATTGTTCAGTTGCTGTTGCACTTCATACAGAAGGTTGCAGAAGACGCGTGTAGGAGCGGCCTTGCGGCCCTTTCGCGACACAAGGCCGCTCCTACAAAAGATCGTGCTCAGCAGCAGAGTGTTTAGCCAGCCTTCCCCCCCAGGTAGAAATGCCGCAGGTCTTCGCGCACAGCCAACTCCGCAGCAGCCCCCTCACCCGCCACTCGCCCGTTCTCCAGGATGTAGGCATAGTCGGCATGGCGCAGGGCAACGTTGATGTTCTGCTCGGCCACCAGAAAACTCATGCCTTCCTTGACATTGAGCTGGGCGACAATGTCGAAAATTTCTTCGACGATGATCGGCGCCAGCCCCATCGAGGGCTCGTCCAGCAGCACCAGCCGTGGCTGGGTCATCAGCGCACGGCCGATGGCCAGCATCTGCTGCTCGCCACCCGAGGTCAGCCCGGCCTGGGTCTTGCGCTTGGTTTTCAAACGCGGGAACCAGGCATAGATGCGCTCCAGCGCCTGTTCCAGTTCGCGCCGTGCCGGCTTGCGCAGAAAGCCCCCGGTACGCAGGTTTTCCTCTATCGTGAGGTGAGCAAACACGTGCCGCCCCTCCAGCACATGCACAATGCCTTGGGCCGCCAGGCGGTTGGCAGCGATGCCGGCGGTGTCCTGGCCCTGGAAGTGGATGTGGCCACGGCTGACCAGCGCACGGTCGGCTTGCAGCAACCCGGAAATGGCTTTGAGCGTGGTGCTCTTGCCTGCGCCATTGGCACCCAGCAAGGCGACGATGTCGCCCTGCCCGACCCGCAGGGAAACCCCGGCCACGGCCAGGATCGCGCCGTCGTAGATCACTTCGATATCCTGCACGCCCAATAGCGCGTGGGCCGGCTCGGCAGCAAGCGGGCTGTGGGTCATGGGGTGGCCTCGTCTTTGGCGCATTCGCGGGGGGTAACACCTTTTTCACGGGCAAACTCGCCTGCCTTGGCATCGATCAGCGGGCGCAGGGTGGCGCGGTCGGCCTGTACCCAGTCGGTCACCAGCGTCCACTTCTGGCCATCCCATTGCTGCACCTTGGCCGCGCCACCCCCTTCATGGTCGCTGCACGACAGCTTCAGCGGCTGCATCAGGCCAAGGAAGCCGATTTCCTTCAGACGGGCATCGCCCAGGTCCAGGTGCTCCAGGCCCCAGCGCCCTTCCTCACCAGTCAGTGGGCGGTTGCCGAACTTCTTCTGCCCGGCGCGGATGGCCTCGACAGCGATGGCCGCGTTCACCAGGCCAGAGTTGTAGTACACGCTGCCAAAGCTTTTCGGGTCTTTGAGGTCGCTCTTACCGGTGTCGACGATGTACTTGCGGATGCGCTGGTGAATGTCGAAATCGGCGCCGCCGGGATAGGGCGTCAATGCCAGATAACCCTTGCCGGCCTCGCCCGCCGGCAGCACGTCTTCGTTGGAGCTGGCCCAGATGTCGCCGACGATGCGGTCTACCGGGAAGCCGAAACGCGCCGCCGTCTTGATCGCTACCGGCGTGGACACACCCCAGGTACGCAGGAATACCCAGTCCGGCTTCTGCTGGCGCACCTGGCGCCATTGCCCGGCCTGTTCGTTGCCCGGGTCGGCCACCGGAATCTGGATGTTCTCGAAGCCGTATTTCTGCGCCAGCAGCGCCATTGGCCCTTGGGTTTCGCGGCCATAGGCGGAGTCGTGATAGACAGTGGCAATCTTTTTGCCCTTGAGCTTGTCCAGCCCGCCTTCGCGCTCGACCACGTAGTTGAGGAACGCCGAGGCCTCGCTGTAGAAAGTCAGCATCACCGGGAAGTTGTAGGGGAACACCCGGCCGTCGGTGGCTTCGGTGCGGCCATAGCCCAGGGTAATCAGCGGGATCTTGTCGGCCTCGGCCTTTTCCGCCAGGGCGTAGGCAGCCGGTGCGCCGTTAGGCTGATACAACGCCACCGGCGCACCGTTCAGGCCATTCTTGAAGCGCTCATAGCATTCGATGCCCTTCTCGGCCGTCCATTCGGTTTCGCATTCCTGCCAGACCAGCTTTACGCCGTTGATACCGCCTTCGACCTCGTTGATGTAGCGCAGGTAGTCGATCATCCCGGCCCATACCGGAATGCCACTGGAGGCGTAAGCGCCAACCCGGTAGGTGGCCAACGGGAAGAACTGTTCGTTGCTGGCGGCCTGGGCCACCGGCTGCCAGGCCGAGGCAAGGCCCAGTGCCAGGCCGAGGGCGGCGCCGTAGCGTTTGAAAGGTACGTACATGGTGATTTCCCTGATCTGTTATTGAGTGTTCACTGCTCGCTGGAGCAATCGCGCGGCGTGATGCCTTTTTCCTTGGCGTAGGCGGCCGACTTGGCCTCGATCAACGGGCGCAAGGTGGCACGGTCGGCCTGCACCCAGTCGGTCACCAGTACCCATTTCTCACCGTCCCACTGCTGCACGCGTGCCGCGCCGCCGCCTTCGTGGTCCGAGCAGGAAAGCTGCAGTGGCGGCAGCAAGCCTTCAAAGCCAATGGCCTTGAGCCGTGCCGCGTCGATGTTCAGGTGCTCGAAGCCCCAGCGCGCCTCTTCGCCGCTGAGCGGGCGGTTGCCGAACTTGGCCTGAGCCGTGCGTAGCGCCTCGACGGCAATGGCGGCGTTGATCAGGCCGATGTTGTAGTACACCTTGCCGAAGTAGCTCGGGTCCTTGAGGTCGCTCTTGCCGGTGTCGAGGATGTGCTGGCGCAGGCGCTGGTGGATGGCAAAGTCGCTGCCGCCCGGGAATGGTGCCAGCGCCTGGTAGCCCTTGGCCGCAGTGCCGGCCGGGATTACATCGGCCTCGGAGCCGGCCCAGACGTCACCGATGATGTGGTCGACCGGAATACCGAAACGCGCCGCCGTCTTGATGCCGACCGGGGTCGACACACCCCAGGTGCGCAGGAACACCCAGTCCGGTTTCAGCTGGCGTACCTGGCGCCACTGCGCCGACTGTTCATTGCCTGGGTCGGCCACCGGGATCTGGATGTTTTCGAAGCCATACTTCTGCGCCAGCAATTGCATCGGCGCCTGGGTTTCGCGGCCATACGCCGAATCGTGGTAAACGGTGACTATCTTCTTGCCCTTGAGCTTGTCGAAACCACCTTCGCGTTCAGCGATGTAGTTGATGCCCACCGAAGCCTGGCCGTAGTAGTTCAGCAACAGCGGGAAGGCATAGGGGAACACGCTGCCATCGGTGGACTCGGTACGCCCACCGGCACCGTCGATCAACGGAATTCGGTCGGCTGCGCCCTTCTCCATCAAGGCATACGAGCCCGGCGTGCTGTGGGTGAAGAAGAACGCCGTGGGCGCCCCGTCCTGGCCGTTCTTGTAGCGCTCGTAGCATTCGACGATGCGGTCGACGTTCCACTCGGTCTCGCATTCCTGCCAGGTGAGTTTGACGCCGTTGATGCCGCCTTCGACCTCGTTGATGTAGCGGAAATAGTCGATTTCGCCGGCCCACCACGGGATCCCGCTGGAGGCATAGGCGCCGACCCGGTAGGTGGCCATGGGCACGAATTGCTGGTTGTCGGCAGCTGCGGCAACAGCCGGCAGCAAGGTAGGCGCGCCCAGCAGGAACAGGCTGGCGAGCAGGTGGCGACGCAAGGTTTTACGCATATTCGGTTCTTTTGAGTAAAGGGTTTGAAACCTCCTTTCCCGTGGCCGGGTCAAGGCGCCTGAAGGTGTTGGTTTGGAGTCAGAAGCGCAGCGGCCAGACGCGAATGCGTTCACGCAGGTTACCCAGCAGGCGCACCAGGCCCTCGGGCTCCTTGATCAGGAACCAGATGATCAGGCTGCCGAACAGGATCTTCTGCAGATTCTGCAATTGCCCGGCATCGACATGGCCGTTGAACAGCCACTGCCCGGCATGGCTGAGCAAAATCGGCGTAAGGCTGATGAAGGCTGCGCCAATGAAGTTGCCGGCAATGCTGCCCATGCCGCCGATAATGATGATGAACAGGATCTGGAATGAGCGGTTGATGTCAAAGCTGCTGGCGCTGGCCGTGCCCAGGTAGGCAAAGGCCCACAGCGCCCCGGCAATGCCCAGGTAGAACGCGCTGACGGCAAAGGCCAGGCGCTTGTAACGCTCCACCTGGATGCCGATGACGGCGGCGGCGGTGTCCATGTCGCGGATCGCCATCCAGTTACGGCCCACCTGGCTACGCACCAGGTTGACCGCCACCCAGGTCAGTACCACCACGCAACTGAGGGTCAGCAGGTAACGCCCTACTGGCGTGGCCAGGTTATGCCCGAACAGTTCCAGGCGCGGTGCGCTGATGGTGCCGGACGAGGCGTAGTTGTAGAACCACGGGAACTTGGCGAACACCCACTCCAGGAAGAACTGCGCGGCCAGGGTGGTGACCATCAGGTAGAAACCCTTGATGCGCGAACTGGGCAGGCCGAACACCAGCCCTACCACCCCGGCGATCAGGCCACCGCCCAGCAGCGCCAGCGGCAATGGCAGCCCCGGCACACGCAGCAGCAAGCCGTAGGTGGCAAAGGCCCCCACCGCCATGAAGCCCGCCGCCCCCACCGAGGTCTGCCCGGTGTAGCCGGTCAGCAGGTTCAGGCCAAGGCCGGCCAGCGACAGCACCAGGAACGGGATGAGGATCGCATTCAGCCAGTAGTCGCTGCCCAACCAGGGCAACACGACAAAGGCCACCAGCAGCAACAGGGCCAGGCCCAACGGGCGGTGGCGTGCCACCAGGGTCAGCGGTGCGTCGTCGAAGCGCGCTGTCAGGCGCGCGGCAGTCGTGGTCATGCGGTCATACCCGTTCAATGGCTCGGTCGCCGAACAGGCCGGCCGGGCGGATGTAAAGGAAGATCAGCGCCAGGAAGTAGGCGAACCAAGGGGTGATGCCACCGCCGATCAACGGCCCGATGTAGGCTTCGGCCAGGTTCTCTGCGGCACCCACGATCAGGCCGCCGACAATCGCCCCGCCAATCGAGGTGAACCCACCGATGATCAGTACCGGCAGCGCCTTGAGCACCACCAGCGACAACGAGAACTGCACGCCTTGGCGTGCGCCCCACAGCAGCCCGGCCACCAGCCCGACCACGCCCGCCACGGCCCACACCACCTGCCAGATGCGGTTGAGGTTGATGCCCAGCGATAACGCCGCGCGGGTATCGTCGGCCACCGCGCGCAAGGCCAGGCCGATGCGGGTGCAGTTGAACAGCACGGCCAGCAGCGTTACCAGTGCGGCGGAAACACCAGCGGCCACCAGGTCGAACTGGCTCATCATGATGTCGCCGACGAACAGCGGCACGTCTTCGATGCCCAGGTCCAGCGCGCGCACCTGAGCCCCCATCAGCCCTTGGGCCAGCCCTTCGATGATGAACGACAGGCCCAGCGTAGCCATGAACAAGGTGATCTGTGAGCGGTTGACCAGTGGCCGCAGCACCAGCCGTTCGATCAGCAGTGCGCCGATGATCATCACCACCACGGTAATGGCCAGCGCCACGGCAAACGGCAGGCCTTGCTGGTGCAGGCTGACGAAGGTCAATGCAGCAAACAGCAGCATGGCGCCCTGGGCAAAGTTGAACACGCCGCTGGCCTTGTAGATCAGCACGAAGCCGATCGCCACCAGCGAATACATGGTGCCGGCGAGCAGGCCGCCGATCAGGGTTTCGAGGAAGAAGTTCATCAGTGTGCTGCCCCCAGGTACGCGGCGATTACATCGGGGTTGGCCTGCACGTCGGCGGGCGAGCCATCCCCCACCTTGCGCCCGTAATCCAGCACCACCACATGGTTGGACAGGCCCATCACCACTTGAATGTCGTGCTCGATCAGGATCACCGTGGTGCCAAGGTCACGATTGATATCGGCGATGAAGCGGCTCATTTCCTGCTTCTCTTCGGTGTTCATGCCGGCCATCGGTTCGTCGAGCAGCAACAGCGTCGGATGGGCGATCAGCGCACGGCCCAGCTCCACGCGTTTCTGCAGGCCATAGGGCAGGCTGCCAACGGCCACCTCGCGCCAGGCCTGCAATTCCAGAAACTCCAGCACCTGCTCGGCGCGTTCGGCAAACGCCCGCGCCTCGCGGCGGGCACGTGGCAAACCCAGCGCCTGCTCCAGGAAGAAACTGCGCTGAAAGCGCGACAGCCCGGTCAGCAGGTTGTCGAGCACGCTCATCTTCTTGAACAACGCGTTGTTCTGGAACGTGCGGCCAATGCCCAGCCGTGCGGCGGTCAGCGGGTGCGGGCGGCGCAGCGGCTGTTCGGCGAAAAACAGCTGGCCGGCATCAGCGCGATAGACGCCGTTGAGGATGTTCAGCAGTGAGCTTTTACCGGCGCCATTGGGCCCGATCAGGGCGCAGATCTCCCCGCGTCTTACGCTGAATGACAAGTCTGATATCGCCTTGACGCCCTTGAACGACAGCGACACGTTGCGCACCTCCAGCAAGGCGCTCATGCCGCACGCTCCAGGTAATCACGCAGCCAGGCCGGCCGCGCCGTGCCCGAGGCAACAGGGGCACTGGGCACATCGATGCGTTGCAGGCGCTGGAAGCCGAGCAATTGCCGCACGCGGGTTTTCAGCCAGCGCCGCAGGCCGCGTTGCGGATCTTGCTGCACCCAGTCGCACAGCCGCCGTTGCCAACTGCCGGCAGGCGGCAGCCGTGCCTCTATCTCATCGGCCAGTGCCTGCACCCGCTCAGCAGACAGCAGCAACGCCGTCGGGGCGATTTCGCGGCGATCGCGGCTGGCCGACTCGGCCGTTTCCGGAAACGCCAGGCCTTCACCCCGCTCCAGCCAGCGGTCGAGCAGGTGTGTCAGGCCTTCGCGCCATTCACTGCCTTCATCGACCCAGAGCACCTCGTCCCGGGTGACCTGTGCCCACCCCAAACGCTGCGCTGCAGGTGCAGCACCGACAAACAGCGCCGACAGCGGCTGAACCTGCCATTGGCCTGTGAGCACGGCGTCGGCTTGCGGCGTAAACAACCGCAGCGGCCATTGGCCGTGCAACCCCGTTTGCAGCCATTGCGCCACCTGTTCGCGGCGCTGGACAAAGGCGAACCCCGGGTGGGCCAGGCGCAGCTGGCGTTGCAAGTCTTCGCCCCGGCTGTTGGCGGGGATCAGCAGGGTATGGCCATTCAGGCGCCGTGCGGCCAACGCAAGCAACACCAGGCTGGGCTCATAGGCGCCGCTCAAGGCAAGCCGCGCGCCTGCCACGAAGCCCTGCTGGCTCAAGCCATCGGCCAGGCGTTCGACTTCTCGCTGTACGTCGATCCAGCGCCAGGCCTTCCACACGCCCAGGCGCCGATGGCGCAGGGCGACCCGGGTTGGGCGCTCCCGGGCCCAGCGCTGCAGGGCCTGCAAGTGGCTGTCGGCCACGGCATCAGCCTGCGGCGGGGTAAATTCATGCACATTCATCGCGTGGCTCCCTGTCGGCTCAGGCCGGCTCGGTAATGCTGGCCGGGGTGGGTTGGCGGCTCAGGTCGCGGTAACCGGCAGCGGGGTGCGTGGCCGGCAGCCGTGGGCCGTCACCGAACAGCTTCTCGCGCAGGGTGCCGGGGCGGTATTCGGTCTTGTAGGCCCCCCGTTGCTGCAGTTCGGGCACCAGCAGCTCGACCACATCGCGGAAGGTTTCGTGGGCCAGGGCATAGGTTAGGTTGAAGCCGTCAACATCGGTTTCTTCAACCCAGGCCTGTAACTCGTCCGCTACGGTCTGCGCACTGCCGACGATCAGCGGGCCAAAGCCGCCGATGCCGACCCAGTCGGCCAGCTCCTGCACGGTCCAGCGCTTGTTCGGGTCGGCGGTGGAAAACGCCTCGACAGCCGACTGGATGGCATTGGTGTGGATATGCTCCAGCACCTGGTCGGGCTGGTACTTGCTGAAGTCGATGCCGGTCCAGCCGGAAATCAGCGCCAGGGCGCCTTCGTAGCTGGCGTAGCTTTTCAGCTCCTGCCATTTGGCCTGGGCCTTGGCATCGGTATCGTCGACGATCACTGTCTGCATGTTGAAGATCAGCACCTTGCGCGGGTCGCGCCCGGCCTCGGCGGCACGGCGGCGAATGTCGGCCACGGTCTTTTTCAAAATGACCTTGGACGGCGCGGCGACGAACACGCATTCGGCGTGGCCGGCAGCGAAATTTTTGCCGCGGCTGGACGCACCGGCCTGGTACAGCACCGGTGTACGTTGCGGCGACGGCTCGCACAGGTGGATGCCCGGGACCTGGAAGTGTTTGCCGTGGTGGCGGATCTCGTGGACTTTGCGCGGGTCGGTGAACAGGCCTGTTTCGCGGTCGCGCACCACCGCACCGTCTTCCCAACTGCCTTCGAACAGCTTGTACAGCACCTCCAGGTACTCGTCGGCGTAATCGTAGCGGGCGTCATGGTCGCTCAGCGCCTTCTGCCCAAGGTTGCGCGCACCGCTGTCGAGGTAAGAGGTGACGATGTTCCAGCCGATGCGGCCCTTGGTCAGGTGGTCGAGGGTCGATAGCCGACGGGCGAATGGGTACGGGTGCTCGAAGGTGAGCGAGGCCGTCAGGCCGAAACCGAGGTGCTCGGTGACCAGCGCCATGGGCGTGATCAGTGCCAGCGGATCGTTCACCGGCACCTGGGCCGCCTGGCGGATGGCCGCGTCGCCATTGCCGCCCAGCACATCGTAGATGCCGATCACGTCGGCGATGAAGATGCCGTCGAACTTGCCGCGCTCCAGCAGCTTGGCCAGGTCGGTCCAGTAGTCCAGGTCCTTGTACTGCCAGGCGCGGTCCTTGGGGTGGCGCCACAGGCCGGGCGACTGGTGGCCGACACAGTTCATTTCGAAGGCGTTCAAACGAATTTCACGTGGCATGGGGACTCCTGTTCGATAGGCTCGGCACCCTTGCAAGGTGCCCTTCCTGCTCTATCAACACGATTCATGCCAAAAAATTAATCTTTATAAATCAGCATCTTATAAAAAAATCAACGCGTCCTTTGCCTGCGTGACGACACCAGTGTCGATCAAGTGTCTACTGGCGAACAGCAGGTTTTGCGGGTTGGTTTTAGCCGGATGGCGCCTGACCCGTTAAGATGAACGACTCTTCAACCAGATGCAGACCACAATGCCCAACGACGCACCCATCGGCCCAGGTCGGCCAAAGGACCTGGCCAAGCGCGAAGCGATTCTCGAAGCGGCCAAGGCGCTGTTCCTTAGCCTTGGCTATGCCAACACCAGCATGGATGCGGTCGCTGCGGCGGCAGGTGTTTCAAAGCTCACCGTGTACAGCCACTTCACCGACAAGCAGACCTTGTTCTGCTCGGCGGTCATGGCCACCTGCCAGATCCAGCTGCCTGACTTGCTGTTCGAGTACCCCGAAGGTGTACCAATAGAAGAGGTACTGCTGACCATTGCCCGTGGTTTCCAGTCTCTGATCAGCAGTGACGAAGCGGTCAAGCTCAGCCGCCTGATCATGGCCCAGGGCAGCCTGGACGCGAGCTTTGGCGAGTATTTCTACGAGGCCGGGCCCAAGCGCGTGCTGGCGGGGATGGAAGCGCTGCTGCGCGGGGCGGATGAACGTGGGCTGCTGCGCATCGACGACCCGCTGCGGGCGGCGGAGCACTTCTTCTGCCTGGTGAAAGGCGCGCCGGATTATCGCTTGCTGCTGGGCTGTGCGGGGCCGCTGGAAGGCGAAGAGGCCGAGGCGCATGTGCGGGAGGTGGTGGGGGTGTTTGTGCGGGCGTTCAAGCCCTGAAATTCGGGTGCCTGTACCGGCCTCTTCACGGCTCTAGCCGCGAAGAGGCCGGTACAGGCACAACAGAATCAGGCCTTCAGTGCCTTCTTCGGGTAGATGTCATACCGGCTCGACTTACCCTCCAGGCTATGGCTCGGCTTGGGCCCATCAATGATCGGCGCCTTGCGCGGCCGCTTCACCACCACCCGGTGGCTGGCCAGCGCCAGAGCGGCTTCGAGCAGGGCCGGGGCGTCCAGGTCGTCACCCACCAAGGGCCGGAACACGCGCATTTCCTTTTTCACTAGGGCGCTCTTGTCGCGGTGCGGGAACATCGGGTCGAGGTAGATCACCTGCGGGGCCTCGCCTTCCCAGGCGCGCATGCGCTCGATGGCGTTGCCGGTCAGCAAGCGCATGCGCCCGACGATCGGGCCCACCTCGTCATCCGACCGCGCCCGCGCCAGGCCATCCTCCAGCAACGCGGCAATCAGCGGCTGGCGCTCGATCAGGGTCACCTGGCAGCCCAGGCTGGCCAGAACGAACGCATCCTTGCCAAGACCTGCCGTGGCATCCAGCACCTGCGGCCGCACGCCTTGGGCAATGCCCACGGCCTTGGCGATCATCTGCCCGTTGCCACCGCCAAACTGGCGCCGGTGCGCCGCCTGGCCTTCGACAAAGTCCACCCGCACCGGCCCCGGTGCCTGCGGGCCCAGTTGCTGAATCTGCAAACCCTCGGCGCCCACCTGCACGGCGAAGCCGGCGCTATCGTCCTGTAGCGGCAGGCTTAGACGCTCGGCCCACGCCTTGGCCTGTTCCGCATACTCAGTCGACATCGCTTCGACCCTGATACCCGTGCCTTGCTCTACCATCGTCCACACCTAAAAAGTCAAACCAAGCCTTAATGAATCGGCAGCCACGGCCGATACAGGCAATATCCCGCTATTCTGCCAGAGCACAACGCGCGCGACTGCCATGTCAGATACTCTTCCCATCGGCTTGACCTATTTGTCGCCCGTCGGCAACTACAGTCAGCACAATACCCAGGCACTCGGGGGCGTGAGCCACCTGTGGCAGGACTTTTTTGCCCGGGCCATGGCCGAGCAGCAGGAAGAGCCCGTAGACAGCGTCAGCCAGTCGTTCGTGCAGTATGACCAGGACAGCGGCGAACCCATCGGCGGCGCCCGCGCACTGGCGCTGATCGACGCCCAGCGCGCGTGCCCGGTGCAAGACATCGAGGTAGCACCACCCGAGCCGCTGTTCCTGCCCAAGGCAGAGCTTGAAGCCAAGCTGCTGCCCCCTGCCCCCGAGCCATTCAGTGCCCTGGAACTGATCGAGCAGCAGCGTCAGCTCGATATCAGCAACAGCTGGATGCGCCCGGTGGTGATGAGCCAGGGCCAGCCGATTACCGAGCCCGGCCCAGGCCCTACCCCGCGCTCATTGTTCCTGCCCATCGCCGAATTCGAAACCGACCTGCTGGACCCGGCGCCCGAACCGTTTGATGACGCAACCTTGGCCAAGCAGCAGAACGACCTGGAGTTCGACATCCACTGGGCGCGTCCAGTGGTGCTGAACAACTTGCGCGTTCACGCCTGAGGCTAACGGCAGACCTGCCAGCGCCCCATGTCCAGATGAAAGTGGTTATGGTGCGCGGCGTTGTAGCCCGGCCCCAGTACCGTGCTGAAGCTCTCGCAGGCCGCCTGCTGCACTTGGCGCAAGAATTCCGCCTTCTGCCCACCTGCCTGCCAGTCACGCGCCAACACGATGCGCTGGCCGTCCTGCAGGCGAAAACCGCTGATATCCAGTGCATTGGCCGTGGCGTGCTGGCTCAGGCGGCCCTGTTTGCGGTGGTAGACATTGCGGCAGGCGAAACTGCCCAGGTGGTCGACCTGCGTCACCGGTTGCCCCAGCACCCGCTGCGCCACCGGCTGCAAGCCATGTGCTTCGAACAGCGCGTAGGCCACTGCCAGCGGGCAACTGGCCAGGAAGCTGCTGCTGAGCCGCGCCTGGCCGCCTTCGATTCGCCAGGCATTCTGCAACGGGCAGTTGGCCGAATTCGGGCTGTCGGCTTGCGCCCGGTAACGCAACTGGCTGGTTCCCAGCGCCTGGCGGCACAGCGCCGGGTCATCGCGCAGGCGTGCCAGCTTGTAAGGGGTCAACAGGTTGGGCGGCTGACGCACATCCAGCGGCGCCCAGGGGTTCCATGCGCCAGGCAGGCGCCAGCTGTAATGCCAGGCCAGGCCAGCCAACAACAGCAGGCCGGCCAGCAGCGCCAGCACAGGCTTCATCAGCGTCGGAACAGGTCGTTCAGCTGAGCGAACGGCAGTGCCTGCTCTCCATAGCCGAATGTACCCTCATCGCGAATTTCCAGCGCAGCACGGTGGAACGCCCCCAAGGCGGCGCGAGCCAGCGACGAGCCGACACTGATGCGGCGCACACCCAGGTCCTGCAACTGTTTCACGCTCAGTGACACACCCGCCATGCCCATCAACACGTTCACCGGGCGCGGCGCCACAGCCTGCACCACAGCACGAATTTCCTCGACGGTACGCAGGCCCGGGGCGTAAAGCACATCGGCGCCGGCTTCGGCGTAAGCCTGCAAGCGCTTGATGGTGTCGTCCAGGTCCATGCGCCCGTGCAGCAGGTTTTCTGCCCGGGCGCACAGGGTGAACGGGAACGGCAGGCTACGGGCAGCCTGCACGGCGGCGCGAACGCGCTCCACCGCAAGCCCCACGTCATAGATGGGCAATTCGCTGCGGCCACTGGCATCCTCGATGGAGCCGCCCACCAAACCCGCTTCAGCGGCACGCAAGATGGTATTGGCGCAATCCTCGGGCAGGTCGCCAAAGCCGTTTTCCAGGTCGGCAGCCACTGGCAAGGGGGTCGCATCGACAATCTCCCCGGCATTGTCCAGTGTGTCCTCCAGGTTCAAGGCACCTTCGGCATCCGGGCGGCCCAGGCTGAAGGCCAGGCCGGCACTGGTCGTGGCCAGTGCCTCGAAACCCAGGCTGGCCAACAACTTGGCGGAGCCGGCATCCCACGGATTGGGGATGACGAACGCGCCATTACGTTCATGCAGTGCCTTGAAGGCTTCGGCTCGCAGGGTTTGCACATCCATGAATCAACCTCCGGCAGTCAGGGAAAGGTCAGAGTAGCCCCAGTTGTTCGACCTCGGGTGCGCGCGGCAATTCAGGCAAAGAATCGAGGCCCGGCAGGCGTGCCATCAGGCGTTGATGGAACCGTTGGGCCAGGGCTGCGGCCAGACGATTGTCCGAGGTGTGCAGGAAGATGTAGGGGCTGCGGCCCTCTTCGATCCAGGCGGCGACCTTTTCTACCCAGGGGGTAAGGAAGGCCTCATTAGCCTCCAGCTCAGGGTGGCCAATGAAGCGCACCTGCGGGTGCTGGCTGAAGGCTGCAGGGCGTGGTGGCACCTTGGGTTTCTTGGACTGCGCGTGCAGCACGGCAGCATCGCGTGAAGTGCAACTGAACAACGCACGCGGGTCGAGGCAGATACGCTCCACCCCGCGCTCGTGCAGCAGGCGGTTGAGCAGGCGCTCTTCGTCACCCTTGGCAAAAAAGGCCTGGTTGCGCACCTCCACCGCCACCGGCACGCCGATTTCATCAAGGAAGTGGCAAAGCTCGCCCAGCCGTGCCGGGCCGAACAGCGCCGGCAACTGCAACCAGTACGGCGATACGCGCTGCCCCAGCGGGGCCATCAGGCGTGTGAAATCGAAAGCAGGCTCAAGCTGATCACGCAGGTCACCCTCGTGGCTGATGTCACGGGGAAACTTGGCAGTGAAACGAAAGTGCTCAGGCATCACCTGCGCCCAGCGGGCAAGGGTGCCGGGGGCGGGGCGTGCGTAGAAGGTGGTGTTGCCCTCGACAGCGTTGAACACCTGGCTGTAGAGGCCAAGCATCTGATTGCTGTTGGCGTCGGCGGGGTACAGGTAGTCACGCCAGGCGTTTTCACTCCACGACGGGCAACCGAGAAAATAAGGCAGTGGTGATGGACTCATCCATCAAATGTACAGGTCGAGCCCCAGTACTTCCATGTCCCAATCGGTGAAACCGGCAGTATTCAGGTAACTGGCCAATGCGGTGGCTGTGCGCCGGTCACGGGCGCGGGGGAAGATCATGTCCTGCGGGCGGGCAGGCAAGCCACCGCTGCGGCGGCGGGCGGTGGTTTCCTGAGGCGCCGTGGCGTTCTCTTCGATCACCTCGGCGTCATCGATGGCCTCGTCACGCACCGCTGCCTTGCGCGGCGCGCGCTTGATCGGGTAGGACTGCGATGAGAAACCGTCGATACGCATGGCATGAATACTCAGGACCAATGATGGCAATTTAGCAGCATCAGTGTTCCGTCGCTAATGCTTAAGTGATAACTGGACCACAGATCGCGCAGAAGGTTTGGGGGTTACCGTCGATAACCGACGAACAGCATTCAGTGCTTCTTTGGCGTAGCGACATTATCGCGCAGGTAAACCGGTTGCGCCTGCTCGGCGCCGATCGCTTCGCCACGGGCCCAGGCGAAGCTGGCCAGGCTGAGCACGTCCAGAGCGTTAGGCAAGGCACTGGCATTGCTGGCAGCCACCTGCACCGCCAGGCGCTCGGCATAGCCCCAACCGGTGCCGGCCCCGAACCACTCGCCTTCGCTGTCTGCCGGCAGCGCTACCTGCTCGGGCGGCAACACCGCTTCGCGGCCAACCAGGCGCATTTCGCCCGCCGTGGCCTGATAGCAGCCCCAGTACACTTCATCCATGCGCGCATCGATGGCAGCCGCCACCTGTTGCACGCCCTGCTCGCGCAATGCACCCTGGGCCAGCGCAGCCAGGTTGGACACCGGCAGCACCGGGCGCTCCAGCGCGAAGGCCAGGCCCTGGACCACACCAATGGCAATGCGCACGCCGGTGAAGGCGCCCGGGCCGCGGCCAAAGGCGATGGCATCCAGTTGATTCAGCGCAACGCCCGACTCGGCCAGCAACTGCTTGATCATCGGCAGCAGCTTCTGCGCGTGCTGACGTGGGATCACCTCGTAATGGCTGGTTACCTTGCCGTCATGCAGCAGCGCAACGGAACAGGCTTCGGTGGCGGTATCCAGGGCCAGCAGGGTGGTCATCGAACGGGTATCCAGATGCAGGGAAAAGAGCGGCAGTATAAACGACAACGGCCCGCTAGCGGGCCGTTGTCGATGGGTGTCAGGCGCTGGATCAGCTCAGGGCTGCCAGAACCTTGGCGGTGATGGCTTCAACCGAGCCGACACCTTCGATGTGGCTGTACTTCGGCTTGCCGGCGTTGGCGGCCGACAGCTTCTGGTAGAAGTCCACCAGCGGCTTGGTCTGGCTGTGGTAGACCGACAGGCGATGGCGAACGGTTTCTTCCTTGTCGTCGTCGCGCTGGATCAGGTCTTCGCCAGTCTCGTCGTCCTTGCCTTCCACTTTCGGCGGGTTGTACTGAATGTGGTAGGTGCGGCCCGAGGCCAGGTGCACGCGGCGGCCCGCCATGCGACCAACGATTTCTTCGTCGTCCACGGCAATTTCGACCACGGCGTCGATGTCGACACCGGCAGCGACCATGGCTTCGGCTTGCGGGATGGTGCGTGGGAAGCCGTCGAACAGGCAGCCGTTGGCGCAATCAGGCTGAGCGATGCGCTCCTTGACCAGGCTGATGATCAGCTCGTCGGAGACCAGCTGGCCGGCATCCATGACTTTCTTCAGCTCCAGGCCCAGCGGGGTGCCGGCCTTGACAGCGGCACGCAGCATGTCACCGGTGGAGATCTGTGGAATACCGAACTTTTCGGTGATGAACTTTGCCTGAGTACCTTTACCGGCCCCGGGAGCTCCCAGCAGAATTACGCGCATCTTGTGCTCCTCAAATTTTTTTATGAAATTCAATGGATTCGGCAACCAGGGCCAAGTCCGGAAAATCGGGTATGACCCAAAATCGGTCAGAAGGCTGCTCAAGATACACAGCGCCCGGCAGCCAGACAAGCGTCCCAAAGTTGCAGGAATGCGCCACTTGCGGCTGACCTGGCAGGTGGTTGCGCCCGGCGCAACCACCCTCCCCTTACCCATGCAGGGTCTGCACGGCACACATTCAGGGCAGCCCGCACGCGCCCTCAGCCGGTGTTGCGCAGCCCGGCGGCAATACCCGCCACGGTCACCAGCAAGGCCTGCTCCAACGGGCTGTCCAGAGCGGCTTCGCGGCTGCGCGAGCGAGCCAGCAACTCGGCCTGCAGGCGGTGCAGCGGGTCCAGGTAGGTGTTGCGCAGGCTGATGAATTCCAGCGTTTCGGGGCTGTGCGCCAGTAGCACCGGCTGCCCGGTCAGGCCCAGTACCACCTGGCAGGACTGCGACAATAGGTCGCGCAGGTGTGCACCTAAAGGAAGCAAGTGCGGTTGCACCAGACGTTCGTCGTAGGCCTCGGCAATTTGCGCATCGGCCTTGGCCAGCACCATCTCCAGCATGTCGATACGGGTGCGGAAGAACGGCCACTGTTCGCGCATCTGCGCCAGCAGCTCGCCCTGGCCACGGGCCAATGCGTTGCTCAGGGCCGTTTCCCAGCCCAGCCAGGCCGGCAGCATCAGGCGCGTCTGGGTCCAGCCGAAAATCCACGGGATGGCCCGCAGGCTTTCGATGCCTCCAGCGCGACGCTTGGCCGGGCGGCTGCCCAGTGGCAGGCGCCCCAACTCCTGTTCCGGTGTCGACTGACGGAAGTATTCGACAAAATCGGGGTTGTCCCGCACCACGCTGCGGTAGGCCTTGACGCCATCGGCAGCCAGCTGGTCCATCACCTCACGCCAGGCCGGCTGCGGGGGCGGTGGTGGCAACAGCGTGGCTTCGAGCACGGCAGCCAGGTACAGGTTGAGGTTTTGCTCGGCAATGCCCGGCAAACCGAACTTGAAGCGGATCATCTCGCCCTGTTCGGTGGTGCGGAAACGTCCCGCCACCGATCCCGGCGGTTGCGACAGGATCGCCGCGTGGGCGGGGCCACCGCCGCGCCCTACCGTGCCGCCACGGCCGTGGAACAGCAGCAGTTCGACCTGATGTTCGGCACAAATGCGCACCAGGTTTTCCTGGGCCCGGTACTGCGCCCAGGCCGCCGCCGTAGTGCCAGCGTCCTTGGCTGAGTCGGAGTAGCCAATCATCACTTCCTGCGGGCCGCGCAGCCCGGCGCGGTAACCTGGCAGGCCGAGCAGTCGCTGCATCACGGGGCCAGCGTTGTCCAGGTCGGCCAGGGTTTCGAAAAGCGGTACCACGCGCATGGGGCGGGTAAGGCCGGCTTCCTTGAGCAGCAGTTGCACCGCCAGCACATCCGAAGCGGCACCGGCCATGGAAATGACGTAGGAGCCCAGGGAGGCAGCCGGCGCGGCGGCCACTTCGCGACAGGTGGCCAGCACTTCGGCGGTATCCGCTTGCGGCTTGAAATGCGCAGGCAGCAGGGGCCGACGGTTCTTCAGCTCGGCCTGGAGGAATTCGATGCGCTGCTCTTCATCCCAGTCGGCATAGCGCCCCAGGCCCAGGTAGTCGGTAATCTCGGTCAGTGCGTCACGGTGGCGGGCAGCGTCCTGGCGCACATCCAGGCGGCCCAGGAACAGGCCAAAGGTGACAGCGCGGCGCAGGCAGTCCAGCAGCGGGCCTTCGGCGATCACGCCCATGCCGCATTCGTGCAGCGACTGGTAGCACAGCTCCAGCGGTGCGATCAGGTCGCGGTTATCCACCAGCACGTCGGCGCTGGCCGGTTGGCTGCTGGTCAATGCCGAATGCGCCCAGGCACGCGTCGCCCGTAGCCGGTCGCGCAACTGCTTGAGCACGGCCCGGTAGGGCTCGACAGTGTCGCCAACCTGTTCGCGCAGGGCCTCGTTGGCCTGCTGCATGGACAGCTCCGCAGCCAATGCATCGATGTCACGCAGGAACAGGTCGGCGGCCATCCAGCGGGCCAGCAGCAACACTTCGCGGGTGACGGCGGCAGTCACGTTGGGGTTGCCGTCACGGTCAC
Source organism: Pseudomonas sp. URIL14HWK12:I5 (assembly GCF_900176445.1). NCBI lineage: Bacteria > Pseudomonadati > Pseudomonadota > Gammaproteobacteria > Pseudomonadales > Pseudomonadaceae > Pseudomonas > Pseudomonas sp. URIL14HWK12:I5. The sequence continues at coordinate 55,923 of NZ_FWXQ01000007.1, forward strand.
CGCCCATCCACGAGGCAAAGCGGATTGGCGCGGCTTCAAGCGGCAGACGCAGGCCGGTGGCCTCCAGCAGCGCCTTGTCGACCTTGCGCAGGTGGCTGGGGATGGCGTGCCAGAGCGAATGCTCAATCACTGCAAAGCCCCACTTGGCTTCGTCTACCGGCGTGGGGCGGGTGCGGCGGATTTCTTCGGTGTGCCAGGCCTCGGCAATCAGCCGGCGCAGGCGTTCGCGTACCTGCTGGCGTTCGGCCGGGGTCAGGTCGCGGTGGTCCTGGGCAGCCAGCTGGCCGGCGATGGCGTCGTACTTCTGAATCAGGGTGCGGCGGGCCACTTCGGTGGGGTGTGCGGTCAGTACCAGCTGGATGTCGAGCTTGGCCAGTTGCCGAGCCAGGGCATCGTTACCAAGCCCGGCCTGCTTCAGGCGGGCCAGCAACTCGGGCAGCACACGGGCCTCGAAGGGTTCGGGCTGGTCAGCGTCGCGACGGCGGATCAACTGGTACTGCTCGGCCATGTTGGCCAGGTTGAGGAACTGGTTGAAGGCCCTGGCCACGGGCAGCAGGTCTTCTTCGGCCAGGTCTGCCAGGGTCGAGCTCAGTTGCTCGCCGGGGCCGCGCCGGTCGGCCTTGGCACTGTAGCGGATGTCCTCGATCTTCTGCAGGAACGCATCGCCATGCTGCTGGCGAATGGTTTCGCCGAGCAGCTCACCCAACACATGGACATCTTCACGCAAACGCACATCGATATCGGTCATTGGCCCTCTCTTTGGCGCGGCTCTGGCGCACTCCTGTACACAGCTCTCCCGAAGAGTGCCCCCAGGCTGGAGGCAATGGCAAGCCGTGATCGGCTAAAGCAAACTAAAGTGAAGGCATAACACTCCCATGCCATGCAGCCTTAGCAGGCGTAACCAGAGGTCATCATGAAAATCCGTGAACTCGCCCAGCACTGGGAACAGAATGCCGCCGGCACCCTCAGCCGCACGGGCCATGTCCTGCACCTTGACCTGGAGTCAGAGGCGCGTCTGGCCGCGCTGATCGACATGTACCCCAAACGTACCGCCGAGGAATTGCTCGGCGAACTGGTAGCCGCCGCCCTTGAAGAGGTGGAGGCCAGCTTCCCCTATGTGCAGGGCCGTCAGGTCATCGCCACCGATGAAGAAGGCGACCCGCTGTACGAAGATATAGGGCCTACCCCACGCTTTCTGTCGCTCTCGCGCCAGCACCTGCACAGCCTGAGCAACACCGCTGCCGACAGCGACGAATAACCTCCGCGCCACCGTTCCGGGCCTGCTCGAGGCCCGGAATACCGCTTTCGCCCGCGAAAGTTCAAGAAAATCCTCGCTGACCAATCAGTCAGAAATAATCGCTCGTGCGGATCACTTTTTTCGGAACCATTCGAAAAACGATCGAGTCGGAGCCAATAGCCATCACGCTAAAACCCTGCACACCTGTCCTTGTGCACCGTTCAGCTGAAGCGCACGGAGTTGTCAGGGAATGAGCGATGGACTGCTACGGACATCGTCGTAATCAGGAGTGATCCAATGGAGCTGACCACCATGAAAACCCGCACTAGCAAACTGTCATCCACTCACGTGCGCGGGTTCAAGCTGGCCGCGCTGGCCCTGGGCAGTAGCCTGGTCCTGGCCGGCTGTGCTGGCAACCCGCCTACCGAGCAGTATGCCGTTACCCAGTCCGCCGTGAACGCCGCCGTCAGCGCTGGCGGTACCGAGTTCGCCGCCGTGGAGATGAAAGCGGCCCAGGACAAGTTCAAGCAGGCCGAAATCGCCATGCACGACAAAAAGTATGACGAAGCCAAACTGCTGGCCCAGCAAGCCGAGTGGGACGCACGCCTCGCCGAACGCAAGGCCCAGGCGGCCAAGGCCCAGAAGGCCGTGCAGGACGCCCGCCAGGGTGTCCAGGACGTACGTGAGGAAGGCCTGCGCAGCGCTCAGTGAGCCCTGCCCCGCCAACCTTAGCCTTCGCACACGATCAAAGGATGAACACTATGCGCAATTACGTCATGATTCCCGCCCTGCTGGCCCTGAGCGTCGGCCTTGCTGCCTGCTCGCACGACCCTAACGCCAACCTGGAGGCGGCCCGCACCAACTTCTCCTCGCTGCAGAGCGACCCGCAATCGAGCAAGGTGGCGGCGCTGGAGACCAAGGACGCCCAGGACTGGCTTAACAAGGCCGACAAGGCCTACATGGACCGGGAAGACCAGAAGAAGGTCGACCAACTCGCCTACCTGACCAACCAGCGTGTCGAGGTGGCCAAGCAGACCATCGCCCTGCGTACCGCCGAAGGCGAGCTGAAAAACGCCGCTGCGCAACGCGCCCAGGCCAAGCTGGACGCCCGCGACGCACAGATCGCCAAGCTGCAGGACAGCCTCAACGCCAAGCAGACCGATCGCGGTACGCTGGTCACCTTCGGGGACGTGCTGTTCGACTTCAACAAGGCCGAGCTCAAGAGCAACGCCTACCCGAACATCACCAAGCTGGCCCAGTTCCTTCAGGAAAACCCTGAGCGCAAGGTGATTGTCGAGGGCTACACCGACAGCGTCGGTTCGGCCAACTACAACCAGAGCCTGTCCGAACGCCGCGCGGGTTCCGTGCGCATGGCGCTGGTGCGTGCCGGCGTAGACCCTGCGCGCATCGTCGCCCAGGGTTACGGCAAGGAGTACCCGGTAGCGGACAACGGCAGCAATTCGGGCCGGGCGCAAAACCGTCGGGTGGAGGTGACCATCTCCAACGACAACCAGCCGGTGGCGCCACGTTCGGTGAGCCAGGTCAGCCAGTAAGACCGGTTGGCTTAACCCAAGACCCCGCCTTCCTGGCGGGGTTTTTATTTGGGCGTTTGGTCTCGTGCCTTTAGAGATGTGGTGATTGGGAGACCGAGCGCCGCCCGCGCGGCGCATCGCGGGCGGCGCTCGATTTCCCAGGCGCCACAAAAATCACTTCGCTCCCTCACTGCACCTGCTGCGGTGTTTCCTCGCCCATGCAGCGCACGGCACGCTTGCGGTTGTCCACCAGCACGCCGGTCAGGCCTTTCTGCTGGGTGTCGAACAGCACCAGCACGCCATCGACGCACTGGGCCACTTGCGGCGCCGGGTCCAGCGAAACCTTGTAGTCCTCGCCCGGGATGGTCTTGAGCATGGTGAAGTCCTGCAACAACAGGGCATCCTCGGGTTTGGCGAAATGCAGGTAACCGTAGTACCACAAGGCCCCCACCGTCACGATGATGCTGCCGACGCCGGTCAGGATCAGCGGGATGGCGTTGCGCTCTTCACTCATTGCTTGTTCTTCTCGTCAGGGTAATTGGGCACTTCGGCCAGGCGCCGAAGGCCGTTGAAATGGCTGGGGTCGTCAAGGAAACGCAGCATCACCTGGCGCCAGGTAGGGTCGGCGAAGGTCTGCACATGGCCGCCTCGGGTCAGCTGCAGTACCCGTGGTGGCGGTGCGTGCTGGTACAGGCGGATGCCGTTGTCCATCGGCACCAGGTTGTCGTCGATGCTGTGGAAGAACAGCTTGGGCGGGCTGCTCAACTGCTCGATCGAACGGATTGCACTGTCGCCGTCCGGCACCAGCCACGACAGTGGCACCTGCAACGGCCAGGTCATCCATGACGTGCTGAGGGCATAGCGCCCTACCCCACGGTAACTGGCCGGTACGCCATCGAACACCAGGGCGCTGAAGCGCTGGCGCTGGTCGGGGTGGGCCGCCAGGTAGTGGATTGCCATGGCGCCGCCAAGGCTTTGCCCCAGCAGCACCAAAGGCTTGCCCTTGACCTCGGGTGCCTGGTCCAGCCAGGCCATGGCCGCCGCGATGTCTTCATACACCTCAGGCAGGGTCGGCGTGCCCTGCGACAGGCCATAGCCACGGTAATCGATCATCAGCACCTGGTAGCCCTGCTCCGGCAGCCAATAGCTACCCCCCAGGTGCCCAGGCAGGTTGCCGCCGTTGCCGTGCAAATGCAGTACCGTGCCCTTCACCTCGACACCCGCCTTGGCCGGCAACCACCAGCCGTGCAGGCGCAGGCCGTCCGACGTGACAAGGGTGACATCGCGGTAGTCGAGTCTGGCCCGTTCGGGGGTGAATGCCTGGCCACGCTCGGGATAGAACAGCAGGCTGCTGCAGCCGCCAAGGCCCAGCAGGACCAGGCCAAGCGCCAGCAGGCGGCAGCACTCAGAGAATGTTCGCGTAGTCGGCTTCAATACGGTCCAGGCTCAGGTGGTTGAGGAAGTTGGAGAAGCACATCCACGCCGACAGTGCGTTAAGGTCGCGGAACTGTTCGGGCAGGTACTTGGGCGGCTCGACCAGCCCCTCCTCCACCAACTGGCGCAAGGTACGCATGTCTTCCAGCGTGGTCTTGCCACAGAACAGCAACGGGATCTGTTCGAGCTTGCCCTTCTTCACGGCCAACTGAATGTAGTTGTAAACCATGATGAAGCCCTTGAGGTAGGACAAGTCCTTGGTGAATGGCAGGCCATTGGGCACCGAGCCGCGGAACACCCGGCTGGCGTTGCTGTAGCTCTGCGCCATCTCGAAGCCTTGCTCGCGGAAGAAATTGAACACCTGGAGGAAATCGGCGCCCTCCTCGACCATGTGGATGGCGCGGGTGCGGTTGGTGAGCTTGCGCAGGCGGCTGGGGTAGGAAGCAAAGGCGATGACCTCCATGAGAATCGCCAGGCCTTCCTGGGTTACCGTCGACGAGGGCGGGCCCTTGGCCAGGAAGGTGCAGATCGGCTGGTTCAGGCCGTTGAGCGTGGTGCCCACATGGACCAGCCCTTCGTGCACTTCGAGGGCACGCACATCACGGCTGTTGAACATGGCATCGGCGCGCACCTTGATGTAGTCGGCGCCAGCGGCGGCATCGGCCACGATCCCGTCAGATTCGAATACCCGAATGGTCTCCTCGGCTTCACCGAACACCTTGTTCAGCCGACGCTGGAGGATATCTACGGCCTCCTTGGCGGTGAGGTTTTTCGGTTCGTCCTTGAGATCGCCACGGCCATCGATGTTGTTCAGGTAATCCGAGAGCATGAGGCCGAGGTCGGCCAAGGTCGGGTCACCGGCGTGGAAGGCATCGGAGGCGGCGCCGTACAGTTCCTGAGAGATGAGGCCGAAATCCTCGGTGCCACGCGCTTCGAGCATGCGCACCACCATGCGGTATTCGCGGCACATACGCTTCATGATCTGCCCGACCGGGTTGAACTGGCCAAGCTGGCGAATGATGTCGCGCTCGATGGCCTGGAACTCGGCCTTGACCGCGCCGGAGTCGAACGCCAGCGGGCGCGACTGGTAATAAGCACGGTCGACGGCCGGCGGCTCCTTGCCCTTGGCGTTGAGAAAGCCCTGGCGAATGTTGTCGTCCCACTTCACCGCGTCCAGTACCCGGATCGGGGTCTGGGCTGCAACGATGCGGTCGGACAAGGCGCGGATGGTTCGCTGGTATTCGTCCACCGGGGACTCCTTTCTAGTACAGGCAACTACTTGCCAGAACGCTGGAACCGCGCCACTTCAACGAACAGGTCGGAGTTGGCCGGGTCATCCAGATAGGCCAGCACCCGCGCAGCCGGGCTGTCGATCAGCACGCCGTCGCCGTTGTCTTCCGGCACCTCGGTACCACGCCCGGTCAGTTCCTTCTTGTCCACCGCCTGCTGCACCTGCTCGACGTCCAGGTTGTACACCACCAGTTCCTTGCCATCGACGATATCGAAACCGCCAATCAGGAAGTTGCCACCCAGGCGCTTGGGCACGCCGGCCGACAGGTACCAGCGGTTGCCGTGGCGGGAGACGGTGAATACATATTCCTCAGGCTTCTTGCCCTTGGCCGTGGCAACGGCCTTATAGGCATCTGCACCGCTGCGGCTGATGGTCAGCTTCAACGGCTCGCCCCAGGCGTCCTTGCTGCTCCACTTGCCCAACAGGGCCTTGGGCGCCGCCTGGTTACTCGGCAACGGCTCATGGAAGGTCACCAGACAACCGCCCAGCAGCAGGAATGACAAAGTCAACAGCACCACACGCCAGGCTTTCATCAGGTTCTCCTTGAAAAGTCGGTCTCGGCTCAGGCCGATGCCAGCACCAGCTGCAGGTATCGGGTAAGCATAGCGAGCATCTGCCCATCGGCTTGCGCATTCGCATCCTTGAGCAGGCCCTGATATTCCATCTGCTCGATAATCGCCGTCAACATTTGGGCGTCCTGTTCCGGTTGCCGCGAGCCTACCACTTGCAGCAATTGCCGGGTCCCGTGCAACAGGATCTGCTCATGGGCGCGCACCAGCTCGGCCAGGCGTGGGCACAGCAATGCCTCCTGGCGGAAGGCCTGTTCGGCCATCAGGAAGTCGCGCCGGGTCAACAGTTGCCGCTGTACGTAGTCGGCCGTCATGCGGGCCACATCGTCAGCCAGCCGCGCCCGTGCCTGCGGGCTGCCGTCGCCCTGGGCCAGCAACTGGCGCAACACGACCTCGGTGTTGGCCCACAGCTTGGCCATGTAGGCCGCGCTGCGCTCGACGTACTGAGCGAAGGTGTCGGTGAGCAGGTCTTCGATGTCCTTGAAGTAGTAGGTGGTGGCCGACAGCGGCACACCGGCCTCGGCGGCCACGGCACGGTGGCGCACACCACGCACGCCATCGCGCACGACTATGCGCATGGCGGCGTCGAGGATCAGCTGGCGGCGCTGCTCGCTGCCTTGGCGGGCAGTCTTGCGGCCTTGGTATTGCACGCTTTCGGCGACGGCGGTGGCGATGCCGGCGGCGCCTTGGTCAGGCATGGCGGGTGTCACAGGGGTTACCTCATGGGCCAGTACAGACAACATAAAGCTTCAGGCAAGAAAAAGCCGCCTCGAAAGGCGGCTCGTTCACATCACTCAGGCCTGCGGACGCATGTGCGGGAACAGGATCACGTCGCGGATCGACGGCGAGTTGGTCAGCAGCATCACCAGGCGGTCGATGCCAATGCCTTCACCGGCGGTCGGCGGCATGCCGTACTCCAGGGCACGCACGAAGTCGGCGTCGTAGTGCATGGCTTCGTCGTCACCGGCGTCCTTCTCGGCCACCTGGGCCAGGAAGCGCTCGGCCTGGTCTTCGGCATCGTTGAGCTCGGAGTAGGCGTTGGCGATTTCGCGGCCACCGATGAACAGCTCGAAGCGGTCGGTAACCGCCGGGTTGTCGTCGTTACGGCGGGCCAGCGGCGACACTTCGAACGGGTACTCGGTGATGAAGTGCGGCTGCTCCAGCTTGTGCTCGACCAGCTCTTCGAAAATCATCACCTGCAGCTTGCCCAGGCCTTCGTGGCCCAGCACCTTGGCACCGGCCTTCCTGGCGATGTCACGGGCGCGGTCGACGTCCTGCAGGTCGGCAGCGGTCAGCTCCGGGTTGTACTTGAGGATCGAGTCGAACACCGACAGGCGGGCGAACGGTTCGCCGAAGTGGAACACCTTGTCGCCGTACGGCACGTCGGTGCTGCCCAGCACCAGCAGCGCCAGCTCGCGGAACAGTTCCTCGGTGAGGTCCATGTTGTCGCGGTAGTCGGCGTAGGCCTGGTAGAACTCAAGCATGGTGAATTCTGGGTTGTGACGGGTCGAAACGCCTTCGTTACGGAAGTTGCGGTTGATCTCGAACACCTTCTCGAAGCCACCCACGACCAGGCGCTTGAGGTACAGCTCCGGCGCGATACGCAGGAACATGGCCATGTCCAGGGCGTTGTGGTGGGTTTCGAACGGCTTGGCGGCGGCACCACCCGGGATGGTCTGCAGCATCGGGGTTTCCACTTCGAGGAAGTCACGCTCGATGAGGAACTTGCGGATGTGCGAAATCACCTGCGAACGCACACGGAAGGTGTGGCGGGTTTCTTCGTTGACCATCAGGTCGACGTAACGCTGGCGGTAGCGCTGTTCGGTGTCGGTGAGGCCGTGGTGCTTGTCGGGCAGCGGGCGCAGCGACTTGGTCAGCAGGCGCACGTTGGTCATTTCGACGTACAGGTCGCCCTTGCCGGAGCGGGCCAGAGTGCCTTCGGCGCTGATGATGTCGCCCAGGTCCCAGGTTTTGACGGCGGCCAGGGTTTCTTCTGGCAGGGTTTTGCGGTTGACGTAGACCTGGATGCGACCGGTCATGTCCTGGATCACCATGAACGAGCCACGGTTGAGCATGATACGGCCGGCTACCTTGACCGGGATCGCGGCTGCTTCCAGCTCTTCCTTGGTCTTGTCCGCGTACTGCTTCTGCAGGTCGTTGCAGTAGCTGTCGCGACGGAAGTCGTTGGGGAAGGCATTGCCCTTGGCACGCTCGGCGGCAAGTTTTTCCTTGCGCAGGGCGATCAAGGCGTTTTCTTCCTGTTGCAGGTCTTGCGATTCGGTCTTGAGGTCGCTCATGTCGTCATTCTTTCCATCAGGTGTTCGTTGCCCTTTTCGGGCAGGGCACGCGACACCGGCAGTTGCCAGGTATCGCGGCAGTGGTGTGCGGCTTACAGCCCTTGCTTGAGGCTCGCTTCCAGGTACTGGTCGAGGTCGCCGTCCAGCACCTTCTGGCAATCGCTGCGCTCGACGCCGGTACGCAAGTCCTTGATGCGCGAGTCATCCAGCACGTACGAGCGGATCTGGTGGCCCCAGCCGATGTCCGACTTGCTGTCTTCCAGCGCCTGCGAGGCGGCGTTGCGTTTCTGCATTTCCAGCTCGTACAACTTGGCCCGCAGCATTTTCATGGCGGTGTCCTTGTTGGCGTGCTGGGAACGTTCGTTCTGGCAGGCCACCACGGTGTTGGTCGGTACGTGGGTGATACGTACGGCCGAGTCGGTGGTGTTAACGTGCTGACCACCGGCACCGGAGGAGCGGTAGGTGTCGATGCGCAGGTCGGACGGGTTGATCTCGATCTCGACCTTGTCGTCGATTTCGGGCGACACGAACACTGCCGAGAACGAGGTGTGACGACGGGCACCGGAGTCGAACGGGCTCTTGCGCACCAGACGGTGCACGCCGATTTCAGTCCGCAGCCAGCCGAAGGCGTATTCACCCTTGATGTGCACGGTCGCGCCTTTGATACCGGCGACTTCGCCTTCGGAGAGCTCGATGATGGTGGCGTCGAAACCACGCTTGTCGGCCCAACGCAGGTACATGCGCAGCAGGATGTTGGCCCAGTCCTGCGCTTCGGTACCACCGGACCCGGCCTGGATGTCCAGGTAGGCGTTGTTCATGTCCATCTCGCCGCTGAACATGCGACGGAACTCAAGCTGGGCCAGATTTTCTTCCAGGCCTTCCAGCTCGGTCACGACGTCGCTGACGGCGCCTTCGTCATTTTCCTCGACGGCCATGTCGAGCAGGTCCTGGCAGTCGCCCAGGCCGTTGGACAGTTTGTCCAGGGTCTCGACGACCTGGGCCAGCATGGCACGCTCACGGCCCAGGGCCTGGGCGTACTCGGGTTTGTTCCAGACGTTGGGGTCTTCCAGCTCGCGGTTGACTTCGATCAGGCGGTCATGCTTGTGATCGTAGTCAAAGATACCCCCGAATTGACTGGGAACGCTCGGTGAGGTCCTTGATTGTGTTCAGGATCGGTTGGATTTCCATGGGCTGGCTACTCGTGCGAATTCGGTGAAAAGCCCGCGAGTATAACCGAGTCCGCCGCACGGCGGCAGACCCGCCGGGCAGTCAGCACACGCGAAAAGACCAACAAAAAACCCATGTCAGGCGATGCCGACCTGGTTACGGCCGCCATTCTTGGCCAGGTACAGGCCTTTGTCCGCCGCAGAAATCAACTGCCGGCAATGGCTGCCGACGGCCGGGGTCTGGGTGGCCAGGCCAATGCTCACGGTCAGGTACGAGTCGGCCACTGGCGCGGTATGCGGGATGCCCAGCCCCAATACGGTCTGGCGCAGCTTCTCGGCCACCAGGCGTGCCCCACCAGGCGAGGTGTTGGGCAGTACCAGGGCAAACTCCTCGCCGCCATAACGTGCCGGCAGGTCGGTGGGCCGCGAACACGAAGCCCGAATGGCTTCGGCGACCTGGCGCAACGCCTCGTCGCCGGCCAGGTGACCAAAGCTGTCGTTATAGGCCTTGAAGTAGTCGACGTCGATCATCAGCAACGACAACTGCTGTTGTTCACGCATCGCCCGGCGCCACTCCAGCTCCAGGTACTCGTCGAAGTGGCGGCGATTGGACAGCCCGGTCAGGCCATCGGAGTTCATCAGACGCTGCAGCATCAGGTTGGAATCGAGCAACTGCTGCTGGCTGACGCGCAGGGCACGGTAGGCCTCGTCGCGTTGCAGCAGGGTGAGGTACGAGCGCGAGTGGTAGCGGATACGCGCCACCAGCTCGATGGTGTCGGGCAACTTGACCAGGTAATCGTTGGCACCGGCGGCAAAGGCCGCGCTCTTGACCAGCGGGTCTTCCTTGGTCGACAGAACGATGATCGGGATGTCCTGGGTCGCCGGGTTGTTACGGTATTCGCGCACCAGGGTCAAGCCGTCCAGGCCAGGCATGATCAGGTCCTGAAGGATGACCGTCGGCTTGATGCGCATGGCCTGGGTCACCGCCTGGTGCGGGTCGGCGCAGAAGTGGAAGTCGATGTTGTCTTCATTGGCCAGGCCACGCCGCACCGCTTCGCCGATCATGGCCTGGTCGTCGACCAGCAGCACCATCGCCGAGTTTTCGTTGGGGGTCACGAAACCTTCGATCGGTAAATCATTCATACCTGTTCACCCGATCACGACCGGTCTGGCGGCGTGATTCAATACATTTCGTCATTTTGCGAAAAATTCCATCAAGCGCCCGGCGATGCGTTCCAGCGGGCGGATTTCCACGGCGGCATCGATGGCCGCAGCGGCCTTGGGCATGCCGTACACTGCACTGCTGGCCTGGTCCTGGGCAATGGTCAGAAAACCCTGCTGACGCATCAGTTTCAGGCCTTGGGCGCCGTCGCGCCCCATGCCGGTAAGCAGCACACCCACCGCATCGCCATTCCAGTAACGTGCCACGCTCTCGAAGAACACATCGATCGAGGGCCGGTAGATTTCATTGACAGGTTCGGCAGTGTAGGCCAGTTGGCCGTTCTGTAGCAGCCGAATGTGGTGGTTGGTACCGGCCAGCAACACCTGCCCGGGCTGCGGTGGTTCGCCTTCACGGGCCAGGCGCACCGGCAGGCCCGCTGCGCTGCTGAGCCATTCGGCCATGCCGGCGGCAAACACCTGGTCCACATGCTGGACCAGCACGATGGCCGCCGGAAACGCGGCCGGCAAGCCCTTGAGCAGTACTTCAAGCGCTGCCGGGCCACCCGCCGACGAGCCGATCGCCACCAGCCCGCGACGTTGGGAAGCCTCGCGCAACGGTGTCGCCACCGGCCTTGCTGCCGGGGCTCGCTGCTGGCCGACCAGCCAGCCGATATTGAGAATTTTGCGCAGCAGTGGTGCGGCCGCTTCACGGGCATCACCAGCCCCCAGCGCCGGCGTATCGACCACGTCGAGGGCGCCATGGCCCATGGCCTCGAACACCCGATGCACGTTCTGTTTGCGATCGACCGTAACGATGACGATGGCGCACGGGGTTTCGGCCATGATCCGCCGGGTGGCCTCCACGCCGTCCATGACCGGCATGATCAGGTCCATGAGGATCAGGTCCGGCAACTGTTCGGTGCAACGCTGCACCGCTTCGGCGCCATTGCTGGCTACCCACACCACCTGGTGCGCGGGCTCGAAGGCGACCGCGCGACGCAGCGCCTCGACGGCGATGGGCATGTCATTGACGATGGCGATCTTCATCCCTGAGCACCTCCGATCAGCTCCACCACAGCATCCAGCAACGCATCGTCGTGGAAACTGGCCTTTGCCAAATAGTAGTCAGCGCCGGCATCCAGGCCGCGCCGTCGGTCTTCCTCACGGTCTTTGTAGGACACCACCATCACGGGCAGCGATTGCAGGCGCTGATCGCGGCGCACCAGGGTCACCAGTTCGATACCGTCCATGCGCGGCATGTCGATGTCGGTGATCAGCAAGTCGAAGTCCTCGCCGCGCAGGGCGTTCCAGCCGTCCATGCCATCCACCGCCACCGCCACGTCGTAGCCACGGTTACCCAGCAGCTTGCGCTGCAGTTCGCGCACGGTCAGCGAGTCATCGACTACCAGCACCCGCTTGCGGGTCACGCCACGAACGCCACTGCTGCCGCGCTCGATGCGTTCCAGGCTGCCGGTGCTGAGCAGTTTTTCCACCGAGCGCAGCAAGTCTTCGACATCGACGATCAGTACCACCGAGCCATCATCCAGCAAGGCGCCGGAGGAAATGTCCTGCACCTTGCCCAGCCGGGGGTCGAGTGGCATCACCACCAACACACGCTCGCCCACCAGGCGCTCCACGGCCACACCGTAGAGTTGCTCGCGCTCACGGATTACCACCACCCGCAGGCTGGCTTCGTCACTTTGCCCGGCTGGACGGTTGAGCAACTGGCTGGCCGCCACCAGGCCAATGTGCCGGCCTTCGTGCCAGAAGTGCTGACGGCCTTCGATCTGAACGATCTGTTCAGCGGTCACCTCCAGCGTGCGTTCGATATGGGCCAGCGGGAAGGCGTAGGCTTCACCGCCCACCTCGACTACCAGGCTACGCACCACCGACAGGGTCAGCGGCACCTGCAAATGGAAGCGACAGCCCTGCCCCGCCACCTGCGTCAGCTCGATCGAGCCGCGCAGTTCGCGAACCATGTGCTGCACCGCATCCAGCCCCACGCCGCGCCCGGACACTTCGGTGACCTTGTCACGCAAGCTGAAACCGGGCAGGAACAGGAACGTCAGCAGTTCCGCATCGCTCATCCGCGCCACCGTGTCGGCAGGTGACAGGGCACGCTCGACGATGCTGCTGCGCAGGCGCTCCAGGTCGATGCCGGCACCATCGTCGATCAACTCCAGGCTGAGCATGCCGGCCTGGTGCGAAGCGCGCAGGCGGATCACACCCTCGTCTGGCTTGCCCGCCAGCAGCCGCCTTTCTGGCAGTTCGATACCGTGGTCGACGGCATTGCGTAACAGGTGAGTCAGGGGCGCTTCGAGCTTTTCCAGCACATCGCGGTCGACCTGGGTCTTCTCGCCGTCCACCACCAGTCGCACCGGTTTACCCAGCGAGCGCCCAAGGTCACGCACCATACGGCTTTGCCCGGTCAACACGTCGGCGAACGGGCGCATCCGGCAGGCCAGGGCGGTGTCGTAGAGCAACTGCGCACGCTGGCTGGCTTGCCAGCCGAACTCGTCCAGGTCAGCCGCCTGCTGCTGCAGGATTTGCTGGGTTTCCGCCAGCAGCCGCTGGGTTTGCGCCAGGGCTTCGAGCACCTCGTTGCTTTGGCCACTGTCCTCCAGTTGCAAGCGCAGGCCGTCGAGCGCCTGCATGCCCTGACCGTGCATGCGTTTGAGTCGCTGCAAAGTGGCCAGGTACGGCTTGAGCCGCTGGGTTTCCACGAGCGACTTGCTGGACAGGTCGAGCAGGCTGTTAAGGCGGTCGGCGGTGACACGCAGTACCCGCTCGGCACCTTCGCCAACGCGCTTGCCGGGTTTGCGCCGCAGGGCAGGCTCGGGCTCCGGCTCGGGTTCAGCCGGGTCCACTGGCACTACCGCCGGTTCAGACGGCAAGGTTGCCACCAGCGGTTCCGCTTGCAGGGGGGCCGCCAGCGGCACCGCAGGCACGGTTGCAGCGCCAGGGTCGAGCAAGCTGGCCATTTGCGCAAGAAATACCGGCAAGGTCGCCTGCGCCACGGCATCGCCTGGTGTGGCGATGCGCATCAGCAAGTCGGTCCCCTGCAACAGCGCGTCGATGTGCTCGGCGCTCAAACGCAAGCGACCCTCCTGGGCGGCTACCAGGCAATCTTCCATGACGTGGGCGACACTCACGCCGGCATCCACCCCGACGATACGCGCGGCCCCCTTCAGCGAATGGGCGGCGCGCATGCAGGCCTCAAGCTGGTCGGCCTGGGTGGGGTTGCGCTCCAGCGCCATCAGGCCGGCGCTGAGCACCTGGGTTTGCGCCTCGGCCTCCAGGCTGAACAGCTCGAGCAACGATGCATCGCGCATTTGCTCTGGGGTCATGACAGGCTCCGCTGCACGGCAGACAGTAAGTGTTGATCGTCCAGCACTCGCACGCTACGGCCGCGCCACTGCAGCACTGCGGCAGTGAAGCGCGTGGCGTCCTGGCCACTGTCCAGCAGCAGCGGGTCGAGCCGGTGAATACCGTCGATTTCCTCTACGGCCATTACCACAGGGCCACCTTCGGCAGCCAGAATCAGCATGCGTGGCATCACCCTGCCGCTACGTTGCTCGGCGGTGCCGGCTTGTACGCCCAGCAAATCGGCCAGTGACAGGCACGGCACCAGGGCACCGCGAACATTGGCAACCCCCTGCAACACCCGCGAGCGCTGGTGCGGCAGCGAATGCACAGCCTGCAATGGGGCGATTTCGGCCAGGCTGGCGGTGGCCAGTGCCAACCACTCTTCGCCCAGACGGAACAACAGCATGGAACGGCCAGTGTTTTCCTCGACCGGCTGCGCCGCCGCGGCCTGGTGGTCCTGCATCAGTGCGTAGCGGTCAAGCAGGCGTGTGGCCGCTGCCGCATACACGTCGCAATTGCGACAGTGAACATGACGTTCCAACAGTGGGCATTGCTTGTCGCCGTGCACACCAATACGGTTCCAGCAATCGTCGATGTGCGCGTCGTCTTCGGCGAGTAGCTGCATCGCAGAGTCACCCTTCATCGTTCAGGCTCCCGGCCAACCCGCGCTGCACGCTCCTGCAGGCGTCGGGCACCGGCCTGGTCGCCCTGGGCCGCCAGCAAGGCCGCCAGGTGCACCAGAGCCTCAGGGTGTTGCGGCTCAAGGTACAGCGCCTTGCGGTAGTGGGTCAGTGCCTGTTGCGCATCGCCGTCGGTATCACTGAGCAACCCCAGCCAGTAGTAAACCTGTGCCGACGGCGCGTACTGGCCCAGGTAGCGCTGGCATTCGGCACGCGCCTGTTCGCTGGCGCCAGCATTGGCAAGCCGGGCGATACTGGCCAGCAGTTCGTTTGCGTCCTCGCGTTTGGGTTCGCGGGCCGGCGCGGGTCTAGCGACCACCGGTACTGCCCGTAACGGACGCGGCAATGGCGCGACGGAGGGTGGATAACCCACCGAGGCCTGCGGTAGCACGGTACGCCGTGCAGGTTGTGCCGGGGCCACGACCTGTGGGGCGCTACTGCCTTGTTGGCGCACGTAGGCGAACGATTGGGCAATGCCCAGCGGGCGCATCCCCATCCGCGCCAGCAAGCTGCCTTCGGCCGGGCCGATGAACAACACACCCTGGGGATGCAGCAGACGCTTGAGCACTTCGAACACACGCTGCTGGGTCGCCACGTCAAAGTAGATCAACAGATTGCGGCAGAACACGAAGTCGTACAGGCCATCGCGGGTGGCCAACGCCGGGTCGAGCACATTGCCCACTTGCAGGCTCACTTGCTGCTGCACCCGATCATGCAGGCGATGGCCTTCGTCGAGGGCATCGAAGTAGCGCTCGCGAAAGCCCAGGTCGCTGCCCCGGAAGGCGTTGCGCCCGTATACGGCCTTCCCGGCCTTGGCCACCGAATTGGGGCTGATGTCCATGCCGTCGATCAGGAACGCCCCCGGCGCGATGCCGGCGTCGAGCAGGGCCATGGCCAGGGAATAGGGCTCCTCGCCTGTCGAGCATGGCAGGCTGAGCAGGCGCAGTGGCCGTGCCCCGGCCAATTCGGCCAGGCGCTTGTGTGCCAGGCTGGCCAGGGCTGTGAAGGATTCCGGGTAGCGGAAGAACCAGGTTTCCGGGACGATCACCGCTTCGATCAACGCCTGTTGTTCATCGGCCGACTGCTGCAGGCGCAGCCAGTAATCATCCAGGTCGATGGCGTTCATGGCCACGCAACGCTGGCGCAGCGCGCGCTCGACCATGGGCGCACCCACCGATTCGACATCCAGGCCAATGCGCTCGCGCAAGAAACGGAAGAAACGTTCGTTCATGTCGGCATCCCTGTCGGCTCAACCGTGTACAGCAGTTGGTGCACGGCATCTGGCAACAGATCGTTGACCTCGATGCGTTGCAGCAGGCCTTGGTCATCCTGGCGTACAGGCCCCAGGTAAGGGGCTTCGCCGCTGTCCACACCATAGGGCTGGAACTCGTCGGGGTGGCAGCGCAACGTCTCGGTGGCCTGCTCCAGGATCAGCCCCAGTTGCAGGCCACCCCGATAATGCACCAACACCAGACGGGTACTGGTGCGGTGTGCCGCTGGCTGGCCAAAACTCAGCGCAGCAAGGTCGATCACCGGTACCAATTGCCCACGATGGGAAAGGATTCCCGCGACCCAGCCTGGCGCCTGGGCTATCGGTTTGAGCGGCTGGCGCGGCAACACCTCGATGACCTCGTGCACGCTCAGGGCAAAACGCTGTTCCCCGATACGAAACTGCAGGTACAGCGCCCCTTTGGCGTTGTCCGCCCGTGCGGCGTGCGGTTGCAAGTGGTTCATCGCGGTCAGACTTTGAAGCGCGACACGCCGCCACGCAGGCCGGCGGCCACCTGGCTCAGCTCATCGATGGCAAAACTGGCCTGGCGCAGCGACTCGACAGTCTGGGTGCTGGCATCGCTGAGCTGGGCCAGCGCCTGGTTGATCTGCTCGGCACCGGTCGCCTGGGCCTGCATGCCTTCGTTGACCATCAGCACACGCGGCGCCAAAGCCTGCACCTGGTGAATGATCTGGCTGAGCTGCTCGCCCACCTGTTGCACCTCGAACATGCCGCGGCGCACCTCTTCGGAGAACTTGTCCATGCCCATGACCCCGGCCGATACCGCCGACTGGATCTCGCGCACCATCTGCTCGATGTCGTAGGTGGCCACGGCGGTCTGGTCGGCCAGGCGGCGCACTTCAGTGGCCACCACGGCAAAGCCACGGCCGTACTCGCCGGCTTTTTCCGCTTCGATGGCAGCGTTGAGCGACAGCAGGTTGGTCTGGTCGGCGACCTTGACGATGGTCACCACCATCTGGGTAATGTTGCTGGCCTTTTCATTGAGGATGCCGAGCTTGGCATTGACCAGGTCGGCAGCGCCCATCACCTGGTGCATGGTCTCCTCCATGCGCGCCAGGCCCTGCTGGCCGGAGCCTGCAAGGCTGGAAGCCTGGTCGGCAGCCGAGGTGACTTCGGTCATGGTGCGCACCAGGTCACGCGAGGTGGCGGCAATCTCCCGCGAGGTAGCGCCAATTTCCGTGGTGGTGGCGGCCGTCTCGGTAGCGGTGGCCTGCTGTTGTTTGGATGTAGCGGCGATTTCAGTGACCGAAGTGGTTACCTGCACCGACGAGCGCTGGGCCTGGGCCACCAGGTTGGCCAGTGCCTCGGCCATTTCGTTGAAACCGCTTTCGATGGCGCCGAACTCGTCTTTGCGGTCCAGGCTCAGGCGCATGCTCAGGTCGCCGGAGCGCAGCTTGTCGAGGGCATGGACGATGCGCTGCATGGGGGCGGTGATGGCACGCATCAGCAACAGGCCGCAAATGCCGGCGGCGACGATTGCCAGCAGCAGCGAAACCACCATGCTGCCTTTGGCCGTGCTCACGGCGCTGACGATTTCGTTGGTGGCCGCGTCGGCAGAAGCCCGGTTGTTCTCGATCACTTCATTCAGGTGCTTGCGCCCGTCCACCCAGGCAGGGGTGAGTACATCGGTAATCAGTCGCTGGGCTTCGTCGTAATTGTGCTGGCGATAAGCATCCAGTACCTGGCCTATCAGCTTCATGTAGGTCTCTTCGAGCTGAACGAAGGCATCGAAGCGGGTCTGGTCGTCTTTTTCTTGAATGGTGGCCTGGTAGCTGGCCATGTGTTGCTTGAGCCTGTCTTCAAAGCTTTTGAACAGCTCCATGTCGGCCGAAGTGATTTCGCGGTGGTTGGACAGGCCCACCAGTTGCTGGCTGGTGACATAGCTGTCGACCCAGGCACTGCGGATCATCGAGCTGTAGTAGACCCCGGGAATGCTGTCGGTCCCCACCGCCTCTTCGGCGGTTTCGATGGCGACCAACCGCGAGTAGGCGGCCACGATCATCAGCAGCATGATGGCGATGATCACGGCGAAACTTGCCAGGATCCGTTGGCGCAAGGTCCAGTTCTTCACATTCAGCCCTCAGGAATTCACAACGAGCGGGAAAATCGCCGAAGTATAGCCCAGAGGCCTTACAGATTTGCGGGTGAAATGAGGGGTAAACAGGCATCCCTACTGATGGACATGCCACTGGGGCTGCTTTGCAGCCCCAGTGCGCTCAATCACTGGCCTGCGGCTATCCGTGCCTGGCTCTCCAGCTCCTGGCGCAGCGCCGGGTCCAGGCGCAGTTGGCGGGCCAGTTCATCCAGGTAGGCACGCTCCATGAAGTTTTCCTGATCGACCATCAACACGCTGGCCAGGTACATCTCGGCCGCCATCTCTGGCGTTTGCGCAGCGCGGGCCACTTCGGCCGGGTCCAGCGGTTTGTTCAGTTCGGCATGCAGCCAGTGCTGCAGTTCGCGGTCGCTGTCCAGGCGGGTGAATTCACCTTCGATCAGCGCCCGCTCGCGCTCGTCGATGTGGCCATCGGACTTGGCCGCCGCCACCAGCGCCCGCAGCACGGCCTGGCTGTGCTGCTCGGCCTGGGCGGGCGGCAGGCGGTCGACGGTTTGCGGTTCGGCTGCGGCCACCCGCTGGTTGGCCTGCCAGTTGCCGTAGGCTTTATAGGCCAGCACCCCCAGCGCGGCCAGGCCACCGTAGGTCAGGGCCTTGCCGCCGTACTTGCGGGCCTTCTTGCTACCCAGCAGCAGGCCCAGTGCCCCGCCACCCAACAGGCCGCCACCGGCTCCGGACAACAGCCCGCCAAGCCCACCGGCAGCGCCGCCAGCCTTGCTGGCGCCCCCTTGCTTTTCGAGCAGTTGCTGGCCGGATTTGAGGAGTTGATCAAGCAAGCCCCGGGTGTTCATTCGCGTGTCTCCACGTAAGGAAATTCAATCGCCAGAGTAAGGCTTGGCGCAGTACACGCCATCGTGGATTTGCTTCGGGATGTTGCATTGGCTGGCAAAAAGCCAACTAGACTCGATATCGCCAATACCTCGCGCAACCGCACTACGCTTATAACAATTGCTTCACGGCTTGCTTGATGACTGCCCCGACCAAGATCTCCAAGAAGAGGGAACACCATGTCAGTGCACAAGACCGCATTGCTCGGCGCCATGACGGGCGCCGTGCTGGCCAGCGCCAGCCTGCAGGCTGCCGAACCGCCCAAGGCCCTGGGGCCTGGCGAGGGGCGCCTGGATATCGTCGCCTGGCCCGGCTACATCGAGCGCGGTGAAAGCGACAAAGCCTACGACTGGGTGACCGGTTTCGAGAAGGAAACCGGCTGCAAGGTCAGCGTGAAAACGGCCGCCACCTCGGACGAAATGGTCAGCCTGATGACCAAGGGCGGCTACGACCTGGTCACTGCCTCGGGCGATGCTTCGCTGCGGCTGATCGTGGGCAAACGCGTGCAACCGATCAACACCGCACTGATCCCCAACTGGAAAAACCTCGACCCTCGCTTGCAGAACGGTGGCTGGTACGTGGTCGACAAGCAGGTTTATGGCACCCCGTACCAGTGGGGGCCGAACGTGCTGCTGTACAACACCAATACTTTCAAGCAGCCCCCCACCAGCTGGGGCGTGGTGTTCGAGCCGCAGAACCTGCCCGACGGCAAGCCGAACAAAGGCCGCGTGCAGGCCTACGACGGGCCGATCTACATCGCCGACGCGGCGCTGTACCTGAAATCGGCCAAGCCGGAGCTGGGCATCAAGGACCCGTACGAGCTGAACGAGGCACAGTACAAGGCCGTGCTCGAGCTGCTGCGCCAGCAGCAACCGCTGATCCACCGTTACTGGCATGACGCCACAGTACAGATGAGCGATGTGAAGAACGAAGGCGTGGTTGCCTCCAGCTCCTGGGGCTACATGGTCAATGGCCTTAAGGCCGAGAACCAGCCAGTAGCCTCGACCATTCCCAAGGAAGGTGCGACCGGCTGGGCCGACACCACCATGCTGCACAGCGAGGCCAAGCACCCCAACTGCGCCTATAAATGGATGGACTGGTCGCTGCAGCCGAAGGTGCAGGGTGACGTGGCGGCCTGGTTCGGCTCGTTGCCGGCGGTACCGGCAGCGTGTACCGGTAGCGAGCTGCTGGGCGCCGAGGGATGCAAGACCAACGGGTTCGACAACTTCGACAAGATCGCCTTCTGGAAAACCCCGCAGGCCCAGGGGGGCAAGTTCGTGCCTTATAGCCGCTGGACCCAGGATTACATTGCGATCATGGGTGGTCGCTGAGGTTGCCTGAATGCCTGTACTGGCCTCTTCGCGGGCAAGCCCGCGAAGAGGCCAGTACAGGAGAAACATTGATGTCCGGAGCCCACGCATGCCCCTAGCCGTCCAGTTCACCCAGGTTTCCCGCACCTTCGGCGAGGTCAAGGCCGTCGACCAGGTCAGTATCGACATCATCGATGGGGAGTTCTTCTCCATGCTCGGCCCTTCCGGCTCGGGCAAGACCACCTGCCTGCGCCTGATCGCCGGCTTTGAACAACCCACCAGCGGCTCGATCCGTATCCACGGTGTCGAGGCCGCTGGCGTGCCGCCCTATCAGCGTGACGTCAACACCGTGTTCCAGGACTACGCCCTGTTCCCGCACATGAACGTGCTGGACAACATCGCCTATGGCCTGAAGGTAAAAGGCGTGGCCAAGGCCGAACGCCACAAACGCGCCGAAGAGGCTCTGGCCATGGTGGCCCTGGCCGGTTACGGCGCACGCAAGCCGGCGCAGCTGTCCGGCGGCCAGCGCCAGCGCGTGGCTTTGGCCCGGGCACTGGTCAACCGGCCGCGGGTGCTGCTACTGGACGAGCCGCTGGGCGCGCTGGACCTGAAGTTGCGCGAGCAGATGCAGGGCGAGCTGAAAAAGCTGCAGCGCCAATTGGGCATCACCTTCATCTTCGTCACCCACGACCAGACCGAAGCGCTGTCGATGTCCGACCGGGTTGCGGTGTTCAACCGCGGCCGCATCGAACAGGTCGACACACCGCGCAACCTGTACATGAAGCCTGCCACCACGTTCGTTGCCGAGTTCGTCGGCACCTCCAACGTGGTGCGTGGCGAGCTGGCCATGGCGCTTAACGGCAGCTCGGCACCCTTCTCCATCCGCCCCGAGCACATCCGCCTGGGCGACCCTGTGGTGACCAGCCATGAGGTGCAGGTCAACGGCGTGCTGCGCGATGTCCAGTACCAAGGCAGCGCCACTCGCTATGAGTTGCAACTGGACAACGGCCAGCTGCTGGCAGTCAGCCAGGCCAACGACCGCTGGCAAGCACAGGGCCAGGCCTGGCAGCCCGGGCAACAGGTACTGGCGCACTGGCCCCGCGAGGCCATGACGGTGCTGCAGGAAACCGAGGCCCGCTGACATGAGTGCACTGCGTAGCCTGTCCAACCTGCTGTACCGGCGCCCCAACCTGTACCTGGCGCTGCTGCTGGTACCGCCGCTGACCTGGTTTGGCGCGATCTACCTGGGCTCATTGCTGAACCTGCTGTGGCAGGGCTTCTATACCTTTGACGACTTCACCATGGCGGTGACCCCGGACCTCACCCTGGGCAACTTCGCCGCGCTGTTCAACCCGTCGAACTTCGACATCATCCTGCGCACCCTGGGCATGGCCGTGGCCGTGTCGTTGGCCAGCGCGGTGCTGGCCTTCCCCATCGCCTACTACATGGCGCGCTACACCAGCGGCAAGACCAAGGCGTTTTTCTACATCGCGGTGATGATGCCGATGTGGGCCAGCTACATCGTCAAGACCTATGCCTGGACCTTGCTGCTGGCCAAGGGCGGCGTGGCGCAGTGGTTTGTCCAGCAGCTGCACCTGGACGGGCTGCTGCAAGCGGTGCTGGCCGTGCCGGGTGTGGGCGGCAGCACGCTGTCGACGTCGCACCTGGGGCGCTTCATGGTGTTCGTGTACATCTGGCTGCCGTTCATGATCCTGCCGATCCAGGCCTCGCTGGAGCGCCTGCCGCCTTCACTGCTGCAAGCCTCGGCAGACCTCGGCGCACGGCCTGGGCAAACCTTCGTCCAGGTGATCTTGCCGCTGTCGATTCCGGGCATTGCGGCCGGCTCGATCTTCACGTTCTCGCTCACCCTGGGCGACTTCATCGTGCCGCAACTGGTCGGCCCGCCCGGCTACTTCATCGGCAGCATGGTCTATGCCCAGCAAGGGGCGATCGGCAACATGCCGATGGCCGCCGCGTTCACCCTGGTGCCGATCGTGCTGATTGCGGTGTACCTGTCCATCGTCAAGCGCCTGGGGGCCTTCGATGCACTCTGAAAAAGCGTCAACGGGGCTGCGCCTGGCGGCCTGGGGCGGGTTGCTGTTTTTGCATTTTCCGATCCTGATCATCTTCCTGTATGCGTTCAACACCGAAGACGCGGCATTCAGCTTCCCGCCCAAGGGCTTTACCCTGAAGTGGTTCGCCGTGGCCTTCGCCCGGCCCGATGTGCTGGAGGCGATCAAGCTGTCGCTGCAGGTGGCCTGCATGGCCACGCTGATCGCCCTGGTGCTCGGCACCTTGGCCTCGGCGGCGCTGTACCGGCGCAGCTTTTTCGGCAAGGAAAGCATTTCGCTGATGCTCATCCTGCCCATCGCCCTACCCGGCATCATTACCGGTATCGCCCTGCTCTCGGCGTTCAAGACGCTGGGCATAGAGCCCGGTGTATTCACCATCGTGGTCGGCCACGCCACGTTCTGCGTGGTCATCGTCTACAACAACGTGATCGCCCGCCTGCGGCGCACCTCGCAAAGCCTGATCGAAGCCTCGATGGACCTGGGTGCCGATGGCTGGCAAACCTTCCGCTACATCATCCTGCCCAACCTCGGCTCGGCGCTGCTGGCCGGTGGCATGCTGGCCTTTGCCCTGTCGTTCGATGAAATCATCGTCACCACCTTCACCGCCGGCCACGAGCGCACGCTGCCGATCTGGTTGCTCAACCAGCTCAGCCGCCCACGCGACGTGCCGGTGACCAACGTGGTCGCCATGCTGGTGATGCTGGTGACCATGCTGCCGATCCTTGGCGCCTATTACCTGACCCGTGGCGGCGAAAGCGTCGCGGGCAGTGGCAAATGACCCTGGAGGAGTTCCCGATGCAAACGCAGATGCTGATCAATGGCCGGCTGGTCGCAGGCGAAGGCCCGGCCTGGACCGTACTGAACCCGGCGCTGGGCACTGCGCTGGCGCAGATCAACGAAGCCACCGAAGCCCAGGTGGACAGCGCCGTGCGCGCCGCCGACCAGGCCTTCGACAGCTGGTCGCAAACCAGCCCCAAGGACCGCTCGCAAGCCTTGCTGGCGCTGGCTGATGCCATCGAAGCCCATGGCGATGAACTGGCCCGGCTGGAATCGCAGAACTGCGGCAAGCCGCTGAGTGCCGCGTTGAATGACGAAATCCCCGCCATTGCCGACGTGTTCCGCTATTTTGCCGGTGCTGCGCGCTGCCTGGGCGGTTTGGCGGCCGGCGAGTACCTGCCGGGCCACACCTCGATGATCCGCCGCGACCCGCTGGGCGTGGTCGCTTCGATTGCCCCGTGGAACTACCCGTTGATGATGCTGGCCTGGAAGATCGCCCCCGCTCTGGCCGCTGGCAACACCGTGGTGATCAAGCCTTCCGAATTGACCCCACTGACCGCCCTGCGCCTGGGTGAGCTGTCTCAGGACCTGCTGCCACCGGGCGTACTGAACATCCTGTTCGGCCGCGGCCAGACGGTGGGCAACCCGCTGGTCAATCACCCCAAGGTGCGCATGGTGTCGCTGACCGGCTCGATCCCAACCGGCGCGCACATCATCAGCGCCACCGCCGACAGCGTGAAACGCATGCACATGGAACTGGGCGGCAAGGCCCCGGTGCTGGTGTTCGACGATGCCGACATCGACGCTGCTATCGACGGCATCCGCACCTTCGGCTTCTACAACGCCGGCCAGGACTGCACCGCCGCCTGCCGCCTGTATGTGCAGGACGGGATCTACGAGCGCTTTGTCGAGCGCCTGGGTGAAGCCGTCGCGAGCCTCAAACCTGGCCTGCAAGATGCCGAGGACACCGAACTGGGGCCACTGATCAGTGCCCAGCACCGCGACAAGGTAGCCGGCCTGGTACAGCGCGCCATCGCCCAGCCGCACATTCGCCTGGTGACGGGGGGCAAGGCGATCGATGGCGAGGGCTTCTTCTTCGAGCCGACCGTACTGGCCGATGCCCAGCAGGATGACGAGATCGTGCGCAACGAAGTGTTCGGCCCGGTGGTGTCGGTCACGCGCTTCACCGACGAAGCGCAGGCGCTGGCATGGGCCAACGACTCCAACTACGGCCTGGCCTCATCGGTATGGACCCGCGACACCGGCCGCGCCCATCGCCTGGCGGCGCGCTTGCAGTATGGCTGCACCTGGGTGAACACCCACTTCATGCTGGTGAGCGAAATGCCCCATGGCGGGCAGAAGCATTCGGGGTATGGGAAGGATATGTCGATGTATGGGCTGGAGGATTACACCTGCGTGCGGCATGTGATGATCAAGCACTAGCCCACTGAGCATACCCGATCGTTGTAGGAGCGGCCTTGTGTCGCGAAAGGGCCGCGAAGCGGCCCCGGCAATTTCAGCGGCGAAGCTGAAAACCTGGGGCCGCTTCGCGGCCCTTTCGCGACACAAGGCCGCTCCTACAGGGACCGCGCAAAGCTTGAGTCAGTCGCGCAAGTCCGACTCGTGAATCGGGTTGGCCCGGCTGGTCGCACGTTGGTACTGCGCGGGCCAGGTAGCTTTGTTACCGCCCAGATCATCATCGGCATGCAGCGGCCAGTATGGGTCGCGCAGCAGTTCGCGGGCGAGGAAGATGATGTCGGCCTGGCCGGTGCGCAAAATGTGCTCGGCCTGGGCCGGTTCGGTGATCATGCCCACAGTGCCGGTGGCGATTTCCGATTCCTTGCGCACGCGTTCGGCGAAGCGGGTCTGGTAGCCGGGGCCGGTGGGGATCTCGGCGTTTACCGAGGTGCCGCCGGAAGATACGTCGATCAGGTCAACCCCCAACCCGCGCAGTCGGCGGGCCAGTTCGACGGTTTCATCGGGGTTCCAGCCGTCTTCGACCCAATCGGTTGCCGATACCCGCACCAACAGCGGCAATTCGGCCGGCCAGATCTTGCGCACGGCCTCGACCACCTGCAGGGTCAGGCGGATGCGGTTCTCGAAGCAGCTGCCGTACTCGTCGCGGCGCTGGTTACTCAACGGGGACAGGAACTGATGCAACAGGTAGCCATGGGCGGCGTGGATTTCGACCACCTTGAAACCGGCCTTCAAGGCGCGCTCGGTCGAGGCGACGAAGGCAGCGATCACACCCTGGATCTCTTCGTGGTTCAATTCATGTGGCGGCGTGTGTTGTGGGTCGAACGCGATCTTCGATGGCCCTACTGGCTGCCAGCCACCGTCTTCGAGCTTGACGCTGCCCTGCTTGCCCAGCCATGGGCGATAGGTACTGGCCTTGCGACCGGCGTGGGCCAACTGGATGCCAGGCACGGCACCCTGTGCGGTAATGAAGCGGGTAATACGTTGCAGCGGGGCGATCTGTGCGTCGTCCCACAGGCCAAGGTCTTCGGCGGTGATGCGGCCATCGGCGGTTACCGCCACGGCTTCAGTGATAACCAGGCCCGCACCACCCACGGCGCGGCTGCCCAAATGAACAAGGTGCCAGTCGTTGGCCAGGCCATCGACGGCGGAATACTGGCACATCGGTGACACAGCGATGCGGTTGGGCAGGGTCAGCTGACGCAGGGTGTAAGGCTCGAGCAGCAGGCTCATGAGGGCACCTCCCAAGGACTCCAATGGTGATCCGGCCCGGACACTCAATTGCACGTCCCTGGCCCAGGTCCGGTCATAACTTCAGACTAGACCAGAATGGGTGGGGGGTAGGTTCCCTCGGATTTGTCGGTGCGCTCAGCGCGGCTCCATGTGGGCAATCATCAACTGCACACTTTCGTTGCCACGAAACTCGTTCACATCCAGCTTGTAGGCCAGCTCGACCCAGCGCACGGTCGGGTTCGGCCACACTTCGCGGTCGATGCCGAAGGCAATACCATCCAGCCGCACCGAACCGCACTCGCTCTTGAGCACCACCTTCAGGTGCCGTTCGCCCACCACACGCTGCTCCACCAGCTGGAACACGCCATGGAACAGCGGCTCGGGGAAGTGCTGCCCCCAAGGGCCGGCGTTGCGCAGGGCCTTGGCCAGGTCGAGGTGGAACTCTTCCACGGCCAGGCTGCCATCGGACAGCAACCGGCCGGTGAGGTCTTCCTCACGCAACTGGCGCCGCACTTCTTCGTCGAATGCTTCGGCAAATGCGGGGAAATTACCCTCGGGCAACGACAGCCCCGCAGCCATGGCGTGGCCGCCGAACTTGCTGATCAGCTCTGGGTGGCGGGCCGCCACGGCATCCAGTGCATCACGGATGTGGAACCCCGGCACAGAGCGCGCCGAACCTTTGAGCATGCCCTCGCCGGCATCGGCAAACGCGATAGTCGGCCGGTGATAACGTTCTTTCAGGCGCGAAGCCAGAATACCGATCACGCCTTGGTGCCAATCTGCATCGAACAGGCACAGGCCATAAGGCATGGACTCGACCGGCAGGTCCTTGAGCTGGGCCAGGGCTTCGCGCTGCATGCCCTGCTCGATGGACTTGCGGTCCTGGTTCAGGTCGTCCAGCTGTTGAGCCATGTCCTGGGCCAGGGCCGCGTCTTCGCACAGCAGGCACTCGATGCCCAGGCTCATGTCGTCCAGGCGACCGGCAGCGTTCAACCGAGGGCCAAGGATGAAACCCAGGTCGGTCGAGGTAATGCGCCGGTGGTCACGGCGGGCCACTTCCAGAATGGCTTTCAGCCCTGGCCGGGCACGGCCGGCACGAATACGCTCGAGGCCCTGATGCACCAGGATGCGGTTGTTGGCATCCAGCGGCACCACATCGGCCACGCTGCCCAGCGCGACCAGGTCGAGCAGTTCGCCGATGTTCGGCTGCGGTTGCGTCTCGTAGCGCCCCAGGCTGCGCAAGCGGGCGCGCAGGGCCATCAGCACATAGAAGATCACCCCGACCCCGGCCAGCGCCTTGCTCGGGAACGTACAGCCCGGCTGGTTGGGGTTGATGATGGCATCGGCGTCAGGCAGTTGCTGACCCGGCAGGTGGTGGTCGGTGACCAGTACCTTGAGCCCGGCAGCCTTGGCAGCGGCCACACCCTCGACGCTGGAAATGCCGTTGTCCACGGTAATCAGCAATTGCGGCTGACGCTGCAGCGCCACCTCGACGATTTCCGGGGTCAGGCCGTAGCCGTACTCGAACCGGTTGGGCACCAGGTAATCGACATGGGCCGCGCCCAGCAGGCGCAGGCCCAGCACCCCGACA
Organism: Pseudomonas sp. URIL14HWK12:I5; assembly: GCF_900176445.1. Lineage (NCBI taxonomy): Bacteria > Pseudomonadati > Pseudomonadota > Gammaproteobacteria > Pseudomonadales > Pseudomonadaceae > Pseudomonas > Pseudomonas sp. URIL14HWK12:I5. The sequence continues at coordinate 83,347 of NZ_FWXQ01000007.1, forward strand.
GTGCTGGCGGTGGCACCATCGGCATCGAAGTCACCCACAATCAGGATACGCTGGCGCTGGTCGAGGGCCTCGACCAGCAGGTCAACACCGGCCTCGATGCCCTTGAGCTGCTGATACGGCAGCAGACGCGCCAGGCTTTTGTCCAGCTCGGCCTCGCTTTGCACGCCACGCGCGGCGTACAGGCGGGTCAGCAAGGGAGGCAGGTTACCGAGGAATGGCAGGGTCGGCGGCAGGGGGCGAGGTTCGATACGCATGGGTTGCTTCAGCCACGCTCACCGAGCAGCCACTGCAGTTGCACTTCATGCTGGCCACGGTCGTCAGTCACGAACACCGTGCCTTCGCTGATCATCACGTCCCACTTGATGCTGCGCGGCATGTCGGTGGCCAGGGTTTCCAGCACTTCCTGTGGCACAGCGGCAATGCTCAGGTTCTTCAGGTTCTTGACCGCGCTCACCACTTTACCTTCCCACACGCGCAGGCTGCCGTAGGCCAGCAGGCTGGTGCGCTCGGTACGGCGCGAGCACCAGGTCAGGCGGTCGGCATCGGGTTGGCCGACTTCGATCCAGTGCAGCACGCGGTCGTCCAGGCTCTTTTCCCACAGCGCCGGCTCATCGACATCCGACAGGCCACGGCCAAACGACAAGTTCTCGTTGTACCAAAGCGCGTACGCCAACAAACGAACTGCCATGCGCTCTTCGGTTTCCGACGGGTGACGAGCGATGGTCTGCTTGACGCTTTCGTAGACATTGCGATCAAGGTCGGTGAGATTCAATTCGAACTTGTAGGTGGTGGACGGCTGGGCCATGGTCGAGGGGCTTCGTGCAAAAGAAAAGTGGCACAGTCTAACCCATCCGCACCGTCCATGCGCCGCAGCAGTACCCGGCGAAACCGACGTGTGATAAAACCACGGCTCTGCCCAGCTGCCACGGATGCCCCATGTCGACGCCCAGCAAACCCCTCGCCGGCCTTAAAGTTGTGGAACTCGGCACGCTGATTGCCGGGCCGTTCGCCTCGCGCATCTGCGCCGAATTCGGTGCCGAAGTGATCAAGGTCGAGTCTCCGGATGGGGGCGACCCGCTGCGCAAGTGGCGAAAGCTGTATGAGGGCACTTCGCTGTGGTGGTTCGTGCAGGCACGCAACAAGCAGTCGCTCACGCTTAACCTCAAGCACCCCGAAGGCCGCGAGGTGCTGAAAAAACTGCTGGCCGAAGCCGACATTCTGATCGAAAACTTCCGCCCGGGCGTGCTCGAAAAGCTCGGCCTGGGCTGGGATATGCTGCATGCCCTTAACCCGCGCCTGGTCATGGTACGCCTGTCGGGCTTTGGCCAGACCGGGCCAATGAAAGACCAGCCCGGCTTCGGCGCGGTGGGCGAGTCGATGGGTGGCCTGCGCTACATTACCGGCTTCGACGACCGCCCGCCGGTGCGCACGGGCATTTCCATCGGTGACTCGATTGCTGCCCTGTGGGGGGTGATTGGCGCGTTAATGGCGCTGCGCCACCGTGAGGTCAATGGCGGCCAGGGCCAGGTTGTGGACGTGGCGCTGTATGAAGCGATCTTCGCCATGATGGAAAGCATGGTGCCGGAATTCGATGTGTTCGGGTTTATCCGCGAGCGCACCGGCAACATCATGCCGGGCATCACACCCTCCTCCATCCATACCAGCGCCGACGGCAAGCATGTGCAGATTGGCGCCAACGGCGATGCCATCTTCAAACGTTTCATGCTGGCGATTGGCCGCACCGACCTGGCGGATGACCCTACCCTGGCCACCAATGATGGGCGCGACCTGCGCCGTGACGAGCTCTACGGGGTGATTGACCGCTGGGCCAACAGCCTGCCGCTGGACCAACTGATGCAGGTGCTGACCACGGCAGAGGTACCTGCCAGCCGCATCTACTCGGCCGAGGACATGTTCAACGACCCGCAATACCTGGCGCGAGAGATGTTCCTGCAGGCCAAGTTGCCGGATGGCAAGCCGTTCCGCATGCCGGGCATCGTGCCCAAGCTGTCGGATACACCTGGCTCCACCGAGTGGGTCGGCCCGGCGCTGGGCGAACACACCGAGGCACTGCTCACCCGCCTGGGCTATGACGCAGCGGCCATTGCCGGACTGCGCCAGGCCGGCGCGGTCTGACGCCTGCCGCTGCCCTTGCCGATGCGCGCTGCCTACTGGCTACGCCACCTGATCCTGCTATGCGGGCTACTGCCCGCATTGCTCATGCAACCTGCCAGCGCCAAGGAGCGCATCTTCTGGCTGGTGCGCGACCTGCCACCCTTCACCATTTTCGAAGGCCCGGAAAAAGGCCAAGGGGTGATCGACCAGCTATTGCCGCTGCTGACCAGGCAGATGCCCGAGTACGACCACACCATCGTGCGGGTCAACCGGGCGCGCGGCATCCAGATGCTGCAAGACCGAAACACATTCACCTGCGACCCGACCCTGCTGTGGACCCCGGAACGGGCCAAATATGCGCTTTTTTCCATGCCAACGCTGGGTGTGCTCAGTGGTGGCCTGGTGCTGCGCAAGGAAAACCAGGCACTGGTAGCGTCCTACCTCGACAGCCAGGAAGTGGACCTGCATGGCCTGCTGAGCAACGCCCCGGTGAAACTGGGCATTGTTGCCGAACGTAGCTATGGCACGCAGATCGACGCCATTCTGCAGCAGCTACCTGATACTGCGCTTAGCCGGCACTATGGCAACGACGCCACAGCTAACCTGCTGCAAATGCAAAAACTGGGGCGCCTACGCTTGGTGCTCGGCTACTGGCATGAAGTTCGTTACTTGCTTCAGCAGCAAGGCGGCTCACTGGCCGACTATCAGTTTCATCCTGTCCAGGGGGTGGAGCGCTATCAGTTTCTCCATGTCGCCTGCTCTGACAATCCGTCGGGCCGCAAAGTGGTAGCGCATATCAACCAGCTATTGCCTGCTTTGCGCCGTGACGTGCTGCCTGGCTTGTATGCGCACTGGCTGGACCCGTCGTTGCAGGAAGACTACCTGGAAGACAGCAAGCGCTTCTTCGAAGCCCCTTGATCACCTGAAAAAAGAAACCCCGGACGCTGGGGAAGACGCCCGGGGCCAAGCGAAAGTCCTTGGGGACTTCCCGTGACAGCCTTGCCAGCGCCGGAGCAAAGCACTGGCTGGCTGCCCCTACAGTGTCTGATAAGCCACTCAGGCAAAGGTTCCCTGCGGTTGTTGACGCTGTTGCAATGCCGCGATCACACAGGGCTGCAAGCGCCCTTCGGCAATCTGCAGGTCACGGTGCAGGCCATCCACCAGATCGATCAACAGGCGTTGCTCCTGCAACTGGCGCTCGCTGACCGTGCGCTGCAGGGTGATGCCGGCGAGGCGGTCATGAACGGTCAGTTGGCGATTGCCATTGGCATCGGTGATGCCGAGGTGGATCTGATAGGGGGTCAGGGCGTCGTTGAGCAGGCTGCAGATTCTTTCCATCCGGATCACTCGCTGCGTGGTGGGATCTAAAGGAACTGACCAGCAGGCGCTGCAGAAAGTTCGTCAAACCGCGCCCGCGTCAGTGAGCATGCGGGGATGAGATGACAGTTTGAATACGCTGCCTGGGGCGTGCCTGCAGTGTTTGCAGGGCACGCTGCAGGCGCGGCATCGACAGCGGCCAGGGGAGCTCGGCGAGCACCCACAGGCCTTGGTTTCTTGCCTCCTGAGCTAGGTTCTGATGCTTCGGTGTGGCCTTGCCGACGAACAGCAACGCGCGTGACCGATGCTGCCGGGCGAGCAAGGCGAGGCCTGAGCGAGTTGGCATGGCATGGTCGAGAATCAGCAGGTCGGGGCGACGCTCAGCGTTCAGGCAGGCGTCCAGGTCGTTGGCGTTTGCGCTGATGCGCACGTTGAACAGGCCTTGGGCGTTGAGGGCCTGGTGCAGAAGGATCTGATGGGATGGGCGAGGCTGGTGAATCAACACGTAGGGCTGGTACATGAGCCGCTCCTGGTGGGAGGACCGGCTAATTTAGGCTTTGCGCGGGGCAGCCTTAATAGGACTTTTCTGTGGTGACCACGGGAAAAGTCCTAGGGACCGGGCCGCGCTGCGGCCCCCTTTCGAAGGTAATGCTTAAAGCGGCTTGCCGCGGTTGCCGTGCTGGCTGACAAAGTCCTGCACTGCTTTCAGGTCATTGGCCAACACCGTGCAACGCTCTTCACGGCTGAACAGGTCGCTGAGGTGTGCTGGCAGCTCCAGCGCCTTGCCAACACCTGCCTTCTCCACCGCTTCCGGGAACTTGACCGGGTGTGCGGTACCCAGCACCACCATCGGCGTGTCCAGGCTGCGACGGCACTCGCGCGCGGCTTTGACGCCGATTGCGGTATGCGGGTCGAGCACTTCACCCGTGGCGGCGAACACCTCGGCAATGGTCTCGCAGGTTTGCTCGTCGCTGACGGCCAGCGAGTCGAACAGCTTGCGCGCTTCGGTCCAGCGGTCTTGCTCGACGCTGAAACCACCGCCCTGCTTGAAGTTGGCCATCAGTTCGGCGATGGCGCCACCGTTGCGGCCGTGCAGGTCGAACAGCAGGCGCTCGAAGTTGGACGAAACCATGATGTCCATCGACGGCGACAGGGTCGCGTGCAGGGTTTCCTTCACATACTGGTTGCCGCTCATGAAGCGGTGCAGGATGTCGTTGCGGTTGGTGGCGACGATCAGCTGGCTGACCGGCAGGCCCATGTTGCGGGCCAGGTAACCGGCGAAAATGTCGCCAAAGTTGCCGGTAGGTACCGAGAACGCGACCGAACGCGCCGGGCCGCCCAACTGCAGGGCTGCATGGAAGTAGTAGACGATCTGGGCCATGATCCGCGCCCAGTTGATCGAGTTGACCGCTACCAGGCGGGTGCCCTTGAGGAACGACTGGTCAGCGAAGCTGGCCTTGACCATTTCCTGGCAGTCGTCGAAGTTGCCTTCGATGGCGATGTTGTGGATGTTGTCGCCGAAGAGGGTGGTCATCTGGCGGCGCTGCACTTCCGACACGCGCTGGTGCGGGTGCAGGATGAAGATGTCGACGTTGTCGCAACGGCGGCAGCCTTCGATGGCGGCGGAGCCGGTGTCACCGCTGGTGGCACCGATGATCACCACGCGCTCGTTGCGCTTGGCCAGCACGTGGTCGAGCAGGCGGCCGAGCAGTTGCAGGGCGAAGTCCTTGAACGCCAGGGTCGGGCCGTGGAACAGCTCCAGCACCCACTCGTTGCTGTTCAGCTGACGCAGCGGGGCGACTGCGGCGTGGGCGAACTCGCCGTAGGTTTCTTCAAGGATTTTCTTGAAATCGGCGTCGGCGATGCTGCCTTCGACGAACGGACGCATCACACGGAAGGCCAGTTCGTGGTACGGCAGGCCGGCCCACGAGGAGATTTCTTCCTGGGTGAAGCGTGGCAGGTTCTCGGGAACGTACAGGCCGCCGTCACTGGCCAGGCCAGCCAGCAGCACGTCTTCGAAATTCAGGGCCGGTGCCTGGCCGCGGGTACTGATATAGCGCATGGGTGCAAACCTTCGATGCTAAGGCCCGGGCCGCGCCGGCGGCCCGAGAACAAAATTAATTGAGCTGTTCGACGCGGATGCGCACGACCTTGCCGACCACGTCCTGCAGGGCTTCCAGGGCGACGATGGCATCGTTGATACGCTGCTCGACCACGCCGTGGGTCAGCAGGATCATCGGTACCAGGCCGTCCTGCTCCTCGGCTTCCTTCTGCATGATCGACTCGATGTTGATGCCACGCTCCGACAGGATGCTGGCCACCTGGGCCAGTACGCCCGGGTGATCCTTGGCCTGGATGCGCAGGTAGTAGGCGCTTTCGCAGGCTTCGATCGGCAGGATCGGGTGAGCCGACAGCGCGTCTGGCTGGAAGGCCAGGTGCGGCACGCGGTTTTCCGGGTCGGAGGTCATGGCACGCACCACATCCACCAGGTCACCGACCACCGACGAAGCGGTAGGCTCCATGCCGGCGCCCGCGCCGTAGTACAGGGTGGAACCGGCGGCGTCACCGTTGACCATCACGGCGTTCATCACGCCGTTGACGTTGGCGATCAGACGGTCAGCCGGGATCAGCGTGGGGTGTACGCGCAGCTCGATGCCTTCGGCAGTACGACGCGCCACACCCAGGTGTTTGATGCGGTACCCCAGGGCCTCGGCATAGTTCACGTCAGCAGTGGTCAGCTGGGTGATGCCTTCGGTGTAGGCCTTGTCGAACTGCAGCGGGATGCCGAAGGCGATGGACGCCAGGATGGTCAGCTTGTGCGCGGCGTCGATGCCTTCGACGTCGAAGGTCGGGTCGGCTTCGGCGTAACCCAGCGCCTGGGCTTCGGCCAGCACGTCCGGGAAGGCACGGCCCTTCTCGCGCATTTCGGTGAGGATGAAGTTGCCGGTGCCGTTGATGATACCGGCCAGCCAGTTGATGCGGTTGGCCGACAGGCCCTCGCGGATGGCCTTGATCACCGGGATGCCGCCAGCCACGGCCGCTTCGAAGGCGACGATGACGCCCTTCTCGCGGGCCTTGGCGAAAATTTCGTTGCCGTGCACGGCAATCAGCGCCTTGTTGGCGGTGACCACGTGCTTGCCGTTTTCAATGGCCTTGAGTACCAGGTCGCGGGCGATGGTGTAGCCACCGATCAGCTCGATGACAATGTCGATCTCCGGGTTGCTCGCAACTTCGAACACGTCAGCGGTAATGGGGGTACCGGTAATCTGGCAGTTCGGGTTCTGCGAGCGCATGGCGATCTGTGCCACTTCAATACCGCGCCCGGCACGGCGGGCAATCTCCTCGGCGTTGCGCTGAAGTACATTGAAGGTTCCGCCACCGACGGTCCCCAACCCACAGATGCCTACTTTGACCGGTTTCACTGTGAACTCCCCATTGAACGGCCGGCACGTTTGCCGACCGTGAAACATGCCGTCACCCCATGACGACGGCGTACTGAATTGGATTACTTGGCCAGTGCCAGCTTGGCGACCTGCGGTGCCGGCTGGTAGCCCGGAATGACCTGGCCGCTTTCAAGCACGATGGCCGGCGTACCGTTGACGCCGATCGACTGGCCCAACTGGAACTGCTTGCTGACCGGGTTGGTGCACTTGGCAGCCTTGATTTCTTCGCCTTCGACCATCTTGTCCATCGCCCCACGACGGTCGCTGGAGCACCACACCGCCTGCAACTGCTGGTCACCCGGCGAGCCGAGGCCCTGACGCGGGAAGGCGACGTAGCGCACTTCGATACCGCGGCGGTTCAGCTCGGGCACTTCGGCGTGCAGCTTGTGGCAGTACGGGCAGGTGGTGTCGGTGAATACGGTAATGTGCGACTTGGTCTCACCCTTGGCAGGATAAACCACCATCTCGGCGGCTGGAATGCCGTTGATGAGCTTGGCGATGCCTTGGCGCTCGGTTTTTTCGGTGAGGTTGACCGGCTTGCCGTCCTGGATCTGGAACAGGTAGCCCTGCATCACGAACTGGCCGTCGGCGCTGGCGTACAGCACACGGCCGCCCTGCAGCTTCACTTCATAGAGGCCGTTGAGCGGGCTGCTGGCCACGCTTTCCACGGGCACTTCCAGCTCAAGGTTTTGCAACGATTTACGGATGGCCTGCTCGGCACCGGCATTGTTATCGGTTGCCGCAGCTACGGCAAACGTACTGGCCAGCGCCAACGCGGCGGCGGCGAAAAACTGGGTCACGCGCATGGGAACTCCTGAAGGCGGACAGGGGCCGGAGGGCGCCACCTGCGGAAAATACGCGGTGGCCGTGCGGCCCTTGGTGCAAACCGCCCAAGCCTACCACATCACACCGCCGGTGAAGGGCCTTGCAAGGACCAGTCGGCGGAACATGAAAAACATTCATCCACGCGGGTGGTGCTGGGCGTGCAACTGCTGCAGACGGGCCTTGGCGACGTGGGTGTAGATCTGCGTGGTGGACAGGTCGCTGTGGCCAAGCAGCATCTGCACCACGCGCAGGTCGGCGCCATGGTTGAGCAGGTGGGTGGCGAAGGCGTGGCGCAGGGTATGCGGCGACAGCGGCTTGTCGATGCCGGCAACCCGGGCATGGTGCTTGATGCGGTGCCAGAAGGTCTGCCGAGTCATCTGCTCGCCACGCAGGCTGGGGAACAGCACGTCGCTGGGGCGGCCATTGAGCAGTTCGGCGCGACCGTCACGTTGATAGCGCTCCAGCCACACGACCGCCTCTTCCCCCATCGGCACCAGGCGCTCCTTGCTGCCCTTGCCCATCACACGCAGTACACCTTGGCGCAGATTGACCTGATCGAGGGTCAGGCTGACCAGTTCGGTGACGCGCAGGCCGCAGGCATACAGCACTTCGAGCATGGCGCGGTCGCGCTGGCCAATGGCTTCGCCCAGGTCCGGGGCTTGCAGCAAGGCCTCGACGTCGGCTTCGGAGAGCGACTTGGGCAGCGGCTTGCCCAGCTGCGGCATTTCGACCTGCAGGGTCGGGTCGATGGCCACCAGTTTTTCCCGCAGCAGGTAGCGGAAGAAGCCGCGCAGGCCGGAAAGGAAGCGCGCCGTGGAGCGTGGCTTGTAGCCTTGGTCGAGGCGCCAGGCCAGGTGGTCGAGGATCAGGTCACGGCCGGCATCCGGCAGGGAAACCGAATGTTCCTGTAGCCAGCCGTTGAACAGGGCCAGGTCGCTGCGGTAGGACACGCGGGTGTTGTCGGACAGGCCTTTTTCGAGCCACAGGGCATCAAGAAACTGGTCGATCAGGGGATGGTCGAGGGCGGACATGAAAACTCGGTGGCAAACGGCGGATTGATGCTTAGTCTTTCATAACAGCGCAGGCATAGGGAGCCCACATGAGCGAAGAGCAGATACTACTTAGCGTCGGCGGCATCGGCGCCGCTGCACTGGCCTGCCAGTGGCTGGCCTGGCGCCTGAAGCTACCGGCGATTCTGTTTCTGCTGCTGACCGGGATCATTGCCGGTCCGGCACTGGGCTGGCTCGACCCCGAGGCGTTGTTCGGCCCGCTACTGATGCCGCTGGTGTCGCTGGCAGTGGCGCTGATCCTGTTCGAAGGTAGCCTCACCCTGCACCTGTCGCAGTGGCGCGAAATCGGCAGCGTGGTGCATCGCCTGGTCACCGTGGGCGCGCTGGTCACCTGGCTGGTCATCGCCCTGGCGACCCACTGGCTGCTGGGATTCGACTGGCCGCTGGCGATTCTGTTCGGCACCTTGACCCTTGTGACTGGCCCCACTGTGATCGTGCCGATGCTGCGCGTGGTGCGGCCAAAGTCGACCATCGCCAACATCCTGCGCTGGGAAGGGATCATGATCGACCCGATCGGTGCGCTGCTGGCCGTGGTGGTGTACAGCTTCATCATCGCCAGTGCAGACGGCAATGGCCTGTTCCAGAGCCTCACTACCTTCGCGGGGGTCATTTTCTGCGGTAGCGCCCTGGGTGCGGCCGGGGGTTGGCTGCTGGGGCAGATCATGCGCGAACAATGGCTGCCGGAATACCTGCACAACCTCGCATCACTGGCGGCGGTGCTGGGTATTTTCATCGCAGCCAACCAGATCGTGCATGAGTCCGGGCTACTGGCAGTGACCGTGATGGGCATGTGGCTGGCCAACATGCGCGGGGTGGATGTGCGGCAGATCCTGCACTTCAAGGAGAACCTCAGCGTACTGCTGATTTCCGGCCTGTTCATCCTGCTGGCTGCGCGCCTTGACCTGCATGCCCTGCTGGGCCTCGGCCCGGCGGTACTGGCGTTGTTGCTGGTGATCCAGCTGCTGGCACGCCCACTGAACGTGTGGCTGGCAACACTGGGCTCACCGCTCAGTTGGCGGGAACGGGCACTGCTGGCCTGGATTGCGCCACGCGGCATCGTTGCCGCCGCCGTTTCAGCGATTTTCGCCATCCGCCTGCATCAGGCCGGACACCCGGACGCCTTGCTGCTGGTGCCGCTGACCTTCGCCGTGATCATCGGCACGGTGGTACTGCAAAGCGCCACGGCCAGGCCGCTGGCACGTCTGCTCAAGGTCGCCGAACCGGCGCCCAGTGGTTTTCTGGTGGTCGGTGCCAACGAGCCGGCCCGGGCCATCGCCAAAGCCCTGCAGCAATTGGGCTGTCGGGTTTTGCTCACAGACTCCAGCTGGGAAAACATTCGCGCCGCGCGCATGGACGGACTACCGACCTACTTTGGCAACCCCGCCTCGCAACATGCCGACGCGCACCTGGACCTGGTCGGCCTCGGGCACTTGCTGGGGCTGTCTCCCGCTGGCGAAATCAACGCCCTGGCCTGCGCAAGGTTCCGCCATGACTTCGGTAACGGCCGGCTGTTCGTGCTGGCCAGTGGCCTGGAGAAGCAACGCAGCGACAAGCACCGAGCTGCCGAAGAGCATCGGGGGCATCTACTGGGAGCCAGCCCAATGACCTATCTGCAACTGGCCAACCGGCTGCATCAGGGCGCCGAACTGTACAGCACCAACCTGACCGAAGGCTTTGGCTGGGATGCCTACCAGGCACTGCATGGCGAGCGTGCGCACTTGCTGTTCGCCCGAGACGGGCATGGCTGGGTACATGTAGCCAGCCCCGACAACCCGCTACAGCCGCAACCGGGATGGACCCTGGTGGCGTTGATCGAGCCAGCCCCGGAGCCCTGACACTCAGGCGCCCGGGAGCACCGGCACCGGGCGCTTGTCCTCGTCAATGGCGACAAAGCTGAACACACCGTGAATGGCCCGTTCGCGGCCGTCCAGGTACATGTTCTCGACAAACACGTCCACCTGCACCTGCAAGCTGGTATTGCCGACCTTGATTACCGTGCCTACCAGTTCGACGATCGAGCCCGCCGGAATCGGGTGCTTGAAGTCGATGCGATCGGTGGACACGGTCACCAGCGGCAGGCGGCAGAAGCGCGTGGCGGCGATGAACGACACTTCGTCCATCCAGGCCAGGGCGGTGCCGCCGAACAGGGTGTTGTGGTGGTTGGTGGTGTTTGGGAACACCGCCTTGGTCACGCGAGTCACCGACAGCTCGGTACGGCGCTGGATTTCCTGGTCTCGGGTAGTCATGGCATTCACATCTTTGAAAGGTTCAAAACGCAAAAAAGCAGCCCGAAGGCTGCTTTTTTCTCGCTAGGCGGCCTCGGCCACCGGGCAAACTGTACTCAGGACAGTTTTTCCTTGATGCGAGCGGCTTTGCCGGACAGGTCGCGCAGGTAGTACAGCTTGGCTTTACGCACGTCACCACGACGTTTCACGGCCAGGCTGTCGATTTGCGGGCTGTAGGTCTGGAAGGTACGCTCTACGCCAACGCCGCTGGAGATCTTGCGCACGGTGAAGGCGCTGTTCAGACCGCGGTTACGCTTGGCGATAACAACGCCTTCGAACGCCTGCAGACGGGAACGCTCACCTTCCTTCACTTTAACCTGAACGACAACGGTGTCGCCTGGTGCGAAGGTCGGGATTTCCTTGCTCATCTGCTCGGCTTCGAGCTGCTGGATGATCTTGTTGGTCATGCTGTGCTCCTAAGATGGATACGCGATCCACCATCGATACGTTTAACTATCGTCCCGCTCGCGGAGGTATTCCTCGAGCAGCTTCTTCTCTTCTCCAGAAAGCGAGCGACTTTCCAGAAGATCGGCGCGTCGTTCGAAGGTCCTACCAAGGGACTGCTTCATCCTCCAACGCCGGATATGTGCATGGTTGCCACTTAGCAACACGTCGGGAACACGCTGATCCGCATACACCTCAGGTCGGGTGTAGTGCGGGCAATCCAGCAGACCGTCGGTGAAGGAATCTTCTTCCGCCGAGTCCACATGCCCTAAAGCTCCGGGCAGCAGCCGTGTAACCGCATCGATCAGTACCATGGCCGGCAGCTCGCCACCGGAAAGCACATAGTCGCCAATCGACCACTCCTCATCGACATGAGCCTCGATAAAGCGCTCGTCGATGCCTTCATAACGACCGGCGATCAGGATCAACGATTCCTGTTCGGCCAGGCCTTTGACCGCCTGCTGAGTCAGCTTGCGGCCTTGTGGCGACAGGTAGATCACCTTCGCCGCTGCTCCGGTCGCTTGCCTGGCGCTAACCAGGGCGTCTTCCAGAGGCTTGATTTTCATCACCATGCCCGGACCACCGCCAAACGGCCGATCATCTACCGTGTGGTGACGATCTGTGGTGTAGTCCCGCGGGTTCCAGCAAGTCACCTGAAGCAACCCCTGTTTCACCGCGCGGCTGGTAATGCCGTACTCCGTGATGGCCGAGAACATCTCGGGGAACAACGTGATGACGTCTACGCGAAGGTTACCCATCGTTTAGAAGTCCGCGTCCCATTCAACCCGCATCACGCCTGCTTCCAGGTCGACGTTGAGCACGCATTGCGCCGTATAGGGCAACAGACGCTCGCGATCATCCAGGCTGCCTGCGCAGGGCTTGACCACCATTACATCGTTCGCACCGGTCTCCAACAGGTGATCGACCTTGCCGAACAGTTGTTCGTCCTGGTTGATGACCTTCAGGCCTTCCAACTGGTACCAGTAGTACTCGTCGGCAGCCAGGTTGGGCAAAAGGCTCCGCGAAATGCAGATTTCATAACCGCTCAGAAGACGGGCTTCATCACGATCCTCGAGGCCTTTAAGCTTCACGACCAGGCCCTTTTGGGAGCCACGACCGCTGACCAGCTCGACCTGCTTTACCTTGCCTTCGTGCCGAAGCGTCCAGCGTGGATAATCCAACAGGTTTTCAATCGGATCGGTAAAGGAATACACCTTCACCTCGCCGCGAACGCCGTGAACCGAAAAAATCTTGCCGACGACGATGAGGTCATCAGCCTTTTCTGGCGTCGCGTTCATACTGTTCAGGCAGCGGCCTTGGCAGCGTCCTTCAGCAGCTGAGCAACGCGCTCAGACGGCTGTGCGCCCTGGCTCAGCCAGTAGGTGACGCGCTCTTGGTTGACCGACAGCTTGACTTCGGCGCCCGATGCGATCGGGTTGAAGAAGCCAACGCGCTCAACGAAACGGCCGTCACGGGCGTTACGCGAGTTGGTCACGGTCAGGTGGTAGAATGGGCGCTTTTTCGAGCCGCCACGGGCCAGACGAATGGTTACCATGTGAACATCGTTCCTATAGTCGGTGTTGCAGTTTGTACTGCAAATCTGAATGCCAAATAGGCACACGGGTGCCCAAAAGGCCGCATATTCTCGGGGAATACACGGACATTTGCAAATGACTTTTTCGGCAAGGCCCTGCCCCACCGTCCAGATTTGCCGGTTGCGCCGCGAAATCCGCGGCCGTTGCCCCGCCAAGGCGGGGGTTCTGGGCGCCTGTCCGACAAAAGGCAGGCGCCCGGAATAGAGGTTTACAGCTTCGGCATACCGCCGCCAGGCAGCATGCCGCCCAGGCCGCGCATCATCTTGGCCATGCCGCCTTTGGCAGAGAATTTCTTCATCATCTTCTGCATCTGCTTGTGCTGCTTGATCAGCCGGCCGATGTCCTGCACCTGAGTGCCGGAACCCAAGGCGATACGGCGCTTGCGCGAACCACTGATCAGGTCAGGGTCGCGGCGCTCGGCCGGGGTCATGGAGTTGATGATCGCTTCCATCTGCTTGAACTGCTTCTCGGCCGCGCCTTGTGCGTTGCCCATCTGCGACAGGTTGACCCCACCGATGCTCGGCAGCTTGTCCATCAGGCCGCCCAGGCCGCCCATGTTCTTCATTTGCTGCAGCTGGTCACGGAAGTCTTCGAGGTCGAAGCCCTTGCCTTTCTTCAGCTTCTTGGCCAGCTTGTCGGCCTTGGCCTTGTCGATGGTCTGCTCGGCCTGCTCGATCAGGCTGAGCACGTCGCCCATGCCGAGGATGCGCGAAGCAACACGGTCGGGGTGGAACGGCTCAAGGGCCTCGGTCTTCTCGCCCATACCGATGAACTTGATCGGCTTGCCGGTGATGGCACGCACCGACAGCGCAGCACCGCCACGGGCATCACCGTCGACCTTGGTCAGCACCACGCCGGTCAGTGGCAGCGCCTCGCCAAACGCCTTGGCGGTGTTGGCGGCGTCCTGGCCGGTCATGGCGTCGACCACGAACAGGGTCTCGATCGGCTTGACCGCAGCGTGCAGCGCCTTGATCTCGTCCATCATGTCGGCGTCGATGTGCAGACGGCCGGCGGTGTCGACGATGACCACGTCGATGAACTTCAGCTTGGCTTCGCGGATGGCCGCTTCGGCAATGGCCACCGGCTTCTGGCTGATGTCGGACGGGAAGAAGGTGACACCAATGTCGTTAGCCAGGGTTTCCAGCTGCTTGATCGCCGCCGGGCGATAGACGTCGGCGGACACCACCATCACGCTCTTTTTCTTGCGCTCTTTAAGGAAGCGCGCCAGCTTGCCGGCAGTGGTGGTCTTACCGGCGCCCTGCAGGCCGGCCATCAGCACGACGGCTGGCGGGGCGGCGTTCAGCGCGAGGTCTTCGTTGGCCGCGCCCATCAGGCTTTCCAGCTCGGCCTGGACGATTTTCACGAACGCCTGGCCCGGGGTGAGGCTGCGCGACACTTCGGTGCCGACCGCACGTTCCTTGACGCTGTTGACGAAATCCTTGACCACCGGCAGGGCAACGTCGGCCTCGAGCAGGGCCATGCGCACTTCGCGCAGCGTGTCCTTGATGTTGTCTTCGGTCAGCTTGGCCTTGCCGGTGACATGGCGCAGCGTCTGTGACAGGCGGTCGGTCAGGTTTTCGAACATGGTGATCCTTTCAGGCCCAGTAAAAGCCGAGGTTTGTCAGGCGCCCTGGGGGAAATACACACCCGCCGGGCACAGCAAGGCGGCGATTATAGCGAAGTGCGGCGGCGGCGCACACCTTGGTGGAGGCCTGGGAGATATTCGGTGGCTGCCAGGGCCTGTTCGCGGGCAAGCCCGCTCCCACACGGCCTACCAGTCTTCCTAGAGCAGCGGAATCTATGCCACACTCCGTCTCTTTAAGGCTCGCCAACCAGGACTTATGGTCTCCTCACCCAGCCTCATCCCCAACCTGATCGCCGCCGGCCTCTATATAGCAGCGGCCATCTACCAGGGCACACACCTCGCCCAGGGCCGCAAGGCCGACAAGCGCCTGCTTGGCCTGCTGGGTGCCTTCGCGGTGCTGGCCCAGGCCGGTGCACTGTTCTTCCAGCTGATCACCCCGCTGGGCCTGAGCCTGGACTTCTTCAGTGCCGCCAGCCTGATCGCCGTAGCCGTCATTGCCCTGACCCTGCTGGCCTGCCTGCGCATACCGGTGGAAAACCTGTTGGTGCTACTGTTCCCGCTGGGTGCGATAACCGCGCTGCTGGCGCAGTTCGCGCCACCCGGCACGGTGCCGCTGATCAACGAAGAACCCGGCATCCTCGCGCACATCCTCCTGTCGATCCTGGCCTACGGGTTGTTCACCATTGCAGTATTCCAGTCACTGCTGTTGCTACTGCAGGACCACCAGCTGAAGAACAAGCACCCGTCCGGGCTGATCCGCAACTTCCCGCCCCTGCAAACCATGGAAAGCCTGCTGTTCGGCTTCCTCTGGGCCGGCTGGTGCCTGTTGTCGCTGTCGCTGATCTCCGGCTGGCTGTTCCTCGACAACCTGTTCGCCCAGCACCTGGTGCACAAGACCTTGCTGGCCTGTGTCGCCTGGGTGGTGTTCAGCGTACTGCTGTGGGGCCGCACCCGCCTCGGCTGGCGCGGCCACAAGGCTATCCGCTGGACGCTGGCCGGTTTCTGCCTGCTGATGCTGGCCTACTTCGGCAGCAAGCTGGTTCGCGAATTCATCCTGCATATCTGACGGCCGCCCATGGACACCCTGCCGTACGCACCGCTATTCGGCACCCTCGCACTGGCCCTGTTGTGGTCAGCACTGTTCACTGCCGTGGATGCCGCCCGCCTGCAGCTCAATGGCTCGCTGCGCAGCCACGAAGACGGCATGCACGCCCTGCCGGCCCAGGCCCTGGTGCTGTGTGCCAGCCTTGGCAAGCTGCTGGTGCTAGGCCTGGCCTGCCTGCTGGGTCAGCGTCATAGCGGCGAGCACGGCTTCTGGCTGGCGGGGTTGGCCGCTACCTTCACCTTGCTGGTCTTTGCCGAGTACCTGCCACGGCGGCTGGCCCGGCGCAACCCGCAGGCGTTCGTCAGCCTTGGTGCCAGCCTGCTGAAAGCACCCCTCGCCCTGCTGCAGCCGCTGGCCTGCCTGCTGGACGGCTTCGCCAAACTGCTGCTGCGCCCGTTCCGCGTGCAACCAACCGCAGTGGCCCTGCACCCGCAGGAAGTCGATGACTTCGACGAAGACGAAGAACACGAAACACCCCGCCACGGGCTGCTCGACGGCCTGCAATCGCTGGACAAGATCACCGTCAACGACATCCTGGTACCGCGCAATGAAGTGGACGGCATCAACCTCGACGAGCCGATCGAGCGCATCATCGAGCAGCTGATCGTCAGCCGCCATACCCGCCTGCCGGTTTACCACAACGACATCAACCAGGTTGAGGCGATCCTCAACACCAAGCTGATCAGCCACCTGCTGCCCAAGGCCGAGCTGACCCTGGAGGCGCTGCACAGCGCCTGCTACGAACCCTATTTCGTGCCGGAAAGCACGCCGCTGCAAATGCAGCTGCTGAACTTTCACAAGCAACAGCGCCGGCTGGGCGTGGTGGTGGACGAGTACGGCGAGGTGCTTGGCATTGTCACCCTGGAAGACATCCTCGAAGAGATCGTCGGTGAGTTCGAGGACGAGCAAAGCCTGGACAACCCCCATGTACACCCGCAGACCGATGGCACGTTCGTCATCGATGGCACCGCTTCGCTACGCGAAATCAACCGCACCCTGGGCTGGCACCTGCCTTGCGACGGCGGGCCGAAAACCCTCAACGGGCTGGTGACCGAGGCGCTGGAGAGCATCCCGGAAAGCGCCGTTTGCCTGAAGATCGGCCGCTATCGCCTGGAAATCCTCGAAACAGAGGACAATTGTGCCAGCAAGGTACTGGTGTGGACCGTGACCCGATAGCTATACTCGGGTCACGCTTACCCAGCCCCGCCGTCCCGCCTGCTACCCGCACCCGGCGCTACACGGCCAGTCCGCTCCACTGACACGCCCTGCGGCCCTGCTTCAACACCCCGAACAGAGCCCGCCCCGCCCCTATCCCCCTTGGGCTATCGTCAGTCGGGCGCACACAACAACAAAACGCTCCGGCGTCCGCGCATCTGTGCCTGCCCTTTTGCATTGCACACCGTCGCGGGCAAAGCCCATGGAGCCGGACCAGACTGTTAGGGACCTACTTAATGACAACCAGCAGCACCTATGCCGAAGCGCCTGCCGCGCCGGTCAACTCGCCGGCACGGGTGGCCACAGCCAGCTTTATCGGCACCGCCATCGAGTTCTACGACTTTTACGTTTACGCCACCGCCGCTGCCCTGGTGATCGGCCCGGTGTTCTTCCCGTCGGGGTCGGGCACTGCGCAGATGCTGGCGGCGTTCCTCACCTTTGGTATTGCCTTCCTTGCCCGCCCATTGGGCTCGGCGCTGTTCGGCCATTTCGGCGACCGCATCGGCCGTAAATCAACCTTGGTCGCGTCGCTGCTGCTGATGGGTGTGTCCACCACGGCCATTGGCGTGCTGCCAGGCTATGACAGCATCGGCGTGTGGGCGCCGATCATCCTCTGCCTGCTGCGCTTTGGCCAAGGCCTGGGCCTGGGCGGCGAATGGGGTGGCGCGGCGCTGCTGGCCACCGAGAACGCCCCGGAAGGCAAGCGCGCCTGGTTCGGCATGTTCCCGCAACTTGGGCCGTCGATCGGCTTTTTGGCTGCCAACGGCCTGTTCCTGACCCTGGCCCTGCTGCTCAGCGACGAGCAGTTCCGTGAGTGGGGCTGGCGTATTCCGTTCCTGCTCAGCGCTGCGCTGGTGCTGGTGGGGCTCTATGTGCGCCTGAAGCTTGAAGAGAGCCCGGTGTTCGCCAAGGCCGTTGCCCGTCACGAGCGGGTGAAAATGCCGGTGGTCGACCTGTTCTCCAAGTACTGGGTGCCAACCCTGCTGGGCGCTGCGGCCATGGTGGTGTGCTACGCGCTGTTCTACATCTCTACAGTGTTCTCGCTGAGCTATGGCGTGACCACACTGGGCTACAGCCGCGAGACGTTCCTTGGCCTGCTGTGCTTCGCGGTGGTGTTCATGGCCTTGGCCACGCCCCTGTCGGCCTGGCTCAGCGACCGTTACGGGCGTAAGCCGGTGCTAATCGTCGGTGGCCTGCTGGCGGTAGCGTCGGGCTTTACCATGGAGCCGCTGCTGACCTCGGGCTCGACCACGGGCGTAGCGCTGTTCCTGGCCATCGAACTGTTCCTGATGGGCGTGACCTTTGCGCCAATGGGGGCACTGCTGCCTGAACTGTTCCCGACCCACGTGCGGTATACCGGCGCTTCGGCGGCGTATAACCTGGGCGGGATTGTCGGGGCCTCGGCGGCACCGTTCTTTGCCCAGAAGCTGGTGAGCATGGGTGGGTTGAGCTGGGTGGGAGGGTATGTGTCGGCGGCGGCGGTGATCAGCCTGATTGCCGTGTTGTGCCTGAAAGAGACCCGCAATACCGAACTGTAAACAAATGGGGGCCGCGTTGCGGCCCCAATCGGATCAGAACTCGACCTTGACCGCTTGCGATGCACGGGTCGCCTTGGCCCGCGCCTGCTCTACCGACTCATCACGCGCCAGGCACACGCCCATGCGGCGGGTGCCGTTGATTTCCGGCTTGCCGAACAAGCGAATGGCGGTATCCGGCTCGCTCAGCGCTGCGCCCAGGTTGGCGAAGCTGGTCTGCTGCGACTGCCCTTCCGGCAGGATCACCGCCGAGGCCGACGGGCCAAACTGGCGCACCACCGGAATCGGCAAGCCGAGAATGGCGCGGGCATGCAAGGCAAACTGCGACAGGTCCTGGGAAATCAGGGTGACCAGGCCCGTGTCATGCGGGCGTGGCGACACTTCGCTGAACCACACCTGGTCGCCCTTCACGAACAGCTCAACACCAAACAGGCCACGACCGCCCAGGGCATCGGTGACCGCCTTGGCCACGCGTTGCGATTCGGCCAGCGCTTTCGGGCTCATGGCCTGCGGCTGCCACGATTCCTGATAATCGCCCTTCTCCTGGCGATGACCAACCGGCTCCAGGAAGGTGGTACCCCCCACATGGCGCACGGTCAGCAGGGTGATTTCGTATTCGAAGTCGATAAAGCCCTCGACGATCACCCGGCCCTTGCCAGCGCGGCCGCCTTCCTGGGCGTAGTCCCACGCCTTCTGCAAGTCGGCATCGCTGCGCAGCAGGCTCTGGCCCTTGCCCGACGAGCTCATTACTGGCTTGACCACGCACGGGTAGCCGACATCGGCCACGCCCTTGGCGAAGTCTTCATAGGTGTCGGCGAAGTGGTAGGGCGACGTTGGCAGCTCCAGCTCTTCGGCGGCGAGGCGACGAATGCCTTCGCGGTTCATGGTGAGCTGGGTGGCACGGGCAGTCGGCACCACGTTGAAGCCTTCGTTCTCCAGCTCGACCAGGGTGGCGGTGGCGATGGCTTCGATTTCCGGAACGATGTAGTGCGGTTTTTCGGCTTCGATCACGGCCCGCAGGGCCACGCCATCGAGCATGTTGACCACGTGGCTGCGGTGCGCCACCTGCATGGCCGGGGCATTGGCGTAGCGGTCGACGGCGATCACCTCGACGCCCAGGCGCTGCAGTTCGATCACCACTTCCTTGCCCAGCTCGCCACAGCCGCACAGCAGTACACGGGTCGCGGTGGGCGACAAAGGGGTTCCGATACGGGTCATTTCAGGTCCTCGAAGGCATCCGGGGTCGCACCAGGCTTGGTACGGCCCGCTGAAAAAGGACCGCTATTCTACACCATCAGCCCGCAACGGCGGCCCGTCGGGCGCGAAATGCCATGGCCAGCCACACGGCGGTGACACCGGCAAACTTCGAGGCCATGGCGGTGCCGACTATCACCGGCGTCAGGGCGCCGATCATGCCGAAGAAGATGAAGGTATCCACCGGAATGCTCAGTGCCGAGCTCAGCCACAGGCGGTCGCGCAGCGGCCGGCGGGTGATGCTGAACACCAGCCAGTCGATCAGCTCGGAAATGAAGAACGCGGTGGCGCTGGCCAAGGCGATGGCCGGCTCCGAGGTGACGTAGGACAGCACCAGGGCCACCAGCATGGCCACCAGGGCGCCGTGGCCGAAGCGGGTCTGCACCATGTCACGCAGGATGAACACCAGGCCGCCCCAGGCGGACCAGATGATGTCCAGGTGCGGGGCGCTAGAGAAGGCGTAGTTGATCAGCACTACGCTGCTGATGTAGGCAATCAGATAGAACATGGCGAGTCGTCTGTGGGCAAGCCCTACAGATTACCGCTGGCTTCTTCGCGGGTAAACCCGCAGGCACCGCACCACATAACCTGTGGGAGCGGGCATGCCCACAGGTTCTGCGTCAACCTACAGGATGAGGCCGGCGGCTACTGCCCGTTCATGGCAGAGCTTCAACACCGCCCGGCGCTCGTCATTGTCCATCCGCCCCCAGCGGCCAATCTCCGCCACGGTACGCTGGCACCCGGTGCAGACATCCTGCTCGTCCAGCGCACAAATGCTCACGCACGGCGAGGCTACCGGCCGCTCTACAACATCACTCATCATCAATCACCAGTTCCTGCGCATAACGCCGGGCATTATGCACATAGTGCGCGGCGCTGGCTTCGAGCATTCGCTTTTGCTGCTCGGTCAATTCACGTACCACCTTGCCCGGCGAGCCCATTACCAGCGACCCATCAGGGATTTCCTTGCCCTCGGCGATCAATGCATTGGCGCCGATGATGCAGTGCTTGCCGATGCGCGCGCCGTTGAGAATCACCGCATTGATACCGACCAGGCTGTAGTCGCCCACCGTGCAGCCATGCAACATGGCGTTGTGGCCAACGGTCACGCCCTTGCCCAAGGTCAGCGGCGAGCCCATGTCGGTGTGCATCACCGTGCCATCCTGCACGTTGCTGCCCTCGCCAATGTCGATCAGCTCGTTATCCCCGCGCAGTACCGCGCCAAACCATACGCTGGCATCGGCCTGCAGGCGCACGTTGCCAATCAGTGTGGCGTTGGGTGCGGCCCAACTGGTGGGGTGGCTCTCGACCCGCAGGTCGCCCAGGCGGTATTTCATGCTTGCTCCTCAGGCTGGAACGCAGACGGCGGGGTTGGCCCCGCTCAGTTTTTGATGTAACGCTCAGGGGGCTGGTGCAGGCTGATGCCGGCATCGAACAACAGGTTGACCAGTTCCACGATCATGATCGCCGACAACCCCCAGATCTTGTATTCGCCATAGCGGTAGCTGGGCACATACCAGCTGCGCCCCTGGTAATCGATACGGTGGGTATGGTCGCGCGGGTCCTGGCGGAAGAATTCCAGCGGCACGGTGAATACTGCCGCGATTTCGGCGTCGTTGGCGCGGTATTCGACGAAGTCGGGAATAACCCCGACGAATGGCGTCACTTTGAGGCCGTGCAGCGAAATCAGCGGGCTGAGCGGGCCGATCACTTCCACCAGCCCCGGCGGCAGGCCGATTTCTTCTTCGGCTTCACGGAGCGCGGTGAACACCAGGTCCGGGTCTTCCGGGTCGCGACGGCCACCGGGAAAGGCCACTTCGCCACCATGTGTGGACAGGCCCTTGGCGCGCAAGGTAAGGACCAGTTCGGGCGCTTCGCTGCGGGTAATGGGCAAAAGAACCGCCGCTTCAGGGAACCGCCGGTCGGTTTCCAATGACGCGGGTTGGTGGTTGCTCATTCGGCGAAGTAGCTCGTCCAGCATTGCGCACACTCGTATCCAAGGCCTGCCTTGCATGATGCACCAAAGCCGCGAAGCACCCAAGCCCCTGTGCTTGCGGCGGCCTTGCCGGCGCGCCAAGATAGCCCCAAGCAAAAGGACCTACACATGAAATTCTGCAGCGCGTGCGGCCAGCCGGTCATACAGCAGATCCCCGAAGGCGACAGCCGCCTGCGGTATGTCTGCGAGTCTTGCCAGACCATCCACTACCAGAACCCCAACATCGTTGCTGGCGTGTTGCCAACCTGGGGCAGCCAGGTGCTGTTGTGCCGGCGTGCCATCGAGCCCCGCCGGGGCTATTGGACCTTGCCCGCCGGCTTCATGGAGAACGGCGAAACCCTCGACCAGGCCGCCCGTCGCGAAACTGTCGAGGAAGCCTGCGCCCGGGTCGGGTCGATGAGCCTGTACCAGCTGTTCGATTTGCCGCACATCAACCAGGTGCACGTGTTCTTCCGCGCCGAGCTGGCGGACCTTGCCTTTGATGTGGGTATCGAAAGCCTGGAGGTGCGCTTGTTCGAAGAACATGAGGTACCGTGGGGCGAGCTGGCTTTTCGCACCGTCACGCGCACACTAGAATGCTACTATCGCGACCGCATCGGGCATCACTACCCCATTGGCCATGAGTACCTGCCGCCGATGAACGTCTCGACCACGACCTCTACATAGAAAAGCCTTCAGGGATACCGTTACATGCGTTGGTTGCTTGCCCTTTTCTGCCTTTGCGTTACCTCGGTGTCCCAAGCGGCCTTCACCGAGACCATCATCCGCAAGCCCGTACCGGCAGCGCAAACGCCTTCGCCTTCGCAGCAGGCCATGCAACCGCTGATCGACAAGGTGCTGGTGATCAAGTCCGAGCGCCGCCTGCAGCTGATCAGCCGTGGCGAGCCGCTGAAAACCTACCGCATTTCCCTGGGCAAGCAGCCCAAGGGCGCCAAAGAGCGCGAAGGCGACAAAAAAACCCCCGAAGGCCTGTACTGGCTGGACTGGCGCAAGCAAAGCGACCGCTTCAACCTGGCCATGCACATCAATTACCCGAACGTCAGCGACGCCGCCCGTGCCACCCGCGAAGGGGTGAGTGCCGGCAGCATGATCATGATCCACGGCACGCCGATCAACGACGAATACCCGGAATGGTACTTCCATACCCTGGACTGGACCGATGGCTGCATTGCCATGCGTAACCGTGACATGCAGGAAGTGTGGGACCTGGTGCGGGATGGGACGTTGATCGAGATTCGGCCTTAGCCCTACAAGCAAGTACCCGCTTCGACAGGTTTACCAGCGCAAGTCGCGTTGCCCTGCCAACGCCTGCGGCCCCAGCCACTGCGCCCCTCGCAACAAAGGCGTCAACGCAGCCTCCGGTTGCAACTCGAATACCAGCTGCGCCCGACGACCTGGCAGGTCAGCATCCACCGCCAACTGATGCTGCCCCTGCTGCGCCAGTTGGCCACGCAGGCGCCAGCCACTGCGGCAGTCCATTTCCAGCCAGCCCTGCCCCAGGCCCAGCGACCAGGGTTGGCTCAGTGCCAGATCACTCACTGTTACGCGGCCTTCGCTGGCCAGGCACCGGCGCCCTACCCCGTTCAGGTGCACTGCGCCCTGCCACTGCCCGGCCAGGCGGTAATCAGCCGCCACCGTAGCCTGAGGCCCCATGGCCGCTGCTTCCAGCCGCCAACGCCAAGGCCAGCCTTCGGCACGCAGCTGCCAGGCTTGCCCTTGGAACCCCAGCTGCGCAGTGGCCTGCATGCGCCAAGGCTCCACCGACCAACGCAATGGCCCGACTGGCCCCAACTGTTGTGCGTGACCTTGCCACAGGCTGCCACGGGCATCCTGCATTGGCAGGCCGAGCCCGCGCGCCACCCAGCTAGCAGGTGGTTCCACCAGCAGTGTCACGGCGAACACGAGCAGTACCCACGCCGCAGCTTTACGGCTCATGGCTGCACCACCAGATCGAAGCGCAGCACCTTGCCATCCTGCTCAAGCCCCCATTGCAGCGGCTGTACGCCTTCGGTGCGCAGGGCCTGCAACCAGTCTTGCAGCGCCCGCTCATCGGCCACCTGCCCGCGCAGGTGCCAGGTTTTGCCTTGTTCATCGACCTCGGCCAGCGCCACCCGCCGCGCCTCGGCCGACTGCTTCAAACGCTCCATGCTCAAGCCAGGGCCACCCTGCAAACTGGCGGCTTGTGCAGCCAACCCTTGCCACTGACTGAGTTCGCGCCATTGCGCCAAGCCACCGCGCAGGCCCAGGAAGGCCAGCAACACGGCAATCAACAACCAGGCGAACTTCAACCGATGACGTTGCATCCAGTCGCGGCTCATACGGCTGCTCCCAAGTCGAAGATCACTTCGCCACTCAGCACCTGCACGGCGGCGCCCGCTGCGCTGGCCATGTCTTGCCAAGGTGGCGCGGCCCCCTCGCCCGCCAACCGCACGCGCCAGCGCTGGCCATCGAAGCGCACGGCTTGCAGGCGCCAGCCGGGGTGATCCCGCAGCCACGCCTGCAACGTTGCCTGCAAGTCTTCGAGCTGGCGTGTGCGCACTTGCTGTTGCAACCCACTTTCACGCAGGCGCTTGAGGGCCTGAGCAGCATGCCGTGGGCTGGCCTGTTCGCCTGTCACGGCAATGACCTGGGCCCGCCAGAGTTGCGCCTGGCGCCATTGCTGGCTCAACCACAGGCTGCCCCATACAGTCGCCAGTACCAGGCAAGCAGCCAACAGCCGTTGCTGCGGACGCGAAACGGCAGGCAATGAAGGTGCCTTGCGGCCACGCTCGAACAAGCCAGGCAGCGAAGCGAGGGGCGCCAGCGCACTTGGCCAGTCGCCACTCAGTGGCACCTTTTGCAGGTGTGCCCAAGGTTGCTGCGGCATTTCTTCCAGTACATCCGGCCACGCCAGCCAGTGTTCCTGTTCGTCTTCGCCCAACCCTTTGTACAAGGACATGCCGGGTGGGCGCTGCCAGTGCCAGGCAGTGCCTGCTTCTAACGCAGGTAGCAACTGCAGCTCTGCCCAGCAACGCTCCACTTGCAGGCCCCATGCGGCACACTGCCCGCGCCAGCCCTCCAGTTTCTGCCGTGCCACAACCAGCAGACGAAGGTGCCCGGGTTCTCGGGCCAGGCAGGCACAGGCCACTTCGTCCGGCGGTTGCAGCAAGCAGTCCTCAAGCAGCAACGACCACTCTTCACGCTTGAGCCCCGGTGGAGCCGGTACGCGGAAGCAGCTGCACGCCTCGGCAGGCAGAATCAGTGCAACCCGGGCTTGCAGGTTCGCCGGTGGCTCACCCTGCCCTTGGCGCTGCACGATGCCGCCCTCGGTCAGTGCCCAGTGCCAGACAACGCCGGGGCGCAGCAACAACCACGGCTGAGCCGGCGTTCGTCGCCGCCATTCAAATTTCATGAGTGCCCCCACGGGAGGGCGAAAGTGCAGACATAGGGTGCTCCATCACGCTGCAATTCCAGGCGCACACCACGGCCGGGATGCGCGGGCTGGTCAGAAGGCCAGGTCAGCCAGCGGCCGCCCTGGTAATAAAGGACATTCATCACGCTGACCCGGTCGAGGTGTTCGCGTTGTATCCAGCGCGGGGCGGCGGCCGCGTACAGGTCGGCCGAGCTTTCCAGCAGCAGGCGTTGATCGCGGGCCTCAAAG
The DNA here is from genome assembly GCF_900176445.1 of Pseudomonas sp. URIL14HWK12:I5. Lineage (NCBI taxonomy): Bacteria > Pseudomonadati > Pseudomonadota > Gammaproteobacteria > Pseudomonadales > Pseudomonadaceae > Pseudomonas > Pseudomonas sp. URIL14HWK12:I5. The sequence continues at coordinate 108,771 of NZ_FWXQ01000007.1, forward strand.
CGCAAGCGTTGGCGCTGCAGGCGCGATCCGCCCTCGGCCTCTGGCAGGCCGGTGGCGGCGACCCATTGCAATTGGTGGCTTGCCGGTTGCCAGTCCAGCCAGCGGCTGGTCAAGGGCAGGCGCTGGTCATAGACCCGGCGCAGCACCGGGCTGTCGAAGCGACGCTCCAAGGCCAGGCAAAAGTCCAGCACCGAGGTTTGTTGGCTGGTGACCTGAAGGCGTTCGCGGACCTTGAGCCAGCCGTTGACCAAAGCGGCGAGCATGATGCCGAGCAAGGCTGTCAGGGCCAGGGCGACCATCAGCTCGATCAGGGTCAAGCCAGCCTGGCGGCGCTTCATGGGCGCTCCAGAAACACGGTGTACTGGCCCAGCGGCAGGCGCTGGTCACGGTCGGCGAACAGTTGCAGCTCGCCCCGGCGCAAGTCGCGCACGCCGGTGCGGCGCAGTTGCAATTGCCAATGGCACGGCTGGCCGCCCTGGTTCAGCTCGCCGTTAGCCTGATTGGCGGCAGGCCAGAACTGCTCGACAGCGAAGCGGGTTTGCAGCTCACGCGCGCACAGCAGGCCAAGGCGATGCTGCTGCAGGTTGTCCTGCACGGCCAGGCGCTGACGCAGGACCTGGCTGGTGATCACCGCCAGCACAGCAGCGATCGCCAAGGCTACGGTCACCTCCAGCAAGGTGAAGCCACGCTGACGTTGCTTCATGGCGCCACCTGCAAGCGACCATCGCGGCCCCAGGCCCATTGCTGGCTGCCATCGGCCCAGCGCCAGATCACGCTGCCCGGCTGTGCCCAGCCATGCGGCGTGAACACCAGGCGCGGCTGCGGGCTGACGGGCCAGTCCGGGTGCAGGCCTTTGGGCCAGTCGCCCACCGCAACGGCTTCGACGACCCAGGCATTGCCCTCGCGCCGCACAAACTCCGGACGCGGGCCATTCCAGCGCAGCCCGCGCAGCTGCCCGGTATGTCGGGCCAACGCGGCCTGCGCTCGGGTTTCGGCCGCCAGGCGCTGCAACGCCTGGTCGACATTGGCTTGACCGCTGCCAAGCCCCGCCACCGCCAGGCCCGTCATCAGGCCGGCGATGGCCAGCACCACCAGCAATTCGATCAGGCTGAAGCCCCGCTGACGGCGCACCTTTACAGTTCCCAGTTACCCAGGTCGGCATCCTGGCCTTCCCCCCCGGGCAGGCCGTCCGCGCCCAGCGAGTAAACATCCACCCGACCATGTTCACCGGGCATGCGGTACTGGTACGGAGTGCCCCACGGGTCTTCCGGCAGGCGGCGCACATAACCGTCGTTGCGCCAGGCCCGTGGCAGTGGTTCCTGGCTCGGCTTTTTCACCAGTGCGGCCAGGCCCTGCTCGCTGCTGGGGAAACGCAGGTTATCCAACCGGTACATGTCCAGCGCCTGCTCCAGGGTGGCCAGGTCGGCCATCACTTTCTGTTTCATGGCCTTGTCCTGGTTGCCCAGCACGCTGGGCGCGACCACGGCGATGAGCAGGCCGATGATGAAGATCACCACCATGATTTCCATGAGGGTGAAACCGCGCTGGCGGTTGCGTCGATGCAGCATGGCAAAACTCCTTGTCGTCACAGTTGCAGGCCCTGGTTGAGTTGCATGATCGGCAGCAGCACCGCCAGCACGATGAACAGCACCACGGCGCCCATCACCAGGATCATCAGGGGTTCGAACAGCGCCATGGCGGTATCCACCTGGCGGGCAAAGCCGCGCTCCTGGTCGTCGGCCACGCGTTCGAGCATGTCGGCCAGGGTGCCGCTAGCCTCGCCGCTGCCGACCATGTTCACCAGTAGCGGCGGGAATTGCTGGCTGGCATCCAGCGCTCGGTGCAGGCTGGTGCCGCCCTGCACTTGCTGGCGCACCTGCTCCATGGCCAGCCGGATGCGCCGGTTGCCGACGGTTTCGGTGGCTACTTGCAAGGCTTCGAGCAGGGCCACGCCACTGCCACTGAGAATCGCCAGACTGCGCGCCAGGCGGGCGCTTTCCAGCACCTGCAGCAGGCTGCCGATGCGCGGCAGGCGCAGCAGCAACTGGTCGCGGCGCAAGCACCAATGCGGCTTGCGCAGCAACCAGCCGCCGAGCACGCCAAGCATCAACGCTACCCCCAACAACCACGGCCCGGCGTGTACCAGCCCCTGGCTCAGGCCGATCAGCAGCGAGGTGATCAGCGGCAGGCTTTGCCCCGCGTGGGCGAATTGTTCGGTGAGTTTGGGCACGACGAAGGTCATCAGGCCGACGACCACGGCAAGTGACACACCCATCAATACGGTGGGGTAGATCAGCGCAGTACGGGCTTTGTGCTGCTGGCGCTGTACCTGCTCCAGGTGGTCGGCCAAACGTGTAAGCACCTGTGCCAGGCGCCCGGAACGCTCGCCGGCCTCGACCAGTGCGCAATACAAACCCGTGAACGGCGCCCCCTGGCGCGCCAGGCTGCGGGCCAGGCCCAGGCCTTCGGCGAGCGATCCACGCAGGGCCACCAGCACACTGTGCAGGGCGGGCTGGCGCAGTTGGCGTTCAAGGGTACCCAGCGCATCGACCAAGGGGATGCCAGCCCCGATAAGGGTCGCCAGCTGGCGGGTCAGTTCACAGAGCTGGGCGCGGCTTAAACGCTGGCGCCTGGCTTGCCGGGCTCCGGCTTCCTGGCGCTGCAACTGTCGGGCGAACAGGCCCTGCTCGCGCAACAACTGGCGTGCATGGCGCTCGCTGTCGGCTTGCAGGCTGGCTTTGTGCGCTTTGCCGGCGAGGTCGACGGCCTGGTAGCGATACGTCGGCATGCCTTAACCCTGCACCACACGCAGCACTTCGGCCAGGCTTGTCTCGCCACGGGCAAGGCAATCACTGGCCATCGCCACCAGGCTCTGGCGACGCTCGGCCAGGTAATCCTGCATGGCCAGTTCACTGGCGCCGTCGTAGAGCAGACCAATCAACCCGGCATCCAGCTCGATGAATTCGTACAGGCCCAGGCGCCCGACATAACCGCTGCCCTGGCACTGTTCGCAGCCCACCGCGTGGTAGCTGCTGCCCAGTGCCGCCAGTTCTGGCCACAGCTCACGCTCGGCAGGTTGCAGCGGGTACGACACGGCGCAACGGCACAAGCGCCGTACCAGGCGCTGGGCCAGCACACCACGCAGGCACGAGGCGATCAGGAACGGCTCGATGCCCATGTCGCGCAGACGGGTTACTGCCCCCACGGCGCTGTTGGTGTGCAGGGTGGACAGCACCAGATGGCCGGTGAGGCTGGCCTGTACCGCGATCTGCGCGGTTTCCTGGTCGCGGATTTCACCGAGCATGATCACGTCCGGGTCCTGGCGCAGGATGGCGCGCAGGCCACTGGCAAACGTCAGCCCGGCACGTGGGTTTATGGCTGTCTGGCCAATGCCGGCAATGGCGTATTCGACGGGGTCTTCGACCGTGAGGATATTGCGGCTGCCGTCGTTGAGGCTATTGAGGCTGGCGTACAGGGTGGTGGTCTTGCCCGAGCCGGTCGGGCCAGTGGACAGCACGATGCCATTGGGACGCGCCAGGCAACTGCGCAGGCCCTGTAACACGGCGGGCGGCATGCCCAGGTTATCCAGCGCCAGCAGGCTGGCCTGCTTGTCGAGCACGCGCATGACCACCCGCTCGCCATGAATGCCGGGCAAGGTCGAAACCCGTACATCCACTTCACGGCCTGCTGCACGCAAGGTGATACGGCCGTCCTGGGGCTGGCGCTTTTCGGCGATGTCCAGGCGCGCCATGACCTTGATCCGCGACACCAGCATGGCCGACAGCGCTCGCGGTGGGCGCAACACTTCACGCAGGTGCCCATCGATCCGCAGGCGCACCACCAGGCTCTGCTCGAAGGTTTCGATATGGATGTCCGAGGCGCGCAGGCGCAGCGCCTGGCCAAACAGGCCATTGATAAGACGGATGACCGGGGCTTCGTCATCGCTTTCCAGCAGGTCTTCGATACGCGGCATCTCGCTCATCAGGCTGTCCAGGTCGACCTGGTCACCAATGCCTTCGATCAGCGCTTCAGTGGCGGCATCACCCACCTCATACAACTGGCCCAGGCGCTCGTCGAACACGGCCGGTTCCAGATATTCCAGCGCACTGGGCTGGCCATGTACACGCAGCAGCTCCTGCAACTGGGCGCTGTCGGCATCGCGCCGTAGCCACAGCTGCCAGCCCTCGGCCGCCGGGACCATGGCCACCCCGCTTTGCCGTGCCTGGCGATAAGGCAGCATCACCAGTCACCGCCTTCCAGGCGCGCGCGGCTGGCGGGGAATACCTGCAACAAAGGGGTGCCCTCGGTCAGGTCCGGCAGTTGCAGCGGCGTGGTCTGCTGCAAGGTGCGGTACTTGTCTTCGCTAAGCCCGGCCAGGCTTGGCCCGTCCCGCAAGATGCGCGGGCGGATGAACACCATCAGGTTCTGCTTGGTGTTTTTGGTGGCGTCGGAACGGAACAGCCGGCCCAGGTAAGGGATGTCACCGAGCAGCGGCACGCGCTGGTTGCTGGTGCTCAGTTCGTCGCTGATCAGGCCGCCGAGGATCACCAGGCCGTTGTCCTCGACCATGACCTTGGTCTTGATCTCGCGCTTGTTGGTGATCACATCGCTGGCCGCGCTGGATTCGGCGATCGATGACACCTCCTGGACAATGTCCAGGCGCACGCTGTTGTCGACGTTGATCTGCGGCTTGATGCGCAGCTTCACCCCGACCTCTTTACGTTCGATGGTCTGGTACGGGTTGGCGTTGTTCTGTGTGACCGAACCGGTGACAAAGGGCACCTCCTGGCCGACCAGGATGGAGGCCTCGGCGTTGTCCAGGGTCAGCAAAGTAGGTGTGGACAGCAGGTTAAAACCACTCTTGCCCTTTAGCGCATTGACCAACATGGCGAAGTTGAACCCGCCGCCGAAATGGCCGATGCCCGCCGTGGCGCCGGTAGTGGCGGACAGCAGGTCGCCAAGCGCCTCGTTGTCGCCACTGGCAGCCGCCCCGGCGATGTTGGCGATGTTCACCCCGTTGCTGCCGAAGTTGACGATGCCGGCACCGAACTTTTCGTCGGCAAACAGCCATTGCACGCCCAGCTCCTGGGCGCTGCTATCGGACACCTCGGCAATGATCGCTTCCACCACCACCTGGGCACGGCGAATGTCCAGCTGCTCGACGATGGCGCGGTAGGCGGCCAGCTCGCTGTCTGGGCCGACCATGACCACAGCATTGGTGCCTTCTTCGTATTCAAGGCGAATGCCCGGGCCACCACTGGTAGCCACCGCGGGCCTGTCCTTACCCTCACCTTCACCCGCCCCTTCAGCCGGCACCACACCTTCCTGGCTGAGCCCCCGTAACACCTTGACCACTTCTCCGGCATTGGCATGGCGCAGGTAGATCACCTGGGTGCTGCCATTGCCAGGCGCCTCTTGCGGGCGGTCGAGCTGGCGCAGCAGGCTGGCGATGCGGTCGAGGTTACTGCGCCAGTCGGTGACCACCAACTGATGCGCTGCCGGGTACGGGGTGATCACCCCAACGCGCGGGTCGATCAGGGGTTTGAGGATACCCAGCACCTGTTCGTTGGCGGCGTTGCGCACATTGAATACACGGGTGGCCACGCTGTCGCTGCCTTCACCCTGCTGCCCGCCCGCCTCCACCGGCACCGGTTCCAGGCGCGCGGCCTGGTCGGGGACGATCTTCACGCTGCCGTTGGGCAGGTCGACAGTGGCATAGCCTTGGGCGCGCAACTGCGCGAGGAAGATGTCGTAGATGGCATCGGCGTCGTGCAGGTCGACGGTGCGCACAGTGACCTTACCCTTTACCCGGGGGTCGACGATGAACGTCGTGCCGGTGATACGCGACACGCTGTCGATGAACTCGCCCAGTTCGGTGTCGACGAAGTTCACCTCGTACATGGGCGTCCCGTTGTCATCGAACACCGGCTCTTCGGCGCAGGCCAAGGACAGCACCAGGCTCAGCGCAGCAGCCACGCAGTATCTAACAGGCATCGTTCATCCTTGCCGCTTGAAGCCGGTCACGGCGGGGCGTGGCGGCCAGGGCAGGCGTTCGCGCCGCCCCTGGTTGTTGAAAATCAGGCCATCACTGTCGATGTCCTGCAGCACGATCCCCGGCGCCAGGCGTTGGCCACGCGCCAGCGTGCGTACTTGCTCGCCGTAGCGCAGCACCACCACGCTGGAGGCCAGTGGCTCAGCCTTCAGGCCCCCGAGGTATTGCAGTGGCAGGCGGGTAATGGCGATTGCACCGTCGTCGATGGGCGCCTGCCAGTGACCGACCATCAGCCCAGGCAACGGACCGACAGCCACCGCAGGTGCTGTCGCCGGTTGTGGCTGGCGGCTCAGTTGCAGCACGCACTGGGCAGCCAGCCAGCCTGCCAAGGTCAGGCCTGCGCCCGAGAGCAGGCGCGAAGCGAACGTCACGAAGCCAACTGCCGTGGGTGCCAGCCCGGGTGCCCCTGCACATAGCGCACGTCTGGCCATTGCAACGGCACCAGTTGCCAGCCGGGTGCCTGACGGGCAAGCCAGGCTTCAACCCGCTGCCACAGGGGCTCGCCCGCCTGGCTTTCAAACTGCAGGCCAAAAGTGCGGCACAGGCCCTGCACCGGCTCCAGCCCGGTGATGCGCTTGCCTTGCGGGCTGTAGCTGACCCCCCAGGCCTGGCTCTGCCAGCGTGGCAGGTCTTGGCTGTTGTCCAGCAGTAGCGGGTCGCCGAACAGTTGCTCTGCGGCGTTCTCCAGTACTTGCTCCACCTGCCGGGCCGGCGCTTCGACCACCGGGGCCGGGTAGCCACCGGTCAGGCTGATCAGGTGTTCGCGGGTAATGGGGGCACCCGCGGGCAGCGGGTAGTCATAGCGCAGGCCCGGCAGCAGCACGGGCATGCTGCTGTCATCGGCCAACGCTTGATGCAGCAAGCGGTCCCAACTGCCGCCACGGGTGTCGCGGCGCCACAAAGCCTGTGGCGCACGGGCCAGCGGTTGGTCGAGCCAGGCCGCATGGCCGGCGCGTTGCTGGCGCAAGGTAGCCTGCAGCTGCCCCACCCGCAGTTGCGCAGCGGGTGACAGTTGCTGTTCGAACGCCGGGAAGAAACGCCCATCGAATTGCCATGCGCCAGCCATTCGCTGACAACGCAAGCGGAAGACGCCGCTGCCCCGACAGCCGGCGAACAACACCGGCACGCGCCGGCCACTCGCCTGGGTGACCTCGACCGGCGCCGGCCACAGGTCCTGGCCACGGGCGCACAACAACACGTCGATTTGCGGCACCCGCTCGGCCAGCCACAAGCCAGGGCCTGTGCCGACGTCGGCCATGGCTACCACCAGGTCGGCTTCGCGCCGGGCTTGCTCGAACACGGGTTGTAATGATTGGTACCACAGTTTCAGGGAGGCTTTCTGGTCCTGGGCATAAGGGTCGGTCACGCCGACCACGGCAACGCGGGCACCGCCGCGCTCGAAGACGTGCAAAGCCTCCAGCCCCAGTGCCTGACGTTGCGCGTCCGCCAGCCCGGCGCCCAAGGTAATGGCGCTAGCCTGGCGATACAGCCCATGGCTACGCTGCGGCCACAGCACGCGTTCATCGCTGCTGACACGCACCTCACTGCCCAGCATCTGGCTGCCTTGAACGCCGCTCTCACCTTGAGTCAGGTAGGCCAGGCCACTGCCATTCCAGCCTTGGCCGTTTTCCAGGGTCAGGCTGTTACCTGCACCGGCCTCCTCCCGCAGTTGCTCCAGCAACGCCGCCAGCACGGCAAAACCGCCCAGCTGGGCTGTAGTTGCCTGGCTGGCATCGAGCAACGACGCCAGTTGCGGGTAGGCCAGGCTGGCGCTGCTGCCGGTCATCCAAGGTGCGCGGCCCAGGTGGCTGACCGGCCCCAGGCGAGTCGCCGGCACCACCGCCTGGCCGGGTTGGCGGGCATCGAGGGTATCGGCCACGTACAGCAGGTCGAGGTGGGCGTTACCGCCCTGCTGTGCCGGGAAAGCAGAACAGGCGCCGAGCAGCGGGGCCATGGCCCCGACACCCATCCAGCTGATCACTTCGCGCCTGTGCATGCTGCTTGCCATCGAACCCGCCATCCTTATCCATGTTCATTCAGGGCTCCGGATGTTGCGGCGTTGGCATTACAGTTTGATGGCAGAATTCCGACAATCATTCCAAATCGATCTGTCAGCGTATGTTCTAAGAGCGGGCCGTTTTAAAACGCCGTTAACATTTCTGCCAATGAATCATCATATTTGCGCACTAAAGTCGCGGTTTCCTCTAACTCAGCCAACATAAGGACACCCTGATGAGTCGAGATACCGGCGACAACCTGGACCGGAACCAAAGCGGCAACCTGCCGATGGCCAACGTCATGGACGCCTACCTCAGCCGCCGCAGCGTGATGCGCGGCAGCCTGGGCGCCGCCATCGCCATGATCGCCGGTACCGGCCTGACAGGCTGCTTCGACGGTGGTGGTTCCGATCACGATGATCCGGTCACCGAGCCACCGGTGACCGAGCCGCCTGTTACTGAACCAGAGGTACCGAAACTGGCGCTGGGCTTCCAGTCCATCCCGGGCTCGCGCACCGACGCCTGCGTGGTGGCCGCCGGCTACAGCGCCTATGTACTGGCGCCGTGGGGTACGCCCATCAACAGCAATGGCAACCCGTGGAAGTCCGACGGTAGCAACACCTCGACCGACCAGGCCAATGCCATGGGCATGCACCATGACGGCATGCACTTCTTCCCCATCAACGGCAGCTCGGAAGACGGCTTGCTGGCGATCAACTTCGAATACATCGACACCGCCGCCCTGCACCCGGCCGGCCCCACCACCGACGTGAACGGCAAGCGCCCGGTCGAAGAAGTGCGCAAGGAGATCAACGCCCACGGAGCTGGCGTGGTGCGCCTGCAGAAAATCGGCGGACGCTGGCAGGTGGTCGACAACGACCCGCTGAACCGCCGCTTCACCACCGCCTCGCGCATGGAAATCACCGGCCCGCTGCGTGGCACCGACCACGTCAAGACCAAGTACTCCACCGCCGGCACCCATTGCCGTGGCACCAACAACAACTGCGGCAACGGCTACACCCCGTGGGGCACCTACCTGACCTGTGAAGAGAACTGGCCGGGTATCTTCGTCAACAAGGGTACCCGCCCCGAAGACCAGCGCCGCATTGGCGTGGGCACCTCCAGCGGCCAGTACAAGTGGGAAACCGCTGCCGGTGACAGCACCGAGGTGGCCGACGAGTTCGCCCGTTTCGACGTCACCGTCAAAGGCGCCAGCGCCACCGACGACTACCGCAACGAAGCCAGCACCTACGGCTACATCGTCGAAATCGACCCGTACAACAGCAGCACCCTGGCCACCAAGCGCACCGCACTGGGCCGCTTCCGCCACGAGGGCTGCGCCCCAGGTCTGCCGGTCGCCGGCAAGCCGCTGGTGTGGTACATGGGTGACGACTCGAACAACGAGTACCTCTACAAGTGGGTGTCCACCGCGGTGTGGGACGCCGCCGACGCCAACCCGGCCGACCGCCTGGCCACCGGTGCCAAGTACCTTGACCAGGGCAAGCTCTACGTGGCCCGCTTCAATGCCGACGGCACCGGCGTATGGCTGCTGCTGGATGTGAACACCGCTACCACTAACGGCAGCACCCTGGGTGCGCTGTATGGTGACTTGCCAGGCATCATCCTCAACACCCGTGGCGCCGGCGATGCCGTGGGCGCAACGCCGATGGACCGTCCGGAATGGACCACGGTCAACCCGCTGAACGGCGATGTATACCTGACCCTGACCAACAACAGCGCGCGTACCCCGGAAAAGGTCGATGCGGCCAACCCGCGCGGCCCGAACCGCCATGGCCACATCATTCGCTGGCACGACAGCGACGACCAGTTGAGCTTCACCTGGGACATCTTCGTGTTCGGCGCCAACGCAGCCGGTACTGCCGATATCAACCGTTCCGGCCTGACCGAACTGAACCAGTTCGCCAGCCCCGACGGCATGAGCTTCGATAGCCGTGGCGTGCTGTGGTTCGAGACTGACAACGGTGAAAGCACCCTCACTGATTACACCAACGACCAGCTGCTGGCAGTGATCCCCACCGACCTGGTAGACGCCAGCGGCAAGCAGGTGCCGGTGAACGCGCAGAACCAGGTGGACCTGCGCCGCTTCTTCGTTGGGCCGAATGAATGTGAGGTGACCGGGATTACCTTTACGCCGGACAACAAGACGCTGTTCGTGAACATTCAGCACCCGGGGAACTGGCCATATACCGACAAGGCGACCGACGCTACGCCGGCTGGGACTACGGTACGGCCGCGGGCTTCGACGGTGGTGATTCAGCGTATTGATGGCGGGGAGATCGGGACTGCCTGATCGACCTGTGCACGGGGGCCGCTTTGCGGCCCTTTCGCGACACAAGGCCGCTCCTACAGTGGGTACGCGATCTCTTGTAGGAGCGGCCTTGTGCCGCGAATGGGCTGCACAGCAGCCCCGGCAACCTCAAGCCCTACCAAGCCATCGGCTCGCGGCTGCGCACCCGCACCTGCTGCGCCGGCCCCCGGGAAACTGCCCAATCACCGACCAACCATTTCTTCAGAAGTGGAACCAGCTGAGTGCGTCAACACCAAGTCGACTGCGGATTTGGTCTGCGTGCGCTCTGATATTGGATATGTCTCGCTCATAACTCAGACGTTGTTCGGTGCCTTCTACCAAATATGAAAGATTCTGACTAAAGTTTTGCTCGTGCCGATTCATGTCAATAAGTTGCTGATACAGAGACTCTGCCTGAGCGAGGTCAAGTGGCTGTAGTCCCGCAGCTTCATGGCGGGGCGGAGTTCGAGCCCCGTTGGCCAATGGCAGCTGTTGAGCTGTACTACCCGCTGGTGCAAGACGGTTAGCCAGATACACTGTACCCTGCTGAGCCATAGGGTTTCTCAGTGTTTGCCTAACAGGTTGTGTTGGCATATGGGCTTGTGTTTGTTGCCGCTGTTGTAGTCTGGCACGCAGTGCCTCCACACGCTGTTCTGCAGTCTGCCGCGGAGCCCTTTGTGCCCCTGCCCTTCGTGATTGCTGCAATAGCTTTTGCGGTACTTTACGCAGACCACTTAGATCCGCGTGACCACTTGGATCCAGCCCCATGACTGGATCTCCTGAGCAGTAGCTATAAGCATTTGGCCCGCCAGCACCAAAAGGACTCCAGCCATCAGGTGAAAGAAATCGCCTCAGGGCTGGGCTGTAAGCCCGATAACCATTGCCTAGCAGGTAGGTGCCGGAGCGGCAGTCTTCTCGCTCACCATTGTAGCCAAGCATGAATGCCGAGCTAGCTTGGTTTTGGTGGTGCCCGTAAGGGCAATAGGCACGCAGAGCTACTGACACAGGGTTTTGCCTCGCAAGACGGTGAGCTGAAGTTTTGGTCTTTCCGAGGCCAGGCGCAACTAGCAAGATTATCAGTACACGCTGCTGGTTTCAGCTCACGATCACAGGTTCTGAATACCGTGCAATTCCTGAATGTGACTGGCTTGCCAGCGAATAGGCTGCACAGCAGCCCCGGCAACCTCAAGCCCTACCAAGCCATCGGCTCGCGGCTGCGCACCCGCACCTGCTGCGCCGGCACCCGGGCATGCCATTGCACCACCCCCAACGCCTCCACCTGGAATTCGCTGCGTATCGCCCGCCCCTCTTCCTCGAACGACAACTGCAACAGGAAATACCCGCTGTTCAGCAGCAACCCTTCGCTCAGCCGTTCGAACGTTTCGTCATCCACCGCCCCCAACGCCTGACGCAAGGCACCTGCATCCACATACCCCGACGCCGGCCGCCCGCTGATGATGCGGCTGAGCAACGAGCGCGAATAGCGCCCTTCGTATAACGCCTCCAGCAGCGGCAAATGCTCCAGCCCAAGCGCATTGGCGTTCAGGCGCCAACCGGTCACCTGCGGCAAGGCACACAACATCGGATAGCGGCCCTGCCGACTGGCGTCCGGCTCCAGCAGCAGGTTCAGCTCGCTGGTGTCGAGCATCGGCTGGTTGGCCGCCAGGCGTGGTGGCTGCTGACGCAGGTACTGGGCGCTTTCGGCGCCTTGCAGGCGGGTATCGCTATCGGCGTCGAGCCAGTCGGCCAGCGCATCGACCAGCCGCTCAGCCGCCATGTCGTCGCCTAGCAAATAGCGCAACTGACGCTCGGCTCGCTCGCCATCAGCACCTAGCAGCGCATTGACGTTGAAGCAGGTGTGCTGGTCGCGCACCCGCAACTGCGCCTGGCCAGCGCCAAAGTCATAGTTCAACGGCTGCCCACGCAGGGCCTGCCAGAACAATGGGCTAAGCCGCCAGGCGGGATCGCGCAGGGCTTGCTCGGCGTAGGCCAGGCCGGCCTGCTCCATGGCCCGCGCTTGCACCCGCTGGTGCAACAGGCGCACTTCATCCACCTGACGCCGGCCGTCTTCCACCAGCCAAGCCATACCCGCCGCCAACATTGCCAGCACCACCATCACCATCAACAGGGCCGCCCCCCGCTGTTGCCTGCCACCCATCCGTGCGTGCCTCGCTCGCAGAATAAAGACGCCAGTCAACACGCGGTGTGTTGCAGGTAGATGGCAATGCCCGTCCGTCATGTGTACGTCATCTACACGAGGCAGGATTAGCCTTCCTTTTCATGACCTTACAGGAGTGGTCGCAATGGGTGGCATTGGAATCTGGCAACTGGTGATCGTACTGCTGATCGTATTCCTGCTGTTTGGCACCAAGCGCCTCAAGGGCCTGGGCAGCGATGTGGGTGAGGCGATCCAGGGTTTTCGCAAGTCCATGGGCGGTGACAACGATGTCAATGCCGCTGGCCAGGCTCAGGTACAGCAGCAGGCGCCGCTGAACGGCCAGGCCACACAGCAGCCTCAAGCGGATCGTCAGGCCTGATGTTCGAGGTAGGCTTCAGCGAGTTGCTGTTGGTCGGCATCGTCGCGTTGCTGGTGCTGGGCCCGGAACGCCTGCCGGTGGCGGCGCGTACCCTGGGGCGCGGACTGGGCCAGGCGCGCCGGGCCATGCACGCCTTGCGCACGCAGGTAGAACGCGAAATCGACATGCCGAACCTCGACAGCGCCCCATTACAGCGCCTGGAGCAGGAGATCCGCCAAGGCATAAGCCTGAACGCGGAGCCGGCCAATGATGCAGCCACGGTCGCCCAGCCCAAGGAAAACGCCTCATGAGTATTGCCATGGACCCGGCGGCCAGCATGCCGTTGACCGAACACCTGCGCGACCTGCGCAAACGCCTGGTGCGTTGCCTGGCACTGGTGGCATTGGTGTTCGCCGGCCTGTTCCCCTTTGCGCAAACGCTGTACACGCTCATTTCCGAACCACTGCGGCGCTTTTTGCCAGAAGGCGCGAGCATGATCGCTACCAGCGTCACCTCGCCGTTTCTGACACCGTTCAAACTGACCGCGATGTGTGCGCTGTTCGTGGCCATGCCGCTGCTGCTGCACCAGGCTTGGGGCTTTCTGGCGCCGGGGCTGTACCGCCGTGAACGGCGCATTGCCCTGCCGCTGCTGGTGTCGAGCATCGTGCTGTTCTATGCCGGCATGGCCTTCGCGTTCTTCCTGGTGTTTCCGATGATGTTCGGCTTTTTTGCCAGCGTGACGCCGGACGGCGTGGCGATGATGACCGACATCAGCCAGTACCTGGACTTTATCCTGGCGCTGTTCCTGGCGTTCGGGCTGGCGTTCGAGATCCCGGTGGCGACGTTCATCGTGGTCTGGGTGGGGTTGGCCGATGTGGCCACGTTGCGGCGCAGCAGGCCCTACGTGATTGTCGGGTGCTTTGTGGTGGGGATGATATTGACGCCGCCGGATGTGTTTTCGCAGACGATGCTGGCGGTGCCGATGTGGGTGTTGTTCGAGGTGGGGTTGCTGGCTTGTGGCTGGTTGAAGCGGCCGGTGCCTGGCAAGGACATTGTGGCTGGCGTTTAGGGCCTATTCGCGGGCGTGCCCGCGAATGGCCTTGATGCGGTCTAGAACTCGGCGAGCCGCCAGGCTTCATAGGCTGGCGTCTCGTACGGGTGGCTCTGCTTGAGCGCAGCGACGACCTGAGATATCAGATCGTCAGTCACCACCAGCTCCACCTTCCACTCTTCCACCACCTCGACCTGGCCGGCTTGCCCGAGGAACGGCTGACTGCCGTCCAGCGGGCGGAACTGGCCCTGGCCGAGGGTTTGCCAAGCGCAGTGGTCATAGTCACCGATGCGCCCGCCACCGGCGGCGAACACGGCGGCCTTGACCACTTCGACATGGCTGTCGGGGACGAAAAAGGCGAGCTTGTACACGCCTTAGTTCACCCACACCCGTGCGTTGCGGAACATACGCATCAGCGCGGCATCTTCCTGCCACTCGTCCGGGCGCCACGAGTTCTGCACGGCGCGGAACATACGCTCCGGGTGCGGCATCATGATGGTCACACGGCCGTCGCGGCTGGTGAGGCCGGTGATACCACGCGGCGAGCCGTTCGGGTTGGCCGGATAGGCTTCGGTGACCTTGCCGTGGTTGTCGACGTAGCGCAGGGCCACGCAACCGGACACGTCGGCTTCCAGCAGTGCCGCTTCGTTGGCGAACTCGGCGTGGCCTTCGCCGTGGGCGATGGCGATCGGCATGCGCGAACCGGCCATGCCCTGCAGGAAGATCGAGTTGGACTTCTGCACCTCGACCATGGCCACACGCGCTTCGAACTGCTCCGAGCGGTTACGCACGAAGTGCGGCCAGTACTCGGTGCCCGGGATCAGCTCGTGCAGGTTGGACATCATCTGGCAACCGTTGCACACGCCCAGGGCGAAGCTGTCGGTACGCTCGAAGAAGGCCTGGAAGGCGTCACGGGCACGGGCGTTGAACAACGCCGACTTGGCCCAGCCTTCACCGGCACCCAGCACGTCACCGTACGAGAAGCCCCCGCAGGCGACCAGGCCCTTGAAGGCCTCGAAGTCGACACGGCCCGCGAGGATGTCGCTCATGTGCACGTCGATGGCGGCGAAGCCGGCACGGTCGAAGGCTGCGGCCATCTCGACCTGGCCGTTGACACCCTGCTCGCGCAGGATGGCCACTTGCGGGCGCACGCCCTTCTTGATGTACGGTGCGGCGATGTCGTCGTTGACGTCGAAGCCCAGCTTCACCGACAGGCCCGGGTTGTCTTCCTCGAGCAGCAGGTCGAATTCCTGGTCCGCGCAGTCGGCGTTGTCGCGCAGGCGCTGGATCTGGTAGCTGGTTTCAGCCCACTGGCGCTGCAGCATGCGGCGGTCATCGTCGAACAGCACTTCGCCGTTCAGGCTGATGGACACTTCACCGTTGTTGACCGGCTTGCCGATCACCGCGACGCAACCTTCGCCCAGGCCAGCGGCGCTGAACTGTGCCAGTACGTCAGGGGTAGCATCCTGGCGAACCTGGATGACTGCGCCCAGCTCTTCGTTGAAGAGGATGGCTGGCACGTCGCCCTTGCTGTCGGTCAGCGGGTCGAGGTGCAGGTCGAGGCCGCAGTGGCCGGCGAAGGCCATTTCCAGCACGGTGGTGACCAGGCCGCCATCGGAACGGTCGTGGTAGGCCAGCAGGTGGCCGTCGGCGTTCAAGCCCTGGATCACGGCGAAGAAGGCCTTGAGGTCTTCAGCATCGTCGACGTCCGGTGCCTGGGCAGCGATCTTGCCGTAGGTCTGGGCCAGGATCGAGGCGCCCATGCGGTTCTTGCCACGGCCCAGGTCGATCAGGATCAGGTCGGTCTCGCCCTTGTCCATGCGCAGTTGCGGGGTCAGGGTTTTACGGATGTCGGTGACCGGGGCGAAGCCGGTGATGATCAGCGACATTGGCGAGGTAACGCTCTTCTCGCCGCCCTCATCGCTCCATTTGGTCTTCATCGACATCGAGTCTTTGCCGACCGGAATGGTGATACCCAGCTCCGGGCACAGCTCCATGCCGACAGCCTTGACGGTGTCGTACAGGCGGGCGTCTTCACCCGGGTGGCCGGCGGCGGACATCCAGTTGGCCGACAGTTTGATGTCGGACAGCTTCTCGATGCGCGAAGCGGCCAGGTTGGTCAGGGTTTCGCCGATGGCCATGCGGCCGGACGCCGGGGCATCCAGCAGCGCCAGCGGAGTACGCTCGCCCATGGCCATGGCTTCACCGGTGTAGACGTCGAAGCTGGTAGCGGTAACGGCGCAGTCGGCCACCGGTACCTGCCACGGGCCGACCATCTGGTCGCGGGCAACCAGGCCGGTGATGGTGCGGTCGCCGATGGTGATCAGGAAGCTCTTGCTGGCCACGGCCGGGTGGCTAAGAACGCGCTGGACGGCGTTGTCCAGGTCCAGCTTGCTCGGGTCGAAGTCATCGCCCAGCTCGGCTTCACGGGTAACCGAACGGTGCATGCGTGGGGGCTTGCCCAGCAGCACGTCCAGCGGCATGTCCACCGGGGTGTTGCCGAAGTGGCTGTCGCTGACGGTCAGGTGTTGCTCTTCAGTCGCTTCACCCACTACGGCGAACGGGCAGCGTTCGCGCTCGCAGATGGCCTTGAAGCGCTCGAAATCGACGGCGCTGACGGCCAGCACGTAACGCTCTTGCGATTCGTTGCTCCAGATTTCGTGCGGGGCCATGCCCGGCTCGTCGTTGGGCACGTTACGCAGTTCGAAGCGGCCGCCACGGCCACCGTCGTTGACCAGCTCAGGGAAGGCGTTGGAGATACCGCCGGCGCCAACGTCGTGGATGAAGGCGATCGGGTTGGCGTCGCCCAACTGCCAGCAGCGGTCGATGACTTCCTGGCAACGGCGCTCCATTTCAGGATTTTCGCGCTGTACCGAGGCGAAGTCCAGGTCTGCCGAGCTGGCACCGGTCGCCACCGACGAAGCGGCGCCGCCGCCCAGGCCAATCAGCATGGCCGGGCCGCCGAGCACGATCAGCTTGGCGCCGACGGTGATCTCACCCTTCTGCACGTGGTCTTCACGGATGTTGCCCATACCACCGGCGAGCATGATCGGCTTGTGGTAACCGCGCACTTCTTCGCCGTGCGGGGTGTTGATGGCCTGCTCGAAGGTACGGAAGTAACCGGTCAGGGCCGGGCGACCGAATTCGTTGTTGAACGCCGCGCCACCCAGAGGGCCTTCGATCATGATGTCGAGGGCGTCGACGATGCGCTCAGGCTTGCCGTAAGGCTGCTCCCATGGCTGCTCGAAGCCCGGGATGCGCAGGTTGGACACGGTGAAGCCGGTGAGGCCAGCCTTGGGCTTGGCGCCACGGCCGGTAGCACCTTCGTCGCGGATTTCACCACCGGAGCCGGTGGAGGCACCAGAGAACGGGGCGATGGCGGTCGGGTGGTTGTGGGTTTCCACCTTCATCAGGATGTGCACCGGCTCCTGCACCGCGCCGTACTGGCGGGTTTCAGGGTTCGGGAAGAAGCGGCCGGCCACGTTACCGACGATGACCGAAGCGTTGTCCTTGTAGGCGGACAGCACGCCTTCGTTGTGCATCTGGTAGGTGTTCTTGATCATGCCGAACAGGCTCTTTTCCTGAGCCTGGCCGTCGATGTCCCAACTGGCGTTGAAGATTTTGTGGCGGCAGTGCTCGGAGTTGGCCTGGGCGAACATCATCAGTTCGATGTCGTTCGGGTTGCGCTTGAGGCCCTGGAAAGCGTTGACCAGGTAGTCGATCTCGTCTTCGGCCAGGGCCAGGCCCAGGTCGATGTTGGCCTTGGCCAGCGCGTCGCGGCCACCGGCCAGGATGTCGACCGAGGTCATCGGCTTGGGCTGGGCGTGGCTGAACATGTCGGCCGCCTGCTCCAGCTGGCCCAGCACGCGCTGGGTCATGCGGTCGTGCAGCTCGGCGGCGATCAATGCAGCGTCAGCATCGCTCAGGGTGCCGGCCACGTAGTAAGCGATGCCGCGCTCAAGGCGCTGGATCGACTGCAGGCCGCAGTTGTGGGCGATGTCGCTGGCCTTGCTGGCCCACGGCGAAATGGTGCCCAGGCGCGGCACGACCAGGAACAGGCGACCGGTCGGCTCCTGTACCGGCACACTCGGGCCGTACTTGAGCAGACGGCCCAGCACCTGCTGCTGGTCGGCGGTCAGTTCGCCATCAACATCGGCGAAGTGGGCGAATTCGGCATACAAACCAGTAACAGCGGGGACTTTCTGGCTCAGTTGCTCGAGTAATTTACCGTGGCGAAAGGCAGAAAGGGCAGGAGCGCCGCGCAGGATCAACATCGTCGGGACAGCCTCAGGAAGGGGTGTGCTTAGAGGCCGTGCATTCTAGCCTAATTCGATGGCTTTCGGCACCCGCTCTACGCCACGGCTGCCGGGCGGTGGAACCGGACTTTCGGGTCAATATTTCGGGTGCTCGCCTCAAGAGGTTTATGGCCTGTGAGATCGAGCGCCGCGCGGGCGGCGCTCGATCTCACAGGCGCCACACCTCTCACGGCAGGCACTTGGTGGCCCAAACACAATCCACCGCCACGCCCCCACATCACATAAACCGCTACCAGACAAGCTAACCGTTGTCGAGATATGGTTGAACCGGTCCTTTGCGTATACTGCAACCTATGTTCGCCCACACTGCTTTGCGCCAGCGTTGCGCCAAATGGCTTCTCGCAACCGGACTCTTTCTGCTGCTCGGTGCCTGCGTTGAAAAACCCAGCACCCTCGAGCGCGTGAAGGAGGATGGCGTGCTGCGCGTCATCACCCGCAACAGCCCGGCCACCTATTTCCAGGACCGCAACGGCGAAACCGGCTTCGAATACGAGCTGGTTCAGCATTTCGCCGAAGATCTGGGCGTAAAGCTGCAAATCGAGACCGCCGACAACCTCGACGAGCTGTACGACGCCCTCGGCAAGCCCTCCGGCCCGGTGCTGGCCGCTGCCGGCCTGGTCAGCAGCGAGCGGCGCAAGGCACAGGTCAGATACTCTCACCCGTACCTGGAGGTGACCCCGCAGGTCATCTACCGCAACGGCCGCCCGCGCCCCACAGACGCCAAGGGCCTGGTCGGCAAGAAGATCATGGTGCTCAAGGGCAGCAGCCATGCCGACCAGCTGGCCGAACTGAAGAAGCAGTACCCGGGCCTGCAATACGAAGAGTCCGACGCCGTCGAGGTGGTCGACCTGTTGCGCATGGTCGACGAAGGCCAGATCGACCTGACCTTGGTCGACTCCAACGAGCTGGCGATGAACCAGGTGTACTTCCCCAACGTGCGGGTTGCCTTCGACCTGGGCGATACCCGTGACCAGCGCTGGGCAGTGGCCGCAGGCGAAGACAACAGCCTGCTCAACGAGATCAACGAATTTCTCGACAAGGCGCAGAAGAACGGCACCCTGCAGCGCCTGAAAGACCGTTATTACGGCCATGTCGACGTGTTGGGCTATGTGGGCGCCTACACCTTCGCCCAGCACCTGCAGCAACGCCTGCCCAAGTACGAGAAGCACTTCAAGAGCTACGCCAAGGTCGAGCAGGTAGACTGGCGCCTGCTGGCCGCTATCGGCTATCAGGAATCGATGTGGCAGCCGGAGGTCACCTCCAAGACCGGCGTGCGCGGCCTGATGATGCTGACCCAGCGCACCGCCCAGGCCATGGGCGTGTCCAACCGCCTGGACCCGAAACAGAGCATTCAGGGTGGCGCCAAATACTTCATGAAGATCAAGGAAGAGCTGGACGACAGCATTCAGGAGCCGGACCGCACCTGGTTCGCCCTGGCTGCCTATAACGTCGGCAGCGGCCACCTGGAAGACGCCCGTACCCTGGCCAAGCGCGAGAAGCTCAACCCGAACAAGTGGCTGGACGTGAAGAAGATGCTGCCGCGCCTGTCGCAGAAGCAGTGGTATCGGCAAACCAAGTACGGCTACGCCCGGGGTGGCGAGCCGGTGCACTTCGTGGCCAACATCCGCCGTTACTACGACATCCTCACCTGGGTGACCCAGCCGCAGCTCGAAGGCCAGGTGGCCGAGGGCAACCTGCATGTGCCTGGGGTGAACAAGGACAAGCCGGCAGATCAGTCGCCGCCCATGTAAGCCTGTACAGGTTAAGCCTTGGCCCGGCGAGCCTTGAAGAAATCACTGAGGATCTGCCCGCACTCCTCCGCCAGCACCCCGCCTTCCACCATCACCCGATGGTTCAGGAACCCCTGCCCGAAAAACTGCCCTTGGCTCTGCACGATCCCCGCCTTGGGCTCCAGGGCGCCAAACACCACGCGCATCACCCGCGAATGCACGATCAGCCCCGCACACATGCTGCACGGTTCCAGGGTCACGTAAAGGGTGCTGCCGGGCAGCCGGTAATTACTGGCAGACTTCGCCGCTGCGCGGATGGCCACCATCTCGGCATGCGCACTGGGGTCGCTGTCGATGATCGGCCGGTTGAAGCCCTGGCCGATCACCTGGCCATGCTGCACCAGCACTGCCCCCACCGGCACTTCCCCCATGCTTGCGCCTTGCGCAGCCAGTGTCAGTGCAAGGCGCATGAATTCCTGATCGCGGCTGCGATCGATGATCTGCGGGCGCATCAGACCACCGCGATCGCGGCCATCAGGCCGGTTTCCATGTGGTCGATGACGTGGCAGTGGAACATCCAGGTGCCCGGATTATCCGCCACCAGCGCCACCTGGGCGCGTTCGTTCTTGCCCAGCAGGTAGGTGTCGGTGAACCACGGCTCCTTGATGTCGTGGCGATTGGAGCCGATCACCTTGAAGCTCATGCCGTGCAGGTGGATCGGGTGCTGGTACTGGGTCATGTTCTTCAGCTCGAAGATGTAGCTCTTGCCCTTCTGCAACGTGGCGATGGGGCGGTCCGCGCAGGTCTTGTCGGTGATGTCCCAGGCCTGGCCGTTGATCTGCCACATGCTCGACGGTTTGTCCGGGTCAGGGGTGACAGTGACGTTGGCCGCCCATTCGAAATTGAAGTTGAGCTTTTCGGCATTCTCCAGGTCCGGCTCGGCGATCGGGTTGGGCGGCAGCGCTGGCGGCCAGTCACTCGGCACGTCCTTGCTGGCCACAGAACGCAGGGTGCCCAGGCGCACGAAACCGTCTCGCAGGGAAATCTCCTCACCCGCCTCGGGAATACGGATGGCCAGGCAGATACGCATGCCGGGGCCGAGCCAGTACTCGTCTTCCAATGGGCGCGGGGTCACCGGGTTGCCGTCGAGGGCATAGATTTTTGCCTCGCAGTTGCCCTTGAGGTTGAGGCGGTAGGTCCAGGTGTTGTCCAGGTTCAGCAGGCGCACCCGCACCACGTGGCCGGCCGGCAGCTCGGTCACCGAGTCGGGCTGACCATTGATGGTGATCAAGCGCCCGGCGGTGCCGTTGCGCGCGGCCTCGCGCGGGATGCTGAAAGGCAGCCAGGCGCCCTGCTCGTCCACGTGCCAGTTCTTCAGGCTAAGGGTGCGCTCATGCTGGAAACCGGTCGGCTCGCGCTCCTCGACGATTAGCGGGCCAACCAGACCGCGCCCCAGCTCTTCGGAGCTGCTGACATGCGGGTGATACCAGTAGCTGCCGGCATCCGGTACGCGGAACTTGTAGTCAAAATACTCGCCCGGCTTGACCGGCAGTTGCGAGACGTAGGGCACACCGTCCATTTCCAGCGGCAGGCGAATGCCGTGCCAGTGAATGGTGGTTTCCACCGGCAGGTGGTTGATGAAGCGTACCCGCAGCCAGGTACCCTGGCGCACGCGAAGCTCGGTACCCGGCGCCGACGGGCCGAACGCCCAGGCCTCGGTCTTGAAGCCCGGCACCAGCTCGACGTCCAGCGGCGCTGCAATCAACTCATAATCGTGGCCGGCGTTTTCGTCTTCGACCTTGCCCAGCCAGTAACGCGCCGCGCCACCGGCGCCCAGGCCAACCACAACCAGGCCAGTCAGGCCCTTGAGCATTTGTCGACGGGTGAAGGACATCGGTGCGGGTACCTCGTGTTTTGCGCAATCAAGCTGCCAGCATGGCTGACGGTGAAGGGCGAATACGATACACCTGCAAATGGGAAAGATTAAGTGAAGTCTCGTTTTTGCCTGTGCTGGCCTCTTCGCGGGCAAGCCCGCGAAGAGGCCGATACAGAGGGCAGATACAACAAGGGCGCCTCGCGGCGCCCTTGTGGCTCAACTTATTCCCACTCGATAGTGGCCGGCGGCTTGCTCGACACGTCGTAGGTCACGCGCGAGATGCCGTCGATTTCGTTGATGATACGGCCGCTGACGGTTTCCAGCAGTTCGTACGGCAGGTGCGCCCAGCGCGCGGTCATGAAGTCCACGGTCTCGACGGCACGCAGGGCCACGACCCAGGCGTAGCGACGGCCGTCGCCAACGACGCCAACCGACTTGACCGGCTGGAACACCACGAACGCCTGGCTGGTCTTGTGGTACCAGTCGGCCTTGCGCAGTTCTTCGATGAAGATGTGGTCGGCGCGACGCAGGATGTCGGCGTATTCCTTCTTCACTTCACCCAGAATGCGCACGCCCAGGCCCGGGCCCGGGAACGGGTGGCGGTAGACCATGTCGTACGGCAGGCCCAGTTCCAGGCCGATCTTACGCACTTCGTCCTTGAACAGCTCACGCAGCGGCTCGACCAGCTTGAGGTTCATTTCCTCCGGCAGGCCGCCCACGTTGTGGTGCGACTTGATCACGTGGGCCTTGCCGCTCTTGGCGCCAGCCGACTCGATCACGTCCGGGTAGATGGTGCCCTGAGCGAGGAACTGGATGTTTTCCAGTTTGCTGGCTTCGGCATCGAAGATGTCGATGAAGGTACGGCCGATGATCTTGCGCTTCTTCTCCGGGTCGGCTTCGCCTTCCAGGTTATCGAGGAACTGCTTTTCAGCATCGGCGCGGATCACTTTGACGCCCATGTTCTCTTTGAACATGGCCATCACCTGGTCGCCTTCGTGCAGGCGCAGCAGGCCGTTGTCGACGAATACGCAGGTCAGCTGGTCGCCGATGGCGCGGTGCAGCAGCGCGGCAACCACCGAGCTGTCGACGCCGCCGGACAGGCCCAGCAGGACGTTGGCCGAACCGACTTGCTCACGCACCTGGGCGATGGCGTCTTCAACAATGTTGGAAGGCGTCCACAGGGCTTCACAGCCGCAGATGTCCTGCACGAAGCGGGACAGGATGCGACCGCCTTGCTTGGTGTGGGTCACTTCCGGGTGGAACTGCACGCCGTAATAGCCACGGGAATCGTCGAACATGCCGGCGATCGGGCAGCTTGGGGTGCTGGCCAGCACGTGGAAGTTGCCCGGCATCTGGGTAACCTTGTCGCCGTGGCTCATCCACACGTCCAGGCCCAGTACGCCGTCGCCGTCAACGTGGTCTTCGATGCCGTCGAGCAGGCGGCTCTTGCCGACCACGTCTACGCGGGCATAACCGAATTCACGCAGGTCAGAACCTTCTACCTTGCCGCCCATCTGCTCGGCCATGGTCTGCATGCCGTAGCAGATGCCCAGCACCGGTACGTTCAGGTCGAACACGGCCTGCGGAGCGCGTGGGCTGTTGGCTTCGTGGACCGACTCGGGGCCGCCGGCGAGGATGATGCCGCGCGGGTTGAATTCGCGGATCGCTTCATCGTCCATGTCGAACGGGTGCAGTTCGCAGTACACGCCGATTTCGCGCACGCGGCGGGCGATCAGCTGGGTGTACTGGGAACCGAAATCGAGGATCAGGATGCGGTGAGCGTGAATGTCGAGGGCCATGACTCAATCTCGTCAGTGGAAATCGGAAACGACGCGGGGCTGTCGTGACAGCCCCGCATGCTTATATTGCTGGAAGCCTCAGCCTACACGGTAGTTAGGGGCTTCTTTGGTGATCTGCACGTCATGCACGTGGGACTCGGCCATGCCGGCACCGGTGATACGCACGAATTCCGGCTTGGTGCGCATCTCTTCGATGGTTGCGCTGCCGGTGTAGCCCATGGACGAACGCAGGCCGCCCATCAGCTGGTGGATGATCGCGGCCAGGGCGCCTTTGTAAGGTACGCGGCCTTCGATGCCTTCCGGTACCAGCTTCTCGGCGCCGGCCGAGGAGTCCTGGAAGTAACGGTCGGACGAGCCTTGCGCCTGTGCCATGGCACCCAGCGAGCCCATGCCACGGTAGGCCTTGTAAGAACGGCCCTGGAACAGCTCGACTTCACCCGGAGCCTCTTCGGTACCGGCGAACATCGAACCCATCATCACGCAGGAAGCACCGGCAACGATGGCCTTGGACAGGTCACCGGAGAAGCGGATACCGCCGTCGGCGATCAGTGGCACGCCAGTGCCTTCCAGTGCGGCGGCAACGTTGGCGATGGCGCTGATTTGCGGCACGCCGACACCGGCAACGATACGGGTGGTGCAGATGGAGCCTGGGCCGATACCGACCTTGACGGCGTCAGCGCCCGCTTCGGCCAGGGCCTTGGCAGCGGCGCCGGTGGCGATGTTGCCGCCGATGACCTGCACTTGCGGGTAGGTTTCTTTTACCCAGCGAACGCGGTCGATCACGCCTTTGGAGTGACCGTGGGCGGTGTCGACAACCACCACGTCAACGCCAGCGGCAACCAGGGCGGCAACGCGCTCGCCGGTGTCCTTGCCGGTGCCGACCGCAGCGCCAACGCGCAGACGACCTTGGTCGTCCTTGCTGGCCAGCGGGTAGGCCTTGGCTTTTTCGATGTCCTTGACGGTCATCATGCCCTTGAGGTTGAACTTGTCGTCAACGATCAGGACCTTTTCCAGGCGGTGCTTGTGCAGCAGCTCGCGCACTTCGTTCTTGTCGGCGCCTTCGCGGACGGTGACCAGACGCTCTTTTGGCGTCATCACGTCGCGGACCTTGGCGTCCAGGCGGGTTTCGAAGCGCACGTCACGGGAAGTGACGATGCCGACCAGGTCACCGTTCGCCAGCACCGGTACGCCGGAGATGTTGTTCAGGCGGGTCAGGTCGAACAAGTCGCGCACGGTGGCGTCGGCGTCGATGGTGATCGGGTCCTTGACCACGCCAGCCTCGAACTTCTTGACCTTGCGCACTTCGCCGGCCTGCTGTTCGATGGTCATGTTCTTGTGGATGATGCCGATACCGCCTTCCTGGGCCATGGCAATGGCCAGGCGCGCTTCGGTCACGGTATCCATGGCGGCGGAAACCAGCGGAATGTTCAGCTCGATGCCACGGGTCAAACGGGTCTTGAGACTGACTTCATTGGGCAGTACCTCGGAATAACCAGGTACAAGGAGGATATCGTCGAAGGTCAGGGCTTCTTGGCTGATACGCAGCATCGCGGGGGCTCCCGGGCGGGAAAAATGGAAGCGCGCCATTATACTCATGCACGGCGCGCCGCTCAATGCAAAATAAGGGCCTTCGGTCAGCCTTGTGGCAGTTTTACCTGCACCACGGCCACCGGCTGGTCGAGCCAGTCGGCGAAGCTGTCGAGAAAGGCCTGGGTGAAGCCGGCCTCGCCCCAGTTGTTGAAGATGAACCCCAGGTTGGAAAAGGCACATGGCTGCAGGTAAATGAAGCCATTGATGTCATCTTCGAAGCCGCACAGCGGGCAGGTGAAGTTGTCACTTACCCCCGGCATCCACTCTTCCAGGCTTTCGAACAGCGGCTCGCCCACCTCGCGCCGGCACTCCGGGCAACCGGCTTCTTCAAGAAAGCCTTCGGTAGGGGTATAGATGCATCGCTTGAGCATCACCTCCAACCCGTTGACCTGCTCGCCGAAAGGCAGTTTTTCGGGGTGCAGGGCCACTTTGCGTGCCCCGGCGGCCAGGGCATGCCCCATGCGGTTACCAGTGCGACCACAGGTAGTGAGTTGCTCCTCGACGACCTTCTCGCGCACCAGCCAACGCAGGATGGCGCGGGCGCGGGCTTCATGCACCGGGACGGTGGACAGTTTGGGGACGATGATGCTCTGGGTGTTCATGAACAGGAAAAACCTGAAAAACTGCGGTAATGACGCAATTCTACCGCTCAGGCGCTCAGGTAGCGACCAATCAACGCCAGGCCGCTGGCCAGCACCAGCCAGGTGACCAAGCGTACAAAGGCTTCACGTGACAGTCGATTGGTCAGTCTGCGCCCCACCCAGAGGCCCACGAACATGACGGGTAGCAAACAGACGGCGAGCAGCAACAGGCTTTGGTCGGCATAGACACCGGCAATAAGGAACAGGGACAACCGAACGATGGTACTGCAACTGATCAGTGCACTCTGCGTCGCGCGCACCTGCTCTTTTACTTCAAGACGTGCACTCAGGTAGATCGCATAAAGGAAGCCACCACTGCCGAACAGCGCGCCGAACAACCCGCCTACCGTGCCCATCGGCACTGCCCAGATGCCCGATAGTTTCGCTGGCCGTACCTTCACCGCCAGGCCATAAACGGCGTAGGCAGTCACGAACAGCCCCATCAGTAGCAACAGCAGATCGGACTTCAGTTGCAGCAGGAATACCACGCCCAGCGTGCAGCCCACAGCCATGAACGGTAGCAGCCGCAACAACTCGCTGCGCACCACGTCCCGGCGCGATGGCAGCAGGTTGCCGAACGCGGCAACGAAGTCTAGCAACACCAACAACGGGATGATGCGTGACAACGGCATGAAGTGGATCAACACAGGGCCGGCCACCAGCGCCGTGCCGAAACCGGCGATGCCAAAAACGATATAGGCGGCACCGACACCGAACAGGATGGGCAGCCAGTCAAGGCCGGAAAACGACAGTTGGGCAAGCATGGCAGCAGTTCCTGAAAAGTCAGGCCAAGGTTAGCCAGCCATGAGCCATGCCGACTAATATGACTTTATCGCCATAGCTATCTTGAAAAGGCATGACATGACGTCGATCCGCCAGTTGCGTTACTTCGTGGAAATTGCCGATTGTGGCAGCTTCAGCGGTGCCGCCGAACGGCTATACATCGCCCAGTCGGCGCTGAGCCGGCAGATCAAGGAGCTGGAGCAGCAACTGGGCACGCCACTGTTCGAACGCACGGCACGCCTGCCACGCCTGACGCTGGCCGGGCAGGCCTTTCTCGAACGGGCACGCCGCTTGCTGGCCGACCTGGCGCAAGCAGAGCGCGTAACGCGCGACATTGGCGAGGGGTTGCAGGGCAGCCTGCGCCTGAACCATTCCAGTACCGTGCCGCTGATCGGCCCGTTGCTGGCTCGCCTGGGGGACTATCTGCGGGAAAACCCGGGGGTTTCGCTGGAGATCGCGCAGCAGTCGTCGGAGGCCCAGCTGGAAGATATTGCGGCCGGGCGGCTGGATATTGGCCTGCTGCGCTTGCCAGTGCTGCGCCAGCATGAAGGCGTGGTGCTGCATGAACTGTTCAGCGAACCGCTGTTACTGGCGGTCGCCGCTGGGCACCCGTTGGCCAATGCGCAGTACGTTCAACTGGAGCAATTGAGGGAAGAACGTTTTATTTCCATCCCGCACCGGGACCGTGGCGGGCTGAGTTACCTGTCGGCTTCGTTGTGCATGGGGGCCGGTTTCTTTCCGCGCGCGGCGCAGGTGCTGTCGCGCAAAACTACGCAATTGCAGCTGATTCAGGCGGGCTTCGGGGTGGCGTTACTGCCAGCGTGCATGCGTGAAATTGCGCCGGCTTCGGTCAGTTTCGTGGCGCTGGAGGGGAGCTGCGAGAGCACCGTAGCGCTGGCTTGCCGACGTGATGCAGGGCAGATGGTGCGCCAGTTCGTGGCAGCAATGCAGCGTTGAACCAAGCCACCACCATACCTGTCAAAACTGCCAGTTGAGTTTGCCCCGCTAGATGGTTTGAATAACATCTGGAAGCGAAGAAGGGCGTTCACCGTGGAAGGGTTCAAACCACACCAAAGCATCAAGTGCTGCGCACTTCAACGCGCAAAGCCGTACTGCCCTTACGGGCACCGCAAATCGGAAGGCCACCTCACAAGCTCGCTGGGATTCAACGGAGAACCCCAAGACCAACAATCTGGGTGCTACATACTGGGCAGTGGATATCGCACCTACAACCCACGCCTGTTGCGTTTCCATTCGGCTGATAGCTTGAGCCCCTTCGGCAAAGGTGGAATCAATAGCTATGCCTACTGTGCGGGTGACCCGGTGAACTTTACCGACCCTTCTGGACATTTAGCGCCTTTGAAACGTATTACCCAAACACGCCGAGCAACCCCTTCCAGGCGACCCAGCCTGACTTCAGTATTCGAGAGCCTTGCGCAGCAGCAAGAAACGACTGGAGCCGCACTTCAAATTGCACAAGCTGAGCGAGCTAACACCCTGCAACGGGAACTGACCCAGCGTATACAACCCCGCCCGCAGGAGCCTATCAATAGCGCTGAAGCGACCCCTTACGCGTCAATGGAGAGCCTGCAAAGCAGTGGAAACAACTCGCTCACCGATATCCCGTCTGCGACGCAACAATCGGTGCAAACTACAACTCCGAACTCGACGGATGTAACAGATATCGGAATGCAGGCACATGAGTTGCGAACCAGTTCACTCAGTCGTCGCCGAGCCTCAATTTGAGCCAATCTACAATATGTCAGGTCTGAGCTGAGGTGGCGCCAATCTGGCAAATGGAGGCTCATATTGCTTGAAGCTCTCTGCTTTCAACTGCGATGATGCCCGCCATGATCAAAGACCCCTTCGAACGACTCGGCCTGGACCGTGAGGTCCTTACCGTCAGCCAACTCAACGGCCGCGCCCGCGTGCTGCTGGAAGACGTGTTCCGCAGCGTGTGGGTGGAAGGCGAGATTTCCAACCTCGCCCGCCCGGCGTCCGGCCACATGTACTTCACCCTCAAGGACAGCGGCGCCCAGGTGCGCTGTGCGTTGTTCCGGCAGAATGCCACCCGCGTACGCCAGGCACTGCGAGACGGCCTTGCCGTTCGTGTGCGCGGCAAGGTTTCGCTGTTCGAGGGGCGTGGCGACTACCAGCTGATTCTCGACACCGTCGAGCCGGCCGGCGATGGCGCACTGCGCCTGGCGTTCGAAGCCCTGAAGGAGAAGCTCGGTGCCGAGGGGCTGTTCAGCGCCGAACGCAAGAAGCCGCTACCGGCCCACCCCCAACGCATCGGCATCATCACATCACCCACCGGTGCAGTGATCCGCGACATCATCAGCGTGTTCGGCCGCCGAGCTCCACAGGTAGAGCTGAACCTGATCCCGACAGCGGTACAGGGCCGCGAAGCCATCGCGCAGATCGTGCGTGCCATCCGTCTCGCCGACAGCCTCGGTTTCGATGCGCTGATCCTGGCCCGTGGGGGCGGCTCGCTGGAAGACTTGTGGTGCTTCAACGAAGAAGCCGTGGCGCGTGCGGTCGCCGCCTGCGTAACGCCGATTGTCAGCGCCGTGGGCCATGAAACCGATGTGTCGATCAGCGACTTCGTCGCTGACGTGCGCGCCCCCACACCGTCTGCTGCCGCGGAACTGCTGGCCCCCGACAACAGTGGCCTGCAGCAACGCCTGGATGGCCTGCAACGGCGCCTGCTGCTGCGCATGCAGAACCGCCTGACCCACGACCGCCTGCGCCTGGAATCCCTGGCCCGGCGCCTGCGCCACCCGGGCGAGCGTTTGCGCCAGCAAGCCCAGCGCCTGGACGACCTGGACATGCGCTTGCGCCGCGCCTTCATGCTCAGCCTCAACCAGCGCCGCGAGCGCCTGGCACGCCTGGATACGCGCTTGGCCGCACAGCATCCGGGGCGTAACCTGAAACTGCTGAGCCAGCGCCTGGACAGCCTGGCCGAGCGCCTGCCGCGGGCCATGCGCGACGTGCTCAAAGATCGCCGCCAACGCTTCCAGGCTCAGTTGCAAACCCTGCAGGTGGTCAGCCCGCTGGCCACCCTTGCCCGCGGCTACAGCATTTTGCTGGATGAACAAGGCCAGGCCATCCGCAGCGCCGAACAGACCCGCAACGGCCAGCGCCTGACCGCTCGCCTGAACGAAGGCGAGCTGCTGGTGCGGGTCGAAGACAACCACCTGACCCCGGTCACCCTCTCACTACTGGACTGACACATGCCCCGCCTGCTTGCGCCTTTGCTTGCCCTTTCCCTGTTGCTGCTGGCCGGCGGCGTTCAGGCCAGCTACATCACCCGCACGCTGAACAAGCCGGTGCCCGGCGGCGTTGCAGTGGTCGACCTGGGCCCCGCCGCCAGCGCGCCCAGTGCCCGCTTCGACGGCAAGCCGGTGCTGGTGGTGAAAGAGCAGGATACCTGGCTTGCCATCGTCGGCATCCCGCTGACCCAGAAGCCCGGCACCGCCACGCTGAACCAGGGCGGTCGCACGCTGCCCTTCAGCGTGGGGAGCAAAAAATACCCCGAGCAGCGCATCACCCTGAAGAACACCCGCCAGGTCAACCCGAACCCCGCCGACCTCAAGCGCATCGACCGCGAACTGGCCGAGCAGATCAAGGCCTACCGCAGCTTCAGCCCGAGCCTGCCGAGCAACCTGATCCTCGACAAGCCGGTCAACGGCCCGCTGTCGAGCAAGTTTGGCGTGCGCCGCTTCTTCAATGGCGAAGAACGCAACCCGCATGCAGGGCTGGACTTCGCGGTGCCGGCGGGGACGCCAATCAAGACCCCCGCCAATGGCAAGGTGATTCTGGTGGGGGACTACTTCTTCAATGGCCGCACAGTGTTCGTCGACCATGGGCAGGGCTTCATCAGCATGTTCTGCCACATGTCGAAGATCGATGTGCAGGTGGGGCAGCAACTGCGCCGTGGCGAGGTGGTCGGGCGGGTGGGCTCCACCGGGCGGGCGACCGGGCCGCATATGCACTGGAACGTCAGCCTGAATGATGCGCGGGTGGATCCGGCGATTTTCATTGGGGCGTTCCAGCCCTGAAACCGCAGCGCCTGCTTCGCGGGTAAACCCGCTCCTACAGGGGGCGCGCCGCATCCGAAGGCTGCGCTGCAGCTGGTAGGGGCGGGTTTACCCGCGAAGAGACCGGCACTGCCGACATCAATTCCACTGTGTTGCGCCATCGAAAAATACCGCGCAACATTCAATAATCACCCAGCAAATTCCAGCTATAAAATCTCGCACAAGATCTTTTTTTAAGCATTCCTCTCAATTTTCCTCGAACGCTTGCCATCCCCCACCCCACTGGTTAAGTTTGAAGGCATGAAAACCTTCAGCACCCTCATCCTGCTCCGACAACATCGCAGCCTCTGCCTGGTCAGCGCCCGACTACCAGGTTGAATCGCGTCGCCTCGCCTCTTCATCTCGTTATCGCTCGGCAGGCCCGATCTCGGCCGCACACAAAAGGATTGCTTCCATGACCATGCTCAAAGACCCTTCGAAGAAGTACCGCGCTTTCCCGACCATCGACCTGCCTGACCGCACCTGGCCGTCGAAGACCATCACTGCCGCGCCGATCTGGTGCAGCTCTGACCTGCGTGATGGCAACCAGTCGCTGATCGAGCCGATGGATTCGGAGAAGAAACTGCGCTTCTGGAAGACCCTGGTGCAGGTGGGTGTGAAGGAAATCGAAGCCTCGTTCCCGTCCGCTTCGCAGACCGACTTCGACTTCGTGCGCATGCTGATCGAAGAAGGCCACATCCCCGACGACACCACCATTCAGGTGCTCACCCAGGCCCGTGAAGACCTGATCGCCCGTACCTTCGAGTCGCTGCGCGGTGCCAAGAAAGCCATCGTCCACCTGTACAACGCCACCAGCCCGTCGTTCCGCCGCATCGTCTTCAACCAGGACAAGCAAGGCGTGAAGGACATCGCGGTGAACGCGGCCAAGCTGTTCGTCAAGTACGCTGCCCAGCAGCCGGAAACCCAGTGGACCTTCCAGTACTCGCCAGAAACCTTCAGCGCCACCGAAATGGAGTTCGCCAAGGAAGTCTGTGACGCAGTCATCGAAGTGTGGAACCCGACGCCTGAGCACAAGATCATCCTCAACCTGCCGGCCACCGTGGAAGTGTCCACCCCGAACATCTACGCCGACCAGATCGAGTGGTTCTGCCGCAACGTCAGCCGTCGCGACAGCGTGATCATCAGCCTGCACTGCCACAACGACCGCGGCACCGGCATTGCCGCCACCGAACTGGGCCTGATGGCGGGTGCCGACCGCGCCGAAGGCTGCCTGTTCGGCAACGGCGAGCGTACCGGTAACGTCGACCTGGTGACCTTGGCACTGAACCTCTACACCCAGGGCATCGACCCGTTGCTGGACTTCTCCGACATCGACGGCGTGCGCAAAGTGGTCGAAGAGTGCAACCAGTTGCCGGTGCACCCACGCCACCCGTATGTGGGCGATCTGGTCCACACCGCGTTCTCCGGCTCGCACCAGGACGCCATCCGCAAAGGTTTCGCCAAGCAGCAGGAAGGCGAGCTGTGGGAAGTGCCTTACTTGCCGATCGACCCGGCCGACATCGGCCGCAGCTACGAGGCGGTCATCCGCGTCAACAGCCAGTCGGGCAAAGGCGGCATCACCTACCTGCTCGAGCAGGAATACGGCATCAGCCTGCCACGCCGCATGCAGATCGAATTCAGCCAGGTCGTCCAGGGTGAAACCGACCGCCTGGGCCTGGAAATGACCGCCCAGCAGATCTACAGCCTGCTGCACAAGGAATACCTCCAGGCCAACGCGCCGTACGCGCTGGTCAGCCACCGCCTGCAGGAAGAAAACGGCCACAGCGCCGTGGAAGTGGAAGTCGCCGGCGAAGGGGAAACCACCCTGCACTGGCGCGGCAAGGGCAACGGCGCCCTGGAAGCCCTGGTAGCCGGCCTGCCGATCTCGGTGGAGATCATGGACTACAACGAGCATGCCATTGGCGCAGGCACCAATGCCAAGGCTGCTGCCTACATTGAATTGCGCGTGGCCGGTGGCCGTCCGGTGCATGGTGTGGGTATCGATGAAAACATCACCACTGCCAGCTTCAAGGCGCTGTTCAGCGCGCTGAACCGCTCGCTGAGCCAGCAGGAAGCGAAGGCGGCCTGAGCCCTGGTGTGATGAATGAAAAAGCCCGCATCGTTTGATGCGGGCTTTTTTGTTGCCTGTTCTGGCCCTACAAGAATGACAGGCAAAAAAAGGGGCGCCGACCAAGCACCCCATAAGCCGTAAAGCACACAACAAATTCAGTTGGCGTCCAGCAACGCCATCGCCTCGGCACTGCACGCCTCGATCCGCGCCCAGTCGCCGTTCTTGATCCAGCCGCTGTCGAGCATCCAGGTCCCGCCCACGCACATCACATTGGGCAAGGCCATGTAGTTGCGCACGTTGGCCGGGTTCACGCCGCCCGTAGGGCAGAAGCGGATATCACCGAACGGCCCGCCAAAGGCCTTGATCGCTGCAACACCGCCGCTGATTTCCGCCGGGAACAGCTTGAAGCGGCGGTAGCCCAGGGCGTAGCCCATCATGATTTCGGACGGGGTGCTGATGCCCGGCAGCAGCGGGATTTCACTGTCCACGCCAGCTTCGAGAATGTCCTGGGTAATGCCCGGGGTAACAACGAATTGCGCGCCCGCCGCTTCAACGGCGGCAAACATGCTGCGATCAAGCACGGTACCGGCACCAACGCACAGCTCCGGGCGCTGTTCACGCAGCACCTGGATGGCCTTCAGGCCATGCTGCGAGCGCAGGGTCACTTCCAGGGTACGGATGCCGCCAGCGGCCAGGGCATCAGCCAGTGGCAGGATGTCTTCCTCACGGGCGATGGTGATCACCGGCAGGATGCGCGCCTTTTCGCAGATGGCATCGATCCGCGCGGCTTTATCGGCCATCGAGAGCTTGGGCTGTGGGCGTTCAAGGGTGGTCATGACTGTGGATCCTTGGCTCATGGGCACCAGTAGATGTCCAGGGGGTCGTGAAGAAAAGCGCGAATCGGCATTTCAGTGAGGTCGTTGCCAGCCAGCGCGGCGCGCAGGGTAGCGAGTTTGCCCTGGCCTTGCACGGACAGCGCAGTAAAGGCGGCACTGGCCAGCAGCGAGCGGGTCATCGACAGGCGCTGGTGCGGCACGCTCGGTGCCAGCAACGGCAGGCAGCGGCGCGGGCTGGACAGGTCCAGGCCTGCTTCCAGGTTGGGGCTGGCCGGGAACAGCGAGGCGGTATGGCCATCGTCGCCCATGCCCAACACCAACACATCGATAAGTGGCAGCCCGGCCAAGGCCTGGTCGGCCTTGAGCGCGGCGGCTTCGAGGTTCTCCGCCTGCTGGTACAGGCCAACAAAGCGGGCCTTGGCCGCTGCACCCTTGAGCAGGTGGCGGGCCAGCAGGCCAGCATTGCTGTCGGCGTGCTCCACGGGCACCCAGCGCTCATCGGCCAGGCTGACGGTGACCTTGGACCAGTCCAGGTTTTCGCTGGCCAGCTTCTCCAGGAACGGCACCGGGCTGCGGCCGCCGGACAGCACCAGGCAGGCCTGGCCCTTGGCAGCAATCGCCGCACGCAGGCGCTCGGCCACGTCGTGGGCTTGAGTGGCGGCCAGCGCCTTGGCATCTGCCAGCGCGTGTACCTTCACAGCCGCTGGCAGTTTCAGTTCAGATATCCCCATACCACGCCCTCCCATCGCGTGTGATCAGTGCAATCGAGCTCATCGGCCCCCAGGAGCCCGCCGCGTAAGGCTTGGGCGCATCGCCTGCATTACGCCAGCCGGCGATCAACTGGTCGCACCATTTCCAGGCATATTCGATTTCGTCCTTGCGCACGAACAGGTTCTGGTTGCCACGCATCACTTCGAGCAGCAAGCGCTCGTAGGCATCCGGAATCCGCGTGCTGCGCCAGGTGTCGGAAAAATTCAGCTGCAACGGGCCGCTGCGCAGCTGCATGCCCTTGTCCAGGCCCTGCTCCTTGGTCATTACCCGTAAAGAAATGCCTTCGTCCGGTTGCAGGCGGATGATCAGCTTGTTACCGATCTGCAAACGCTGTTCCGGGGCGAAGATGTAGTGCGGCGTTTCCTTGAAGTGGATAACGATCTGCGACAGTTTCTGCGGCATGCGCTTGCCGGTACGCAGGTAGAACGGCACGCCCGACCAGCGCCAGTTGCGAATGTCGGCACGCAGTGCGACGAACGTTTCGGTGTCACTCTGGGCATTGGCGTTGTCTTCCTCCAGGTAGCCCGGCACCGGTTTGCCTTCGCTGTAGCCGGCAATGTACTGGCCACGCACCACACGGGTGCTTAGCCCGTCGCCGGTGATCGGTGCCAGGGCCTTGAGCACTTTTACCTTTTCGTCGCGAATGGCATCGGCCGACAGTTCGCTGGGCGGGTCCATGGCGATCAGGCACAGCAGCTGCAGCAGGTGGTTCTGGATCATGTCACGCAGTTGGCCAGCCTTGTCGAAATAGCCCCAGCGGCCTTCGATACCGACTTTTTCGGCAACGGTGATCTCCACATGGGAGATGGAATTCTGGTTCCACTGGGTTTCGAACAGGCTGTTGGCGAAGCGCAGGGCAATGAGGTTTTGCACCGTTTCTTTGCCCAGGTAGTGATCGATACGGTAAACCCGGCTTTCGGGGAAGAACCGTGCTACGGCATCGTTGACCCGGCGTGACGACTCCAGGTCGTGGCCGATAGGCTTTTCCAGCACCACACGGGTGCGCGGGGCCAGCCCGGCCTTGTCGAGGTTTTCACAGATTGCCCCATACACCGCTGCCGCCGTGGCGAAGTAGGCGATCAGCGGCAGCTCGCCTGGCAGTTGCTCGGCCAGGGCCTGGTAGCCCTCGGGCTGAAGAAAATCCAGATGCTGGTAATTCAGCCTGGCGAGAAAGCGCCCCAGCGCTGCTGGCTCGATATCCGCCTCGGGCACATGCCGGCGCAGGTGCGCCTCGATGCTGTTCAGGTGCTCCTGCGCACTGCCGGCTTCGCGGGCCAACGCCAACAAGCGGGTGTCCGGGTGCAACAGGTTGGCCCGGTCAAGCTGGTAAAGCGCAGGAAACAGCTTGCGCAATGCCAGGTCGCCGAGGGCGCCAAACAGGGCAAAGGTGCAAGGTTCGACACTGATCGCAGCCATGATGTTGGTTCTTTCCTAAAGTTGGTCTAGGAATACCGCTTTCACATGCGGTTTTCAAGGGATAATGTAGTAAAAACCACAACATTACACGCAAGTGTTACAGACAAGTGGTACGCCAACCGCGCCGACAGTACGATAGACGACCGTGCAAAAAGCCTGCTGCTTCCACAGCCGGCTGTCTTCCCGACCCAAGGACACACCCATGGACCGCGTGCGAAACCTCCTGGAGCAGATCCAGGGACGCCTCGACGAGCTGAACAAGGCCGAACGCAAAGTCGCCGAAGTCATCCTGCTCAACCCGCAACAAGCCACCCGTTTCAGCATTGCTGCGCTGGCCCAGGCAGCCAAGGTCAGCGAACCGACCGTCAACCGCTTTTGCCGCTCGTTCGGCGTCAGCGGCTACCCCGAACTGAAGCTGCAGCTGGCACAGAGCCTGGCCAGCGGCGCCGCCTACGTCAGCCGCGCAGTAGAGGCCGACGATGACCCGGCCGCCTATACCCAGAAGATCTTCGCCAGCGCCATCGCCTCGCTCGACAGCGCCTGCCAGCAACTGGACCCGCAACAGGTCAGCCGCGCCGTGGACATGATGATCCAGGCCCGGCAAATCCACTTCTTCGGCCTGGGCGCCTCGGCGCCGGTAGCCCTGGATGCGCAGCACAAGTTCTTCCGCTTCAACCTGGCCGTGTCGGCCCATGCTGACGTGCTGATGCAGCGCATGCTGGCCTCGGTGGCGCACACCGGCGACCTGTTCGTGATCATTTCCTACACCGGGCGCACCCGTGAACTGGTCGAAGTGGCCCGGCTGGCCCGTGAAAACGGCGCCTCGGTACTGGGCCTGACCGCTGCCGGCTCGCCCCTGGCCAACGCCTGCAGCCTGAGCCTGCACATTCCGCTGCCGGAAGACACCGACATCTACATGCCGATGACTTCGCGGATCATTCAGCTGACAGTGCTCGATGTGCTGGCCACCGGCATGACCCTGCGCCGCGGCGTGGACTTCCAGCCGCACCTGCGCAAGATCAAGGAAAGCCTCAACGCCAGCCGCTACCCGATCGAGGACGACGAGCTCAACTGAGCCGGTGCGCCTGCAGGCGCAGGTGGGCACGCTGCCCCGGCGCCAGGCTCAGGCCCTCGCCACTGCCGCTGGCGGCCTCGACACAGACGAAGCGTTGGCATTCACGCCCGGTCACGCCCATCAACGGGCGGTTGCCCGGGTGCCAGACCACGGTGTCGTCGCTGTCCCCCGTATCGATGCACAGCTCACGCTGCCAGGCCGGGTCCTGCAGTTGCACACGCGGTGTGCCGGGGTAGACCTTCTGGCAGCCCCCCTTGAGCTTCAGCGCGCCATCTTCTCGGCAGGCCTGGCGGTTCAAGCGGTCGTAACCTTCGATGTCCTCAAGCCCGGATAGCGCTATCTCGGACACGTCACTGATGCGCCAGTAAGCCAGCAGTGCATGGCTCAACTGGCAGGGTTCGCTGTCCTGATGCTCGGTGCTCAGGCTCAGTTCCATGCGGCTACCCAGCCGGGCATGCAGGTCTACCTGCCAGTCACACAGGTCCAGTCGCCACTTCAGGGTCACGCCCTCCTCGTCCTCACGGCTGTCCACCAGCTTCCAGTCCAGCAGCCGTGCCCAGCCATGGGCAGGCCACAAGTCTTCGCTGGGGTGGCGGCCATACCACGGCCAGCACACCGGCACGCCACCACGGATCGCCCCTACCTGCGGCCACTGCTCGGCGCACCACAGCCAAGGGCGTTCACCCGCTGGCTGAAAGTGCAGCAGTTGCGCGCCCTGGCGACTGAATACCGCCTGGCAACGGGGGTGATCGATGATCAGCACATCGCGCTGCTGGTAACGCTCCCACTCGAATGTCGGCCTGGGCCGCTGCGAGGAAAAGAAGCGATGGAGCGGATGTTCGGGCATGGTTCAGAGCTCTTGTTGTTTGAGATAGCGCTGTCTCGGCCTATCCCTGGCACCCACTGCAGGCCAGTGGGTGCCGGGAACCGAAAAGGGATTGGCGTAAATTTACAACAATTGCCCTCAGAATGACGACTGAATCTTCAAACCAGCGACCAGCGCATTGTCCACCTCGTCCACCCCGCCAGGGCTCTTGATGTACTGCAGGTTGGGCCGCACGGTCAGCCAGTTGGTGACGTGAAAGCCGTAATAGAGCTCGGCGTTGTACTCGGTGCGCTGCAGCGGCACGAAGCCTGGGTTGTCGTAATCGCTGATACCGCTCTGGGCATTGAGCAGTTCGGCACGCTTCTTCACGTCGTCATTCACATGAATACGCGCCACGCCGAAGCCGATGTCATCCTTGGGCCGGGCATCGAAGGCGCCCTTGTAGACCAGCCCCACCTGCTGGTAATTGTCGACCACGTTGGTGGCCTTGTCGTGCACGGTGAAGTTGGCGAACAGGCTAAGGCCACGGTTGACGTCACCCGCCTGTGCAGTGACCTGCTGCTGTGCCACCACCCACCAGCCATGCTTGCTGGAATGCGACTTGAAGGCCTCGCCGCTCAACGCCTGCGGGTTGCCGTTGACGTCGTCGAACACATCGTCGGCCTTGGCCGTGCTGTAGTAGTAGCCCAGGCGGTACTCGCCCGGCAGGCCGTTGACTTTGGGCGACCACACCGCCTCTACCGGGAGGATCGCGCCCTTGGTTCCGCTGCCGCTGAGCTTGAAGCCGTTGCCGGTTTCCAGGTTGGAGGGGTTCTGCTCGAAGGCGCCGACCTGCACGAAAAATTCCGGGGTGATGTTGTATTTCACCCGCAGCGCCCACTGGCTGACCGGCCAGTTGTACCAGATGCCGCCCACCCAGTTGCCCACCTGCGAGCCGCAGAACGCCAGGTTCTGGAAGTCGCAGGGGAAGCTGTTGAAGTCCTCGCCCTCGCCGAAGCGGCCGAATTTCACATCCAGCGCGCCATCGAAGTACTTCTGCTTGATCCACATCTGGGTCAGGCGCCAGGTCTGGCCACGGCCCCACACCTCTTGCACCGAACTGAACTGCCCAGCGCGCGGGTCGCTGATGCGGTCGTTGGACAGGTTACGACCACTGCGCTCGGTGATCGCCAACTTGAACTCGGCATCGTGCCAGCCAAGAATCTTTTGCAAGTCCAGGTGTGCGCCAAGGGCAAACTGGTCGCTGTAGCGGGCCGTCTTGTCGTCGTTGTAGCCGCCGTGCAGGTTGCCAGCCACCTCGCCGACGTAGTCGAGGGTGAAGTCGTAGCCCTTCTCCAGCAATTCGGTGCGGGTGCCGCCCCAGTCGCCGGTCATCCATTTCGATTCGCTGGAAAAGGCCTCGGCAGCCTGCGCGCCGCTGCTGCCGACAACGGCGAGCAAAGCCAGCGAGCCCAATGTCCTGATGCGTTTGCGCTGTTCCATCCCTTTGCGTCCTCTTTTTTCTTATTGATGGTGTAGACGAGTCAACGGCCTTTGAAGTGAGCCACGTTGTCCTTTACCGCTGCGCCTGGGCTGGCCGGGTGCAGGCGCGCGCCCGTGCCGGCATCGAACAGCAGCACCCGGGCCGGGTCGAATTGCAGGTTGAGGGTGTCCCCCACCCGGCACGCCACATCGGGCGCCAGGCGGCAGCACACCTTGGTCTGGTTGAGGGTGACGAACACGAGCAGGTCCGGCCCGGTGGGCTCGGTTACCTGCACCTCGGCACGAATGCCCGGCAGGCCGTTGCCCTCGACGGTGCCCAAGG
Organism: Pseudomonas sp. URIL14HWK12:I5; assembly: GCF_900176445.1. Taxonomy (NCBI): domain Bacteria; kingdom Pseudomonadati; phylum Pseudomonadota; class Gammaproteobacteria; order Pseudomonadales; family Pseudomonadaceae; genus Pseudomonas; species Pseudomonas sp. URIL14HWK12:I5. The sequence continues at coordinate 148,308 of NZ_FWXQ01000007.1, forward strand.
CAATCTGCTCGGGGCGGATGCCGAGGATGATCTCGCGGCCGTCCAGTTCGTCACCGGCGACGCCCAAGGGCAGCTCGCAGCGTGCCTGGCCGCTGTCGAGCACGGCCAACAAGCGCCCCTCCTGCTGCGTGAGGCGCACCGGGATGAAGTTCATCGGCGGCGAACCGATGAAACTGGCGACAAACTGGTTGGCCGGGTCGTTGTAGATCTGCTGGGGGGTGCCGAACTGCTGGATGATGCCGTCCTTCATCACCGCCACCTTGTCGCCCAGGGTCATGGCCTCGATCTGGTCATGGGTGACGTACACGGTGGTGGTTTTCAAACGCTGGTGCATCAGCTTCATTTCGGTGCGCATCTCGACCCGCAGCTTGGCATCGAGGTTGGACAGCGGTTCGTCGAACAGGTAAATCTTCGGCCGCCGCGCCAGCGCCCGCCCCATGGCTACCCGTTGCTGCTGGCCACCGGACAGCTGCGCCGGCTTGCGCGCCAGCAGGTGCTCGATCTGCAGCAGCTTGGCCACCCGCGCCACCTCTTCGTCGATGGCGGTCTGTGGCAGCTTGCGGATCTTCAGGCCAAACTCGATGTTCTCGCGCACACTCATGGTCGGGTACAACGCGTAGGACTGGAACACCATGGCGATGTCGCGGTCCTTGGGGCTCATGCCGCTGACGTCCTGCTCGTCGATGAGAATCGCACCGGCAGTGATCTGCTCCAGGCCGGCAATGCAGTTCATCAAGGTTGACTTGCCGCAGCCCGAGGGGCCGACCAGGATCAGGAACTCGCCATCCCTGATCGACAGCTGGATGTCCTTGAGGGTATCCGGCAGGCCACTGCCGTAGGTCTTGTTCACATTGCGAAGTTCGAGCGTTGCCATGGCTTACCCCTTGACCGCGCCGGCCGTCAGCCCGCGCACGAAATATTTGCCTGCCACCACATAGACCAGCAGGGTTGGCAGGCCGGCAATCATCGCCGCCGCCATGTCGACGTTGTATTCCTTGGCCCCGGTGCTGGTGTTGACCAGGTTGTTCAGGGCCACGGTGATCGGTTGCGAGTCGCCACTGGAGAACACCACACCGAACAGGAAGTCATTCCAGATCTGGGTGAACTGCCAGATCAGGCAGACCATGATGATGGGCGTCGACATCGGCAGGATGATGCGGCGGAAAATGGTGAAGAAGCCGGCACCGTCCAGGCGTGCTGCCTTGACCAGCGCATCGGGAATGCTTACGTAGAAGTTGCGGAAGAACAGCGTGGTGAAGGCCAGGCCATAGACCACATGCACCAGTACCAGGCCGCCGGTAGTGCTGGCCAGGCCGAGCTTGCCGAGGGTGAACGAAGCCGGCAGCAGCACGGTCTGGAACGGCAGGAAGCAGCCGAACAGCAGCAGGCCGAAGAACAGCTGCGAGCCGCGAAAGCGCCACATCGACAGCACATAGCCGTTCAGCGCGCCGATGGCCGTGGAAATCAGCACGGCGGGCACAGTGATCATGATCGAGTTCCAGAAGTAACCGCTGACCGTGCCCCAGGCCTTGACCCAGCCAATGCCGGTCATCACCTGCGGCCAACTCAGCAAGTTGCCGGTGCTGATGTCTTCCGGGGTCTTGAAGCTGGTCAGCAGCATCACCACCAGCGGCACCAGGTACAGCGCCACGGCCAGCAGCAGCACCGCATGGATGGCGATACGGCTCATGCTGAGCACGGGCTTTTCGACAGGGCTATGCATGGCGTTTGCTCCGCAGCTCCGAGTACAGGTAAGGCACGAGGATCGCCAGGATCGCCCCGAGCATGAGAATGGCACTGGCCGAGCCCATGCCCATCTGACCGCGGCTGAAGGTGAACGCGTACATGAACATCGCAGGCAGGTCGGATGAGTAACCCGGGCCGCCAGCGGTCATCGCCGCCACCAGGTCGAAGCTTTTGATGGCGATGTGCGAAAGGATCATCAGCGCACTGAAAAACACCGGGCGCAGGCTGGGCAGAACCACGGTCCAGTAGATGCGCGGCATGCTGGCGCCATCCATTTGCGCCGCGCGGATGATCGAAGGGTCGACACCGCGCAGGCCGGCCAGGAACATCGCCATGATGAAGCCCGAGGCCTGCCACACGGCCGCGATCACCAGGCAGTACACGACCCGGTCGGGGTCGATCAGCCAGTCCAGCCGAAAGCCCTCCCAGCCCCAGTCGCGCAGCAGCTTGTCCAGGCCCATGCCGGGGTTGAGCAGCCACTTCCAGGCGGTGCCGGTAACGATCATCGACAGCGCCATGGGGTAGAGGTAAATGGTGCGGATGAAGCCTTCGCGGCGGATGCGCTGGTCCAGCAGCACTGCCAGCAACACACCGATGGCCAGGCTGATGGCGATGAACAGGCCACCGAACAGCAGCAGGTTCTTGCTGGCTACCCACCAGCGGTCGTTGTCGAATAGCCGGGCGTATTGCGCCAGGCCGGCCCATTTGTAGGTGGGCAGGAAGGTCGAGGTGGTGAAGGACAGCACGAAGGTCCAGAGGATGTAGCCGTAGAAGCCCACCAGGACGATGAACATGCTCGGCGCCAGCACCAGTTTGGGCAGCCAGCGCTGAAGCGCGTCCAGGGGTGAGGCCCGCAGTTGGGCGGTCGTTGTGGTCATAGATCGGATCCCGAGGTAATGGCGATGCTCTGCATCGCTTCGCGGGCAAGCCCGCTCCGACATGGGCCCTGCTCGCCGCAAGTCTCAGGCAGAACGCCAGACCTGAGGGAGCGGGCTTGCCCGCGAATAGCGGTTACTGGGCTGCCTTGATCGCCGCCGCCAGTTTCTTCGCCGCATCGGCCGGGTCGGCCTTAGGGTCGTTGATGTAGTTGGTCACCACATCGAAGAACGCGCCCTGCACGGCCAGCGTGGTGGCCATGTTGTGCGCCATGCTAGGCTGCAGGCCGCCATTTTTGGCATCCGCCAGGAAGTCTTTGGCAGACGCCTGCGCACAGGCATCGAAGCCATACTTGCCCATGTCGGCGAGCATGTCGTTGCGCACCGGGATCGACCCCTTGTTGGTGCTGAAGACCTTCTGGAAGTCTTCACCCAGCACCTTGCGGGCAATGTCCTGCTGGCCGGCAGCCGTACCAGGGTTGTTCTGCTTGAACACCACCAGCGAGTCGATGTTGTAGAGGAAGGCTTTTTCGGTGCCGGGGAATGGCACGCACTGGTAATCCTTGCCAGCGGTTTTCTTCGCCAGGGTCCACTCACTCTTGGCCCAGTCACCCATGATCTGCATGCCGGCCTTGCCGTTGATGACCTTGGCCGCTTCCAGGTTCCAGTCCTGGCCTTTGCCGTCCGGGTCCATGTAGGTGGCGACCTTTTTCAGCTCGGTCAACGCCTTGACCATGTCCGGGCCGGTCAGCGTGGCGCTGTCGAGATCGACCATGGCCTTCTTGTAGCCTTCGGTGCCCATTACCGACAGCACCACGCTTTCGAACACGGTGCTGTCCTGCCACGGCTGGCCGCCATGGGCGAGCGGGATGAAGCCGGCAGCCTTGAGTTTGTCGGCGGCGGCGTAAAATTCGTCGAGTGTGGTGGGGGCCTTGTCGATACCGGCTTTCTTGAAGACTTCCGGGTTGATCCACAGCCAGTTGGTACGGTGGATATTTACCGGTACGGCGACGTAGTCACCGTCGTACTTCACAGTGTCGGCGACCTTCTGGTCGAGCAGTGTGTCCCACTGTTCGGCCTTGGCCACATCCTTGAGCACATCGCCATCGAGCAAGCCGGTGGCCGCCCAGTCCTGGATGTCAGGCCCTTTGATCTGCGCCACGCCTGGTGGGTTGCCGGCTACAGCGCGGCTCTTGAGCACGGTCATGGCTGTGGCACCGCCACCACCCGCGACGGCGCCATCTTTCCACGTAAAGCCGTCTTTTTCGACCTGGGCCTTGAGCACATCGGCAGCAGCTTTTTCACCACCCGAAGTCCACCAATGCACGACTTCGACGCTGCCTTTGGGTTCGGCAGCCTGGGCGCTGAGCGGGAGTAGAGAAGCCAGGGAGATTGCGGCAGCGAGCCGGAGCGTGGAATTCATCGGAGCACCTTTCTTGTTGTTATGCCGTGCAAGTCGAGCGCTTGCGTTGCTTGAAGTCTAAACAGCCTGCCCACCTCGCCAGGTAACGAAGCGATGCGTGAATGTCATCGTTTGGTTACATTGCCGGCACCTGCCACACACAGACTCACTCCATGCCACGCGGCAGATACAAGGTCACCCGCAAACCACCTTCCCTCAGGTTCAGCAGGCTCACCTCGCCCCCATGGCTGTGGGCGATGTTGCGGGCAATCCCCAGCCCCAACCCATAACCTTGCTGCTGCGCGGCCAGGCGGAAGTGCGGTTCGAACACCTGCTCCAGCTGCTGCTGCGGCACCCCCGGGCCCTGATCGTCCACCTGCAGCACAAACCCCTCGGCACTGTCGATGATGCGCAGCCGTGCCCGCTCGCCGTACTTGATGGCGTTGTCGATCAGGTTGCCAATGCAGCGGCGCAGCGCCAGCGGCTTGCCGGGGTATGGCGCCAGCGCGCGGCCTTCAACCGTGATACGGCCATCGCGCAGGTAGGGCTCGGCCAGGATTTCCAGCACCTGGTTGAGGTCCACCGGCTCGATGTTTTCGTGGATGTCGGTGTCTTTCACACACTGCAAGGCGCCTTTCACCAGCAGTTCCAGTTCATCCAGGTCCTGGCTGAACTTGGCCTGCAAGTGTTCGTCTTCCAGCAGTTCGACGCGCAGGCGCAGGCGCGTAATCGGGGTGCGCAGGTCATGGGAAATGGCGCTGAACAGCTGGCTGCGCTCCGTCAGGTAGCGGCTGATGCGCTCGCGCATGCTGTTGAACGCCCGGCCCACCTCGACCACCTCGCTGCCACCGCCTTCGGCCACCGGCGCCACATCGGCGCCCAGCGACATCTCCCGCGCGGCCCTCGCCAGGCGCTTGAGCGGCCAGCTTTGCCAGTGCACCAGCAAGCCGATGAACAGCAACAGCAAGGCCGTGGTGAGCACGATGAAGCCGATCTGCTGGCGAGGCAGGCGTTCGGCCTCAAGGCTGGTGTAGGGTTCGGGCAGCAGCGAGGCGATGTACAGCCACTCGCCCTCGCCCAGGCGGATCTGCGTGACCAGCACCGGCGGGTTGAGCGGTTCCAGGGTCAACGAGTAATGCGCCCAGGAACGTGGCAGCTCGTCGAGCTTCAGGCCGCTGTTGAAGATGCGCAGGTCATCGGGCCCGACGAATTCCACGGAAATGTCCATCTGCGAACCCAGGCGCTCATGCAGCACCTGCTGGAACACATCGATCACCGCCTGCTTGCGCGGGGTAACGGGCAGCACCGGCATATCCAGTGGTTTGGCATTGAGTGACACGAAAAAGCGTGTTCCCCCCATGCTGCGCAACTGGTCGAGCACCATGGGCCGGTAGGCCACCGGCAGCGAGCGGAAGTAACTGACACTGGCGCTCATCGAGTGGGCCAGGCTGCTGGCGCTGGCACGCAGGCCCTGCAACTGGCTGGCACGCAGCTGGGCCACCCAGATGATGCTCGACAGGCCCTGGGCCAGCAGCACCACCAACAGGGTCAGCAGCAGCATGCGCCCCAGCAGCGAACGCGGCAGCAAGCGCCAGCGCCGCTCAGGGCGCATTGCAGACATGCGTCGCCAGCAGGTAGCCGCTGCCGCGCACCGTGCGGATCAGCCGGGGTGGTTTTTCAGTATCGCGCAGGCGCTGACGCAGGCGGCTGACCGCCATGTCGACAATGCGGTCCAGCGGCATGGGCTCGCGGCCACGGGTGGCATTACCGATGGTGTCGCGGTCGAGAATCTGCTGCGGGTGGTCGAGGAACAGCTTGAGCAGGGCAAAGTCGGCGCCCGACAGCATCACCTCTTCACCGTCGCGATGGAACAGCCGGTGGCTGACCGTGTCCAGGCGCCAGTCATCGAAGGCCAGCACGGCATTGCCGGGTGCCGCCGTGCCGAATTCGGCGCGGCGCAGCAGGGCCTTGATTCGCGCTTGCAGTTCGCGAGGGCTGAAGGGTTTGCCCAAGTAGTCGTCGGCACCCAGCTCCAGGCCGATGACCCGGTCGGTTTCATCGGAGCTGGCCGTCAGCATGATGATCGGTACCCGCGCCTGGCGCGGGTGCTGGCGTACCCAGCGGCACAGGCTGAAGCCGTCTTCGTCGGGCAGCATGACATCGAGGATGACCAAGTCGTAGGGGGTGCTTTCCAGAGCGCGGCGAAAGCCTGCGCCGTCGGCTTCGGCATGCACCTGAAAGCCGGAGCGGCTCAGGTAGGTTTGCAACAGTTCGCGGATTTCCTGGTCGTCGTCGACCATCAGGATCGATTTGCCGGCAGTGCTCAAGGTGGTCCGTCCTCTTGTTGGTTACAGGTCTTGGTTGCCTGTTATTGGGGGCGCGAAGCGGCCCCCGTACACCTATCTCCGATCCAACGCTTGCTGCAAAGCCACCCCGGCCCCCAGCAACCCGGAAAACTCCGCCGTCACCAGCCACACCGGCACGCCAGCGAAGTAGCCGCTCATACAGCCCTTGTCAGCAAAACTCGCCGCAAACCCGCTACGCAGGAACAGCTCGGCAAAGCGCGGAATCACGCCACCCACAATATAAACCCCGCCTCGCGCGCCCAGCGTCAGCACATTGTTACCGGCCACACGCCCTAGGAACCGACAGAACTGCTCGACCACCGCCAGCGCACGCGGCTCGCCGCCCAGCGCAGCATCGGTAACCTGCGCCGGCGTCTCGTGTCTGGGTGTTTCGCCGTCCAGCGCGCAGATTGCCTGATACAGGCGCACCAGGCCGCCACCACTGAGTACGGTTTCGGCGCTGACATGGCCAATCTGGCCATGGATTTGCTGATGGATCGCCGCTTCACGGGCATTGCCAACCGGCAGGTCGACATGCCCACCCTCCCCCGGCAAGGCCTGCCAGTGCTGTTCACCAAGGCGCAACAGCGACCCCACGCCCAAGCCTGTGCCCGGCCCGATAACCAGCGCCGGCCGCGACGGGTCAGCCTGGCCTGGGCACACTTCTCGGAACTCGCCCTCGCGCAGGCGGGTCATGCCCAGCGCCATGGCCGTGAAATCGTTGATCAGCAACAGCCGCTCGACCTGCAAGGTCTTGCAGAAGGCCGCGCGGCTCAGGCGCCAGTGGTTGTTGGTGAAGCGAAATTCGTCGCCATCGACCGGCCCGGCCACTGCCAGGCACACCGCTGCCAGGCCGCCGCGGGCAATGCCCAGGCTTGCCAGATAGGCTTCGATGGCCTGCTCCGGGCTGGTGTAGTCCGCCGTGGCGAAGACTTTGACTTCATGCAGCTGGTTGTCACGCCACAACGCAAAACGAGCATTGGTGCCGCCGATGTCGCCAACCAGCAGGTCCTTCATTTGAGGTTCTCCAGGGCCGAGGTGAAGGCGCTTGCGCCCTGCTCTGCCGGGCTGAACGCCATGCGCATGAAGCCGAACAGCTCGCGCCCGCAACCCAGGTCGTTGCCCTGAGGCGCTGGCGGCAGGTCGCGGCTGGCCAGTTCTTCGGCCGATACCATCACCCGCAACGTGCCTTCGACACCGTCGACCCGCACGATATCACCATCGCGCACCCGCGCCAGCGGGCCGCCATCATAGGCTTCGGGGCATACGTGAATCGCCGCCGGGATCTTGCCCGAGGCACCGGACATGCGCCCGTCGGTGACCAGCGCCACCTTGAAGCCACGGTCCTGCAACACACCCAGGAATGGCGTGAGCTTGTGCAACTCGGGCATGCCGTTGCAACGCGGCCCCTGGAAACGCACCACAGCGACAAAATCACGCTCCAGTTCGCCGGCCTTGAACGCATCGGCCAACGACTGCTGATCGTGGAACACCCGTGCCGGGGCCTCGACCACCTGATGCTCGGGGGCCACGGCAGACACCTTCATCACGCCACGGCCCAGGTTGCCCTCCATCACCCGCAAGCCGCCTTCGGCCGAAAACGGTCGCGCCACCGGGCGCAGGATGGTTTCGTCCAGGCTCTGCTGTGGCCCTTCGCGCCAAACCAGCTTGCCGTTGTCGAGGAACGGTTCCTGGGTGTAGCGGCGCAGGCCATGGCCGGCCACGGTGTTGACGTCCTCGTGCAGCAGCCCTGCATCGAGCAGCTCGCGGATCAGGAAGGCCATGCCACCGGCGGCCTGGAAGTGGTTGATGTCGGCCTTGCCGTTGGGGTAGACGTGGGACAGGGTCGGCACCACTTCGGAGAGGTCGGCCATGTCCTGCCAGGTCAGCTGGATACCTGCCGCCTGGGCAATCGCCGGGATGTGCAAGGTGTGGTTGGTCGAGCCGCCCGTGGCGTGCAGGGCGACGATGGAGTTGACCAGCGCCTTCTCGTCGACGATTTCGCCCAGCGGCATGAAGCTGCCGCTGGCCTTGGTCATGCGCGTTACCTGCTGCGCGGCCTCGGCGGTAAGGGCATCGCGCAGCGGCGTGTACGGGTTGACGAACGAAGCACCCGGCAGGTGCAGGCCCATCACTTCCATCACCAACTGGTTGGTGTTGGCAGTGCCGTAGAAGGTGCAGGTGCCAGGGCTGTGGTACGAGTTCATCTCCGACTCCAGCAGCTCTTCGCGGCTGGCCTTGCCTTCCGCATAGCGCTGACGCACGTCGGCCTTCTGCTTGTTGGAGATGCCGGACACCATCGGCCCGCCGGGGACGAAGATGGTCGGCAGATGGCCGAAGCGCAGCGCCCCCATCATCAGGCCGGGGACGATCTTGTCGCAGATGCCCAGCATGAGCGCCGCGTCGAACATGTTGTGCGACAGCGCTACCGCAGTGGACATGGCGATGACTTCGCGGCTGGCGATGGCCAGTTCCATGCCTGGTTCGCCCTGGGTCACACCGTCGCACATGGCCGGCACGCCACCGGCAAACTGGCCGACCGAGCCAACCTCGCGCAGGGCCTGCTTGATTTGCTCGGGGAAGTGCAGGTACGGCTGGTGGGCAGACAACATGTCGTTGTAGGCCGAGACGATGGCCACGTTGGCCGCGTTCATCAGGCGCAGGGTCTGTTTGTCCTCGCTGCCGCAACCGGCCACGCCGTGGGCGAAGTTGGCGCACTGCAGGCTGGCGCGCATGGGGCCTTCACTGGCCGCACCGCGAATCAGCTGCAGGTAGCGTTCGCGGGTGGCACGGCTGCGTTCGACCAGCCGTTGGGTGACCTCAAGGATGCGCGGATGCATGTACTGGACTCCAGGCTAATTGTAAGGGCGGTTTACCAGGCATTTCCCCTCCAAACGATTGCGGCCTAGGCTCAAGGTAAGGAGCCCGCTGCATCGGTGGAGGCCCATCGCCCGACCACTCGTTGTATGTTTAAACAAAATACTGCCACTAAAAAGGCTTGTTTTCTATCTGCCAGTGAATAATCTTGTAATTCCAACAACAAAACCGTTTCAGTGAAGCTCCTTTTTGCCACAGGTTTCACTCGGACTGCCAGAGGTACTCCCATGACCCTACGCATCGCCATCAATGGATTCGGCCGCATCGGGCGCAACGTCCTGCGCGCACTGTATACCCAAGGCTACCGCCAGGACCTGCAGGTCGTCGCCATCAACGACCTGGGCGACAGCGCCATGAATGCCCACCTGCTCAAGTACGACAGCGTGCACGGCACCTTCGACGCCACCGTCGAGGCCGACCACGAGAGCCTGACGGTCAATGGTGACCGTATCGCGGTCAGTGCCATCCGCAACCCGGCCGAACTGCCATGGAAGGCCGAGGCGATCGACGTGGTGTTCGAATGCACCGGGCTGTTCACCGACCGTGCCAAGGCCGCTGCACACCTGGCCGCAGGGGCTGGCAAGGTGATTGTTTCGGCGCCGGCCAAGGGTGCCGATGCCACCGTGGTGTACGGGGTCAACCATGACATCCTGCGTGCTTCGCACCAGGTCATTTCCAACGCCTCCTGCACCACCAACTGCCTCGCGCCGATTGCCCAGGTGCTGCACCGCGAGTTCGGCATCGAGCAAGGCCTGATGACCACGATTCACGCCTACACCAACGACCAGGTGCTGACCGACGTGTACCACAGCGACCCGTACCGCGCGCGCTCGGCCACCCAGTCGATGATCCCGAGCAAGACCGGCGCCGCCGAAGCCGTAGGCCTGGTACTGCCGGAGCTGGCCGGCAAGCTGACCGGCATGGCGGTGCGGGTACCGGTGATCAACGTGTCGCTGGTGGACCTCACCGTCAACCTCAAGCGAGAGGCCACGGCCGAGCAGGTCAACCAGCTGTTCCTTGAAGCCAGCAAGCATTCCAGGGTATTGGGCTACAACGCCTTGCCGTTGGTTTCCTGCGATTTCAATCACAACCCGCTGTCGTCCATTTTCGATGCCAACCATACCCGGGCCAACGGGCGTATGCTCAAGGTGCTGGCCTGGTATGACAATGAATGGGGGTTCAGCAACCGGATGCTGGATAACTGCCTGGCGTTGTGCCGGGCCGGGTGAGTATGGCGTGACATTTCTGGCGCCTATGAGATCGAGCGCCGCCCGCGCGGAGCTCGATCTCATAGGCGCTGAAACTGCTGTGGCAAGCACAAACATACCCCCGCCACTCACAATCTTTACCTTTTCCTAACACTTCCACACTTGACCTTCGGCATAGATGATAAGCATTATCATTATCCTTTCGTCGACCAGGTCCCCCCGTGAGTCAGTCCCGGTTCAACTCCGTCTTCCTCGTCCAGCGCCTTACCCTGCTGCGCACGCTGCAACGCATGGTCACTAACCCCAGCACGGCCGAAGACCTGCTGCAGGAAACCTACCTGCGGGTGTCCCGTGCCTTGGGCGAGCGGCCCATCGAGCATATCGAGCCGTTCGTGTTCCAGACCGCGCGCAACCTGGCACTGGACCATCTGCGCGCACGCCGGGTGCAGGCACGGATGCTGGTCGACGACGTGCCCGACGAGGTCCTGCACAGTGTGGCTGCCCCCGCCACCAGCAGCGAGGACGCCGCCCATGCCGAGCAACTGCTCAAGCAACTCAGCATCAGCCTCAACCAGCTGAGCGAGCGCCAGCAGCGCATCTTCATCCTCAGCCGGCTGCATGGCGCCACCTACCTGGAAATCGCCGAACAGCTGAATGTGTCGCCCAGCACGGTGCAGAAGGAGCTGAAACTGATCATGGCGATCTGCATGGGTGTCGCCGACCGCCTCAAGTGAGCCGACCGCTGCCCGGCGGTTACGCAAAGCCCTTGCCACACCCCACCTTAGCCTTGATCATTCGCGAAAAACCATTCAAGGATTTCCCGTGACCGACAGCCCCGCCCCTCGCCCGTCACCCGCCGGGCCCAGCGCCCGTGCTCGTGCCATGGACGAGGCGCTGGACTGGCTGGTGCGCCTGCAATGTGCCGATGCCGCAGATACCCAGGCTTTCGAAGCCTGGCTGAGCGCGGCTCCCGAAAACGCCGAGGCCTATGTCGAGGCAGAAGCGCTGTGGAACGGTGCCCCACTGCACCACGCAGCCGCGCAGATGCACCAGCAGCAGCGCCGCTCATGGCGCGGGCGCCTGCGCAGCCACTGGAAACCCCTGGCCACTGCGGCTGTGCTGCTGGTCGGGCTGTTCACCGTCGGTAACCTGCCCATGCGCCTGCAGGCTGACCACCTGACCGTGGTGGGCGAGCGCCAGCGCCTGCAGCTGGAAGACGGCGCAAAAGTGCTGCTCAACACCAATTCGGCCTTTGCCAGCGACCGCCGCGACGGCCGGCAGATCGCCCGCCTGCTGCAAGGCGAGGCCTACTTCCAGGTACCCGAGGATGCGCTGCTGCCGCTGGAGGTAGAAGCCGGGCCGTTGCGTGCCCAAGTACGCGACACCGACTTTGCCGTGCGCTACCTGGACGGCGAGGCTCAAGTGCGGGTGCAACGCGGCGATGTCGACCTGCAGGGGGCACGCGACCAGCGCATCCGCCTGAGTGCTGGCGACAGCATCAGCGTCGGCCCGCAGGGCTTTGGCCAGCGCCAACGCGCCGACATGCAAAAAGACCTGGCCTGGGTCGATGGCCGCCTGGTGTTCGAGAACTGCCCCTTGAGCCAGGTGCTGGCCGAAGTACGGCGCTACTACCCCGGCTGGATCATCAACCGCAATGCTCAACTGAAAGACGTGGCAGTCACCGGCAACTACCGCCTCGACCAGCCGCTGGAAACCCTGCGCGCGTTGGCCCACATCACCTCGGCACAGCTGCATGAGTACCCGGCGTTGGTCATTCTGAACTGACCCGAAAATTATTTTTACGCAATCGCGCTACCCCACCCGTCTCGTTATAGCCAATGCAACTGATTCTTGTTTGAAAACGAGAACAGCCATCACCTATAACAGCCCGCGCGTCTGGGAGCGCTTCCGATGTCCACTGGTCCTACCCGCTCGTCCACCCTTCCCCGTCGTACGGGGCAACTGTCCCTGTTGACCTTGGCTCTGCTCGCCAGCGGTGCCTGCAGCCTGCCAGCGCTGGCCGCCGAACCGGCCCAGGCCAGCAGCCCGCGCATGGGCGACTATCGCTTCAGCATCGGCCAGCAGCCGCTGGTGTCGGCAATCAACGCCTTCAGCCAGGTCACCCGCTGGCAGGTCGGCTTCAGCGCCGAACTGGCCGACGGCGTGGCTTCGCCGGGCGTGCAGGGCTCGCTGCCGCCAGAGGCCGCTCTCAAGCGCCTGCTGCAGGGTACCGGCCTGAGCTTTCGCAAGATCAGCAACGGCAACGTGGTGCTCGAACGCCAGGCGAGCGGCAATGTGATCGCGCTGCAGCAGGTGACCGTCAGCGCCACCCGCAGCGCCCAGGATGTCAGCCAGGTGCCGAGCACCGTCAGCGTGCAGACCCGCGAGCAACTGGACCGCCAGAACGTCAACAACATCCAGGACCTGGTGCGCTACGAGCCGGGCGTATCGGTGGCCGGTACCGGCCAGCGCAGCGGCCTGAACGGCTACAACATCCGCGGTATCGACGGCGAGCGCATCCTCACCCAGGTCGACGGCGTGTCGATCCCCGACAGCTTCTTCTACGGCCCCTACGCCCAGACCCAGCGCAACTACGTCGACCCGGAAATCGTCAAGCGCGTGGAAATCCTGCGTGGCCCGGCCTCGGTGCTGTACGGCAGCAACGCCATCGGCGGCGCGGTAAGCTACTTCACCCTCGACCCGGACGACATCGTCAAGCCTGGCAAGGACGTAGGCGCCCGCCTGAAGACCGGCTACAGCTCGGCCGACGAAAGCTGGCTGACCTCTGCCACCGTCGCCGGCCGCGAGGGCGACTTCGATGGCCTGCTGCACCTGAGCCAGCGCAACGGCCACGAGACCGAAACCCACGGCAGCCAAAGCGGTGACGGCCTGTCGCGCACCGAAGCCAACCCGATGGATGTACGCACCACCAACGTGCTGGCCAAACTGGGCTGGAACTACGCCGACGACGCACGCCTGGGCGTGACCTACGAGCGCTACAAGGATGACCGCGACCAGAACATCCTCAGCGCAGTGGGCGGGCCGTTCATTCCCGGTTTTGGCGGCATGGGCTACTACAAGGCGCGTAATGGCAACGACACCATCACCCGCGAGCGCTTCGGCATCAATCACGAATTCGGCCTGGACTCGGTGGTCGCCGACCAAGTGAAGTGGAGCCTGAACTACCAGATCGCCAAGACCGACCAGCACACAGAGGAAGTCTACGCACCGCCTGGCCGCCAGGTTCTGCGTACCCGCGACACCACCTACAAGGACCGTCAGTGGGTGTTCGATGCCCAGCTCGACAAGGCCTTCAGCATCGGCGCCACCGACCACCTGCTGACCTACGGCACCACGCTCAAGCATGAGAAGGTCACCGGATCGCGCAGTGGCACCGGCACCTGCCTGACCATTGGCTCCGGTTGCACCACCATCGGCGCCGACCGTCCGGCAGACGGCCAGGCGCTGGTCAGCGACTTCCCGGACCCGACCGTGAACACCTACAGCCTGTTCGTGCAGGACGAAATCCGCTGGAACAACTGGACCTTCATGCCAGGCGCGCGCTACGACTACACGCGCATGGCGCCCAAGTTCACCGAAGAATTCCTGCGTGGTCTGGCATCCACCGGTACCGCCCCAACATCCCAGGACGATTCGGACAAGAAGTGGCACCGCGTCTCGCCCAAGTTCGGCCTGACCTACGCCTTCAACGACAACTACACCTGGTACGGCCAATACGCCGAAGGCTTCCGCACGCCGACGGCCAAAGCCATGTATGGTCGCTTTGAAAACATCGAGCAAGGTTACCGTGTAGAGGGCAACCCGAACCTCGAACCGGAGAAGAGCAAAAGCTACGAAACCGGCCTGCGCGGCAACTTCGACGCCGGCAACTTCGACGTGGCGGTGTTCTACAACAAGTACCGCGACTTCATCGACGAAGACGCCGTGCAAAGCGCCAACCTGGAACAAACCTTCCAGGCCAACAACATCAAGCACGCCACCATCAAGGGTGCCGAGGTCAAGGGCCGCCTGAACCTCGACCACTTCGGTGCGCCGCCAGGTCTGTATACCCAGGGCTCGATTGCCTACACCTACGGCCGCAACGATGACACCGGAGAACCGCTGAACAGCGTAAACCCACTGAAAGGCGTGTTTGGCCTGGGTTACGAGCAGCAAAACTACGGTGGCCTGCTGAGCTGGACACTGGTCAAGCGCAAGACCCGCGTCGACGACAGCACCTTCTATTCGCCTGACGGCTCGACCTCGAAGTTCCGTACACCGGGCTACGGCGTGCTGGACCTGACCGGCTACTACAAGGTGACCGACGACGTCACCATCAACGCCGGCCTGTACAACCTGACCGACAAGAAATACTGGCAGTGGGATTCGGTACGCAGCTACGACGGCCAGGGTGAAGCGGCTGTGACCCAGCCCGCCAACATCGACCGCCTGACCATGCCGGGGCGCAACTTCGGTATCAATGTGGTTTGGGATATCTGATTCCCTCCGCCTGGACCGGCCTCTTCGCGAGCACGCCCGCGAAGAGGCCGGTCCAGGCAACACTAATACCCAGTTTTTTTACTGTCCCGCCCCCGCTGCTTCGTCTTGTATCTAGACGCCCCTTTTTCCAAGGACTGCCCCCATGACCGAACGCCCAGCCCTGCGCTCCCAGCGCCTGAACCAGATCACCCACGCCCCGCACGCCGAACTGGATGCCCTGGTCAAATCCCACGCGCCCTTCGACAGTCGCGAAAGCTTTGCCCGCTTCGTCGTTGCCCAATACCTGTTCCAGTCTGAATTGCAGGCCCTGTACAACGACCCGCAACTGATCGCCATCGTCCCGGACCTGGCCGAGCGCTGCCGCGCCGATCAGGCCCGCCGGGACCTCGCCGACCTCGACACCGAAGTACCGGCAGCCGTGCCGGGCGCCCTGGGCAAACCGAGCCTGGGTGAGGCAATGGGCTGGATCTTCGTCTCCGAAGGCTCCAAACTGGGCGCTGCGTTTCTGATCAAGCGTGCCGTGGCCCTGGAACTGTCCGACAGCTTCGGTGCCCGCCACCTGGGCGAACCGGCCGGTGGCCGTGCCGAAGGCTGGAAGCAGTTCACCCGCATCCTCGATGGCCTGGCATTGTCGGCCGAAGAGGAAGCCGCTGCCGAACGCGGCGCAGTTGCCGCCTTCGAACGCTTCACCGAGCTGCTCAAGCACGCCTATGCTGCTGATGCCGCGCTGGTTTGATACGCCGTAGCCGGCCACCCTTCCGGTGGCCGCACCGTTTTATGCAGTGAGACCATGACCCGACCCGCCCGCTCCAAACTCGCCCGCCTGCTGTATGGAATACTGGCTTACGTGAGCCTGGGCGTGGGCCTTGTCGCCATCGTGATTCCTGGCTTGCCGACCACCGAGTTCATCCTGCTGGCCGCCTGGGCTGCTACGCGCAGCTCACCGCGCCTTTCAGCCTGGCTGGAAAACCACCGGTTGTTCGGGCCAATCCTTTACAACTGGCGCAATGGCAAGGTGATCCAGCGCCGGGCCAAGGTAAGCGCGACCGTCAGCATGCTGCTGTGTGCTGGCCTGATGCTGACCTTTCTCGAACACCGCTGGCCGGTGTTCCTGGCCGTCGCCGGCATGACCCTGGGCAACCTGTGGATCTGGTCGCGCCCGGAGCATGCCTGCCCTGCCCCGTCACAAGCTCAGCAGCCCTGAATACAAGGCGTAGGCCGCCAGCGCAGCACCCACAAGCACGGCAGCAAAAATCAGTTTTTCCCAGGTGGTGAACAAGGTCTGCCCCTGCTCATGCTTGGCCCTGGCGAACAGGACCACACCGGGTGCGTACAACAGCGCAGAAAGTAGCAGGTACTTCAGCCCCCCCGCGTACAGCAGCCAAACGGCATACAGCAGGGCAACCAGCGCCACCAGCAGGTCCTTGCGGCGCAGGCCCGGTTGCCCGGCGTAGGTTTCCCCACGCACCGCCAGCAGCACGGCATAAGCCGCCGACCACAGGTAGGGCACCAGTATCATCGAAGAAGCCAGGTAGATCAGGCTGGTGTACGTACCGGCCGAGAAAAGCGTGATCAACAGGAAGCCCTGGATCATGCAGTTGGTCAGCCACAGGGCGTTGGCCGGCACATGGTTGGCGTTTTCCCTGGCCAGAAAGCGCGGCATGGTCTTGTCCCGCGCCGTGGCGTACAGAATCTCGGCGCACAGCAGCGCCCAGGACAGCAAGGCACCGAGCAGAGAGACCGCCAGCCCGAGGCTGATCAGCAACGCGCCCCAAGGGCCGACAATGTGCTCCAGCACCGAGGCCAGTGAGGGGTTCTGCAGCCCGGCCAGTTCCGGCTGGGTCATCACCCCCAGCGACAACACGTTGACCAGCACCAGCAACGCCAGCACACCGAGAAAACCGATGACCGTAGCCTTACCCACGTCCGAACGGCGCTCGGCTCGCCCGGAATACACGCTGGCCCCCTCGATACCGATGAACACGAACACGGTCACCAGCATCATGTTGCGCACCTGCTCCAGCACGCTGCCGAACTGCGGGTTGCTCATGCCCCAGATATCCCGGGTGAAGATATCGGCGCGGAAGGCAAACGCGGCAATCACCACGAACATCAGCAATGGCACCACCTTGGCCACGGTGGTCACCTGGTTGATGAACGCTGCCTCCTTGATGCCGCGCAGCACCAGGAAATGCACCGCCCACAGCAGCAGCGAGGCACAGCCGATGGCGATTGGCGTGTTGCCTTCGCCAAACACCGGAAAGTAAAAGCCCAGGGTGCTGAACAGCAGTACGAAGTAACCGACGTTACCCAGCCAGGCGCTGATCCAGTAACCCCAGGCCGAGGAGAAGCCCATGTATTCACCGAAGCCCGCCTTGGCGTAGGCGTACACCCCCGAATCGAGCTCCGGCTTGCGGTTGGCCAGGGTCTGGAACACGAATGCCAGCGCCAGCATGCCGACAGCGGTGATGCCCCAGCCGATCAAAACCGCCCCTACATCGGCACGCGCCGCCATGTTCTGCGGCAGCGAGAAGATCCCGCCACCAATCATCGAGCCAACCACCAGCGCGATCAGCGCGCCCAGGCGCAGCTTCTGTCCCGGTTCGCTCATGAGCCTCCCTTTTTTATGCACTGTCACGCATTTGAAACAGCGTTGCGGGCCATATAAACGCTGATACTTATAATGAAGCATGGCATTGAAGCTATAGCACTCATAACGGCTTTGTCTATGCACCTGCCCTGTAAAAACTAGCAGCTGCGCGGCAACTAGAAAAGAAACTGATAAAACTCGAAATTCTTGTGAAAAATTTGCGAAAGCGGCAAAAGCGGCTAGCTTCAAGCATCGCAGGCTGAACAGAGCGTTTGCTCTAGAACGACATGGAGGTGCCAGCGCGCAAGGCTTGCAGCTTAAGCTGCCGGCACTCTCCAGGAGCACCCGTGAAGGAAATTTCCTACCTTCACGTAGCCATAAACTGACGCAAGTCAGCGTACGGCAAAGGCGTCAGATTTATGCTGATGTCAACTTTCTCCTGGCAGGAGTTGTTAAATGTCTGATTCATCTGGAAAACTAAAGCTCGGCGCGTTAGTTGCACTCGTCGTCGGTTCGATGATTGGCGGCGGTATCTTCTCGCTGCCGCAAAACATGGCCGCCAGCGCGGGCGTTGGTGCGGTATTGATTGGCTGGGGCATCACCGCCATCGGCATGCTGACCCTGGCCTTCGTGTTCCAGACCCTGGCTAACCGCAAGCCTGACCTGGATGGCGGGGTGTATGCCTACGCCAAGGCCGGTTTCGGCGACTACATGGGCTTTTCCTCCGCCTGGGGCTACTGGATCAGTGCCTGGCTGGGCAACGTCGGCTACTTCGTGTTGCTGTTCAGTACCTTGGGGTACTTCTTCCCGATTTTCGGTGAAGGCAACACGCCGGCCGCCATCATTGGCGCATCGATCCTGTTGTGGGCGGTGCACTTCCTGGTGCTGCGCGGCATCAAGGAAGCAGCGTTCATCAACCTGGTCACCACCGTGGCCAAAGTGGTGCCGCTGGTGCTGTTCGCACTGATCTGCCTGTTCGCCTTCAGGCTCGACATCTTCAGCGCCGATATCTGGGCCGTAGGCACACCAGAGCTTGGCAGCGTGATGAACCAGGTGCGCAACATGATGCTGGTCACCGTGTGGGTGTTCATCGGCATCGAGGGTGCGAGCATCTTCTCGTCCCGGGCGGAAAAACGCTCTGACGTGGGCAAGGCCACGGTCATCGGCTTCGTCACCGTGTTGCTGTTCCTGGTGCTGGTCAACGTGCTGTCGCTGGGCATCATGACCCAACCCGAACTGGCCAAGCTGCAGAACCCGTCGATGGCGGCCGTGCTGGAACATGTGGTCGGCCACTGGGGTGCGGTGCTGATCAGCGTCGGCCTGATCATCTCGCTGCTGGGGGCCCTGCTGTCTTGGGTGCTGCTGTGCGCCGAGATCATGTTCGCCGCCGCCAAGGACCACACCATGCCGGAGTTCCTGCGCCGCGAAAACGCCAACCAGGTGCCGGCCAACGCCCTGTGGCTGACCAACGCCATGGTGCAGATCTTCCTGGTGATCACGCTGTTCTCAAACAGCACCTACCTGTCGCTGATCTACCTCGCCACCTCGATGATCCTGGTGCCTTACCTGTGGTCGGCGGCCTACGCCTTCTTGCTGGCACTGCGCAGCGAAACCTACGAACAAGCCCTGGCCGAACGCAAGAAAGACCTGATCATCGGCGGTATCGCCCTGTTGTACGCCATCTGGCTGCTGTACGCCGGCGGCGTGAAATACCTACTGCTCTCGGCCCTGCTCTACGCACCTGGCGCCATCCTGTTCGCCAAGGCCAAGCGTGAGGTAGGCCAACCTGTCTTCACCAACGTGGAAAAACTGATCTTCGCAGCCGTGGTCATCGGCGCCCTGGTGGCAGCCTTCGGCCTGTACGACGGCTTCCTGACCCTTTGACCCACGTCTTCGTCCAATTGGAGGAATGAAACCATGTCCGCTGAAAAACAGAAGTACGGTGTCCACTCCGAAGCCGGCAAACTGCGCAAAGTGATGGTTTGCGCCCCGGGCCTGGCGCACAAGCGCCTGACGCCGAGCAACTGTGATGAACTGCTGTTCGACGATGTGATCTGGGTAGACCAGGCCAAGCGTGACCATTTCGACTTCGTCACCAAGATGCGCGAGCGCGGCGTAGATGTGCTGGAAATGCACAACCTGCTGACCGACATCGTCCAGCAACCCGAAGCACTGAAGTGGATCCTCGACCGCAAGATCACTCCCGACACCGTGGGTGTGGGCCTGACCAACGAAGTGCGCAGCTGGCTCGAAGGCCTTGATCCTCGCCACCTGGCCGAATTCCTGATCGGTGGCGTGGCGGGCCAGGACCTGCCACAAAGCGAAGGCGCCGACGTGGTCAAGATGTACAACGACTACCTGGGCCATTCCAGCTTCATCCTGCCGCCGTTGCCCAACACCCAGTTCACCCGCGACACCACCTGCTGGATCTACGGTGGCGTGACGCTGAACCCGATGTACTGGCCGGCGCGACGTCAGGAAACCCTGCTGACCACAGCCATCTACAAGTTCCACAAGGAGTTCACCGGCGCCGACTTCCAGGTGTGGTATGGCGACCCGGACAAAGACCACGGCAATGCCACCCTCGAAGGCGGTGACGTGATGCCGATCGGCAATGGCATCGTGCTCATCGGCATGGGCGAGCGCACCTCGCGCCAGGCCATCGGCCAGTTGGCGCAGAACCTGTTCGCCAAGGGCGCCGTCAAGGAAGTGATCGTCGCCGGCCTGCCGAAGTCGCGCGCCGCCATGCACCTGGACACCGTGTTCAGCTTCTGCGACAGCGACCTGGTCACGGTCTTCCCGGAAGTGGTGAAAGAGATCGTGCCGTTCATCATCCGCCCGGACGAAGGCAAGCCGTACGGCATGGACGTTCGCCGCATCAACAAGTCGTTCATCGAAGTGGTGGGCGAGCAACTGGGGGTCAAGCTGCGCGTGGTCGAGACCGGCGGCAACAGCTTCGCCGCCGAGCGCGAACAGTGGGATGACGGCAACAACGTGGTGGCCATCGAGCCGGGTGTGGTCATCGGCTACGACCGTAACACCTACACCAATACCCTGCTGCGCAAGGCGGGCATCGAGGTCATCACCATCAGCGCCGGCGAACTGGGCCGGGGCCGTGGCGGCGGCCACTGCATGACCTGCCCAATTGTGCGCGACCCTATCGATTACTAACGCCCATTACCCCCGGCCGCCCTCACAAAGCGGCGGCCGGTGCGTTCACCAAACTCAAGGAGAAAAGTCATGGCGTTCAACATTCACAACCGCAACCTGCTCAGCCTGGAACACCACACCACGCGCGAGTTGCGCTACCTGCTGGACCTGTCCCGCGACCTGAAGCGCGCCAAGTACACCGGCACCGAGCAGCAGCACCTGAAGGGCAACAACATCGCCCTGATCTTCGAAAAAACCTCCACCCGTACCCGCTGCGCGTTCGAAGTGGCGGCCTATGACCAAGGCGCCAACGTCACCTACATCGACCCCAATTCCTCGCAGATTGGCCACAAAGAGAGCATGAAAGACACCGCCCGCGTGCTCGGGCGCATGTACGATGCCATCGAGTACCGTGGCTTCAAGCAGGAAATCGTCGAAGAGCTGGCCAAGTTTGCCGGCGTGCCGGTGTTCAACGGCCTGACTGACGAATATCACCCAACGCAAATGATCGCCGACGTGCTGACCATGCGTGAGCACAGCGACAAGCCGCTGCATGACATCAGCTACGCCTACCTGGGCGATGCCCGCAACAACATGGGCAACTCACTGCTGCTGATCGGTGCCAAGCTTGGCATGGATGTACGCATCGCCGCACCCAAGGCGCTGTGGCCGCATGATGACCTGGTCGAGCGTTGCAAGAAGTACGCTGAAGAAAGTGGCGCCCGCATCACCCTCACCGAAGACCCGGTTGCTGCGGTCAAGGGTGTGGACTTCGTGCACACCGACGTGTGGGTGTCGATGGGCGAGCCGATCGAGGCGTGGGGCGAGCGCATCAAGCAGCTCAAGCCTTATCAGGTGAATGCGCAGCTGATGAAGTCCACTGGCAACCCGCGGACCAAGTTCATGCACTGCCTGCCGGCGTTCCACAACTCCGAAACCAAGGTAGGCAAGCAGATCGCCGAACAGTACCCGGACCTGGCCAACGGCATCGAAGTGACCGACGACGTGTTCGAGTCGCCGGCCTGCATCGCCTTCGAGCAGGCGGAAAACCGCATGCACACGATCAAGGCGATCCTGGTGTCGACCCTGGCTGACCTCTGACAACCACCTCGTTCCTGTGGGGGCTGGCTTGCCAGCGCCTGCAGGATCGAGGCGCTACCTCATCCGCAAAGGACATTCCCCATGCGTATCGTTGTTGCATTGGGCGGCAACGCCCTGCTGCGTCGCGGCGAGCCCATGACCGCTGAGAACCAGCGCGCCAATATCCGCACCGCCACCGAACAGATCGCCAAGATCCACCCTGGCAACGAGCTGGTCATTGCCCACGGCAACGGCCCGCAGGTTGGCCTGCTGTCACTTCAGGCACTGTCCTACAAACCCGACGAGGCCTACCCGCTGGACGTGCTGGGCGCTGAAACCGAGGGCATGATCGGCTACATGATCGAGCAGGAACTGGGCAACCTGCTGGACTTCGAAGTGCCATTCGCCACCCTGCTGACCCAGGTGGAAGTGGACGCCAATGACCCCGCCTTCAAAGACCCCACCAAGTTCATCGGCCCGGTCTACAGCAAGGACGAAGCCGAACGGCTGGCCAAGGAAAAGGGCTGGGTGGTGAAGGCTGACGGCGACAAGTACCGCCGCGTGGTGGCCAGCCCCAAACCCAAGCGCATCTTCGAAATCCGCCCGATCAAGTGGCTGCTGGAAAAGAGCAGCATCGTGATTTGCGCAGGCGGTGGTGGTATCCCCACCATGTACGATGAAAACCGCAAGCTCAAGGGCATCGAGGCGGTGATCGACAAGGACCTGTGCTCGGCTTTGCTGGCCGAGCAACTGGATGCCGACCTTCTGATAATCGCCACTGACGTCGATGCGGCGTACATTGACTGGGGCAAGCCTACGCAAAAAGCCATCGCCCAGGCACATCCTGACGAACTCGAACGGCTTGGCTTCGCTGCCGGCTCCATGGGGCCAAAGGTGCAGGCTGCCAGTGACTTCGCCCGCAATACCGGCAAAGTGGCGGTGATCAGTTCGCTCGAGAACATCGAAGACATCGTCAAAGGCACTGCCGGCACTCGGGTCTCCACCGCGAAGCCGGGGATCAGCTACCGTTGAATGCAGTGGGCGGGCGCCCGGCGCCCGCCATTTTCGACCTTCCAGAGGAGATAGCCATGGCCCAGTACCACCCCGGTCATGTACACATCGAGCGCACTGCGCTGAACGCGGCAGACCACAGCTACGACCTGAACATCGAGTACGAGGCAGTGTCTGACCCCAAGGAAGGCAGAGGCATTCAGTTCCATATGCATGGCAGCATCGAAGGCAAAACGGTGGAAGAAAAGTTCTTCCTCGCCAAGGACCAGGTGTTGCCCAGCTTTCTCATGCAACTGACCCGCAAGGCCCAGTCGTATCTGGCGCCGCCGAAGAAGTTCGAGACCCTGAGTTCGCCGCACAAGCTCTATGACTACATGTTCGCCGACATTCGCGAAAAACTCGATGTGAAATCGGGCGATCCGATCAAGCCTGAACATCTGGAGTGATTTCAAGAACCGGGGCCGCACAGCGGCCCCGGCGATGTTAAGGCATACTACTGCCCTCCCCGGCCACCACCTCACCCTCCCTCATGCGCATCCACGTCAGCTTCATCGACCGCGTCGGCATCACCCAGGAAGTCCTCGCCCTGCTCGGTGCCCGCAACCTCAACCTGGACGCCGTGGAGATGGTCCCGCCGAACGTCTACATCGACGCCCCCACCCTTAGCCCCGCCGTGCTCGAAGAACTGCACGACGCGCTCTTCGAGGTGCATGGCGTGCAATCGGTGGACGTGGTCGACATCCTTCCTGGCCAACGCCGCCACCTGCAACTGGATGCCCTGCTGGCCGCCATGAGCGACCCGGTGCTGGCGGTGGACAGCGCCGGGCTGGTGCTGCTGGCCAACCCAGCGCTGATCGAACTGTGTGGCCGCGAATCCGCCGGGCGCTCGGTGGGCGAACTGTTTGGCGACCCGGCGCTGCTGCAAGCCCTGCTGGACAATAACTTCCACCTGCCCATGCGCGAGATGCAGCTGAACGGCCAGAGCCTGCTGCTGGACGCCATGCCGATCACCAACGCCGGTGGCCTGCTGACGCTGTACCCACCTTCACGCATGGGCGAACGCCTGTCAGCCTTGCACCACGACCACGCCGAAGGTTTCGATGCCCTGCTCGGCGAGTCACCGGCCATCCGCACCCTCAAGGCCCGCGCCCTGCGCGTGGCGGCGCTCGATGCGCCATTGCTGGTGCATGGCGAAACCGGCACCGGCAAAGAACTGGTAGCCCGCGCCTGCCATGCCATCAGCAGCCGCCACGCAGCACCGTTCCTGGCCCTGAACTGTGCCGCGCTGCCCGAGAGCCTGGCCGAGAGCGAGCTGTTCGGTTATGCCCCTGGCGCCTTCACCGGCGCGCAACGGGGCGGCAAGCCCGGGCTGATGGAACTGGCCAACCAGGGCACGGTGTTCCTCGATGAAATTGGCGAAATGTCGCCATACCTGCAGGCCAAACTGCTGCGCTTTCTCAGTGACGGCAGCTTCCGCCGGGTGGGCGGTGACCGCGAAGTGAAGGTGGATGTGCGCATCATCAGCGCCACCCACCGCGACCTGGAACGCATGGTTGCCGACGGCAGCTTCCGCGAAGACCTGTTCTACCGCTTGAACGTGCTCAACCTGCAGGTACCGCCACTGCGCGACCGGGGCCAGGATATCCTGATGCTGGCGCATTTCTTCATGCAGCAAGCCTGCACGCAGATTCAACGCCCGCCCTGCCGATTGACGCCAGCCACCCATTCGGCGCTGCTGGCCAACCCTTGGCCGGGCAATGTACGCCAACTGCAGAACGTGATTTTCCGCGCAGCGGCTATCTGTGAGGGCAACCTGGTGGACATCGGCGACCTGGACATCGCCGGTACTTCGGTGGCACGTGGGCTGGATGGCGACGTAGCCAGCCTGGAGCAGGCCGTGGGTGACTTCGAGCGTGAGCTGTTGCAGCGCTTGTATGCCAGCTACCCGTCGACGCGGCAGTTAGCCGGGCGTTTGCAAACTTCGCATACCGCTATTGCCCAGCGACTGCGTAAATATGGAATACCCGGAAAAGCCTGATACTTGTCGTCAAAACTTACCGCTGATTCAGATTTTTCCTAGCCGCTCAGCCGCAATTGACTGGAGTACTCGCCGTAGAATGGTGACATTGTAATTTTGCATGTCACCCTGAGCGAAGAGTACCCTGATGTTTGAACTCGATTTTTACGGGACACTTGTAGCCGCCTCCTTGGTACTGCTACTGGGGCGCGGTCTGGTCGCACGTATTGGCTTTCTGCGCGCTTACAATATTCCGGAGCCTGTGGCAGGTGGTTTGGTCGTTGCGCTGGCACTCTTGGCATTGCGCAGTTTCGATGTACAGGTCCAGTTTGATACCTCGTTGCAAGCACCGTTGATGCTGGCGTTCTTCGCCACCATCGGTTTGAGTGCAGACTTTGCCAGCCTGAAGAAGGGCGGACGCGTGGTTACTGTGTTCCTGCTGGTGGTGACGGGCTTGCTGCTGGTTCAGAACGCCATGGGTATCGGGCTGGCAACGGCATTGGGGCTCGACCCACTGATGGGCCTGCTGGCCGGTTCGATCACCTTGTCTGGTGGCCACGGCACTGGCGCTGCCTGGAGCGCGACCTTCACTGAAAAGTTTGGCTTGGCTTCGGCCTCGGAACTTGCACTTGCCTCTGCCACGTTCGGCCTGGTGTTGGGCGGTTTGATTGGTGGCCCGGTTGCCCGGCTGCTGATCAAGCGCGTCAAAACACCGGGTGTGGAAGAAGAAGTGCCGCAGTTACCCAAGGGCTTTGAGCAGCCGGACAAAGAGCGGTTGATTACATCGTTTTCATTTATCGAAACCTTGGCTCTTATTGCCGTCAGCTTACTGGCCGGCACATTACTTAATAGCCTGTTGAAAGGTACGGCATTCGAACTACCGACATTCGTTTGCGTACTCTTCGTGGGCGTATTGCTGCGCAACGGCCTTTCGGCGTTCGGTTTTTATCATGTCTTCGAACGGGAAGTCTCGGTACTGGGCAACGTCAGTCTGTCGCTGTTCCTGGCGATTGCCTTGATGTCACTCAAACTGTGGGACCTGGCAGCACTGGCCTTGCCGTTCTTCATACTGCTGGCTGCGCAGACATTGGTCATGGCACTGTTTGCGATCTTCGTGACATTCCGAGTCATGGGCCGCAACTATGATGCAGCCGTGCTGGCCGCGGGGCACTGTGGCTTCGGCCTGGGTGCAACACCCACGGCGATTGCCAACATGCAAGCGGTGACCCAACGCTACGGCGCCTCGCACATCGCCTTCCTGGTGGTGCCGATGGTGGGTGCGTTCTTCATCGACATCATCAACGTGATCGTGATCAAACTGTACCTGGCATTGCCATTTATCACTGGCTAAACCCACCGGCAAGTCCCGGGCATGGCTAGCCCGGGACCGGCGCATGCCCGGGTTCAGGGACGAACCGCTGTCACTTCGATCTCGACACGCCAGGCAGGGTCGGCCAGGCCTGCAATCTGGAACGCCGAGCGTGCAGGAAGGACTGGCTGCCTGGCGGCTGGCCCGAAGAATTGGGTATAGCCGGCCATGAAACCGTCGAAGTCCATTTTCCCGCCGTTCTCCGGGCCGCCCACCAGGAACACCTGCATCTTCACCACATCGGCAAGACCAAGGCCCAGTTCTTTCAGCTGCTGCTGGATGTTTCCAAGCACATTGATGGTTTGTGCCTTGGTATCACCATAGGCTTCCAGCGAACCCTTGGGTGCGTCAGGGTGAATAACCGACGGGACAGAACCACTCAGGTAGACAACCGTCTTCCCGGCAGGCACCTCTACAGCCGACGAGATAGGGAAACTACCTGCGCCATGGCGCACGATTTCTTGTGCATGAACGCTCCCGGCACCCGCGAGTGCCACGGCCATTGCTGCGGTCGTTAAAGCCACTTTCATACTGTTCTCCTGATGATTGCCAAAAATGTGCACGCATCGATGCTGCGCGCACGGGTCATTCCATTGCGCCTTGTGTGCTTAGAACCGATACAGGCTGAAGGGTTTGGGGTCCAGCACCGGCGCCTTTCCAAGCAGCAAGTCCGCCGACAGTTCGGACGACACCGGGCTTTCGGTCATACCCCAACCGGTTGCGGTGTTGAGGACCAGCCCCGGGTACTCATTGACCTGCGAAATGATGGGGTTTTCGTCGGGAGCGATGGCCATCGCACCGCTCCACTGATCGATCAGCTTCGCATCGCTGAACGCGGGGAACTCGACCTTGAGTTTTTCCAGTGAGGCATTCAGTTCCGGCAGGTCCGGCGCTGCGGTCATCAGCCGGTTTTTCTCGAAAGGCGAAACCTCGTCCAGCTTCCAGTGCGTTGGCTGAATGAACGAATCGATCAGTTGCTTGTTGAGTGAAATGTGCACCGGGAAGTCGGGGATGGCCAGCAGGGGCAGGTACTTATAGCCATACATGAACGACTCTTTGACCACCGGGGCAACGACGACGCGTGGCGAGGTGGCGTATGTGCCGTCAGCCTGCTCACGGAAGTAGATATTCCCCGGCAATGCAACGTTGCCCCCGGGTGCACGGGGTGCCGCGCTGATGATTTGCTGGGACTGGTAGGCGGGCAAGGTAGGCACATCGACGCCCAGGTTCTGCATGAACAGCCGGGACCATGCGCCGCCCGCCACGATCACGCGAGACGCCCTGATGGCGCCCTTTTCCGTGACCACGTCGGAGATGGCACCTGCGTGGGTTTCCAGGCCCCTGGCCGCGCAGTGGGTGTAGATCCGCACACCCACTTTCTTGGCATACTCGGCCATGACGAACGATGCACGCTCGGCATCCAGGCTACCGGAGTCTTCCTCGAAGCCTGCGACCGTCCAGCGCGAGGATGCACCGCGCAGGCGCTGTTCAAGTTCACTGCCTTGAATGATTCGCGTCTTGAAAGGAATGTCCGCGCCGACTTCCCGCGTTTTGACATCGATCCACTTTCTGACGCCTTCCAGGTCTTCTTCATCGAAAGGTACTTCGACCCGACCTTGTGTGCGGTAACTTGTGTCCGCCCCCACTTTGGCATTCATCTCTCGCCAACGTTGCTTGGCAAGATGGTGCAACTGGAATGTCGCATCAGGCATCTTGTAGGTCATGACCTGGCCATAGAACCTGCAAGACTGTTCGCCGGCAACTTCACCTTTTTCAACGACAACGACCGAGAGGCCGCGCTCGACAAGGTTGATTGCAGTCATGAGCCCCAGAATACCAGCGCCAACAACCACTACGTCTGCCTGCTTGGGAAGCGCCCCCTCGGTGCCTGCGACATAACCAAACCGCGGTTTGCCGGGAATCAATCGGCCTTCCCGGGTCAACAAAGGGGTCAGAACCCCTGCGCCGCCTGCGATCGCCAAAACGCCGCCGCCAATCAAAAATTTACGCCTCGTCATTCCCATGACACTTTCCCTTCCTGATATTCGGTGCTGGTTGCATGAGCCCGGGCAGCAAGGCACATGCTTGGCCGACAGCCGAATTACCAACTTGTGGTTATTGCTTCAGGCTAACGGCCCACATGAAAGGTGGCCATTCTGGTGACGCGCAATAGGCGGGAAAATCGTTGGGGGCAAATACTTAGTTCAGCCATTTGAAAACTATCACGCAGGTGACATAAATAGTTGATATGGCGACACCCTATAGGTGCAAGAAGAAAGCTCGCAAAGTTTCGCAAGTATCGAACTTGTTTGATTCATTTCCGGCTTGGCAACAACTGAACCGCCTCAAGGTACCGTATAGATTTCGATACACCGTAACGAAATCAGTACACATCCGTTCGAGTGCTATTGCGCAAGGGTTTGATCCCCAAACCCTTTTTCATGCACAACCTTCTGTAGCGTTTTCGTTCCAAACCAACAAACAGCCATCCCATAAAAATAAATAAGGTATTGTTTTTAAAGGATTTTCCTCTATTGGCCGCATTATTGCTAAGGGAAAGCACCCCAAGAGCGCGGAGCCACCGCGCCCAACGCCCTGCTTCCCGAGGATTCCCCATGAGCGAGTTGCGTTTCACTGAAGATCACGAATGGCTGCGCGTCGAAGTCGATGGCAGCGTCACCGTGGGCATCACCGCCTACGCCCAAAACGCCCTTGGCGATGTGGTTTTCGTGCAACTGCCAGAGTTGCAGCCGTATGAGAAAGGCAGCGAAGCGTCCACAGTCGAGTCGGTAAAAGCCGCCAGCGGCGTCTATATGCCCCTGACCGGTGAAGTGGTTGAGGTCAACGGCCAACTCGAAGAAAGCCCGGAACTGGTCAACGAAGACCCGATGGGCGAAGGCTGGTTCTTCCGCTTCATCCCTGCCGACGCCAGCGCCGTAACCGCCCTGCTCGACCAGGACGCCTACGACCGCCTGCTCAAAGCCAACGACGACGCCTGAGGAACCCCGCCATGACCATCCACCTCGGCACCGCCAACGAATTCATCGCCCGCCACATCGGCCCGCGCGCCGCTGACGAGCAGGCCATGCTCGCCGCCCTGGGCTTCGACTCGCTGGAAGCCATGACCGCTGCGGTCATCCCTGACAGCATCAAGGGCACCAGCGTGCTCGGTTCGCACGACGGCCAGAGCGAAGCCGACGCGCTCGCCGCGCTCAAGGCCATCGCCGGCAAGAACCAACTGTTCAAGAGCTACATTGGCCAGGGCTACTACAACACCCACACCCCGGCACCGATCCTGCGCAACCTGCTGGAAAACCCGGCCTGGTACACCGCTTACACCCCATACCAGCCAGAAATTTCCCAAGGCCGCCTGGAAGCGCTGCTGAACTTCCAGACCCTGATCAGCGACCTCACCGGCCTGCCGATCGCAAACGCCTCCCTGCTCGACGAAGCCACTGCAGCGGCCGAGGCCATGACCTTCTGCAAACGCCTGTCGAAGAACAAGGCCAGCCACGCCTTCTTCGCCTCCGTACACTGCCACCCGCAAACCCTCGACGTGCTGCGCACCCGTGCCGAGCCGCTGGGTATCGAAGTCGTGATCGGCGATGAGCGCGAACTGGGCGATGTCAGCGCCTTCTTCGGCGCCCTGCTGCAATACCCGGCCAGCAACGGTGACGTGTTCGACTACCGTGACGTGGTACAGCGCTTCCACGCAGCCAACGCCTTGGTTGCCGTGGCCGCTGACCTGCTGGCCCTGACCCTGCTGACCCCGCCGGGCGAGTTCGATGCCGACGTGGCCATCGGCAGCGCTCAGCGCTTCGGCGTGCCACTGGGCTTTGGTGGCCCGCACGCGGCTTACTTCGCCACCCGTGACGCCTTCAAGCGCGACATGCCGGGCCGCCTGGTCGGCGTATCGATCGACCGCTTCGGCAAGACCGCCCTGCGCCTGGCCATGCAAACCCGCGAGCAGCATATCCGCCGCGAAAAGGCCACCAGCAACATCTGCACCGCCCAGGTGCTGCTGGCCAACATTGCCAGCATGTTCGCCGTGTACCACGGCCCGGCCGGCCTCAAGCGCATTGCCGAGCGCACCCACGCCCTGACCGCGATCCTGGCCGCCGGCCTGAAAACGTTGGGCGTGCAGGTAGTGGGCGCCAGCGCCTTCGACACCCTGACCCTGGCCACCGGCGCTGCAACCGCCAGCCTGCATGACAAGGCCCGCGCCCAAGGCATCAACCTGCGCCAGGTCGACGCCACCCACCTGGGCCTGTCGCTGGACGAAACCAGCAGCCAGGCTGACGTCGAGTCGCTGTGGCAACTGTTCGCTGGCGACCAGGCTCAACCAGACTTCGCCGCGCTAGCCGCCAGCACCGGTTCGCTGTTGCCTACCGCCCTGCTGCGCCAGTCGGCGATCCTCGAACACCCGGTGTTCAACCGCTACCACAGCGAAACCGAGCTGATGCGCTACCTGCGCCGCCTGGCCGACAAGGACCTGGCGCTGGACCGCAGCATGATACCGCTGGGCTCGTGCACCATGAAACTGAACGCCGCCAGCGAGATGATCCCGGTCACCTGGGCCGAGTTCGGCAACCTGCACCCGTTCGCCCCGGCCGAGCAGAGCCAGGGCTACCTGCAGATGACCACCGAGCTGGAAGCCATGCTGTGCGCCGCTACTGGCTATGACGCCGTATCGCTGCAGCCCAACGCCGGCTCCCAGGGCGAGTACGCAGGCCTGCTGGCCATCCGTGCCTACCACCGCAGCCGTGGCGAAAGCCACCGCGACATCTGCCTGATCCCGTCGTCGGCCCACGGCACCAACCCTGCCACCGCCCACATGGCCGGCATGCGCGTGGTGGTTACCGCTTGTGACGCACGCGGCAACGTCGACGTAGAAGACCTGCGCGCCAAGGCCATCGAGCACCGCGAGCGCCTGGCCGCGATCATGATCACCTACCCGTCGACCCACGGCGTGTTCGAGGAAGCGATCGGCGAAATCTGCGCGATCATCCACGACAACGGTGGCCAGGTGTACATCGACGGCGCCAACATGAACGCCATGGTCGGCCTGTGCGCCCCGGGCAAGTTCGGCGGCGACGTGTCCCACCTGAACCTGCACAAGACCTTCTGCATCCCGCACGGCGGTGGCGGCCCGGGCGTTGGCCCGATTGGCGTCAAGTCGCACCTGGCGCCGTTCCTGCCAGGCCACGCGCAGCTTGAAAACACCGAAGGGGCCGTATGCGCCGCGCCGTTCGGCAGCGCCAGCATCCTGCCGATCACCTGGATGTACATCCGCATGATGGGCGGTGCCGGCCTCAAGCGTGCCTCGCAGATGGCAATCCTCAACGCCAACTACATCGCCCGCCGCCTGGAAGAGCACTATCCTGTTCTGTATACCGGCGGCAATGGCCTGGTGGCCCACGAGTGCATCCTCGACCTGCGCCCGCTGAAGGACACCAGCGGCATCAGCGTCGACGACGTGGCCAAGCGCCTGATCGACTTTGGCTTCCACGCCCCGACCATGTCCTTCCCGGTGGCGGGCACGCTGATGATCGAACCGACCGAAAGCGAGTCCAAGGAAGAACTGGACCGCTTCTGCAACGCGATGATCCAGATCCGCGAAGAAATCCGTGCGGTCGAAAACGGTAGCCTGGACAAGGACGACAACCCGCTGAAAAACGCCCCGCACACCGCGGCCGAGCTGGTTGGCGAATGGGCCCACGGCTACAGCCGCGAGCAGGCGGTCTACCCGCTGCCAAGCCTGGTGGAAGCCAAGTACTGGCCGCCAGTGGGTCGGGTCGACAACGTGTTCGGCGACCGCAACCTGGTGTGCGCCTGCCCGTCGATCGAGAGCTATCAGGACGCCTGATGCAGTCGGGAACCATGGGGCTGCTGCGCAGCCCTTTCGCGGCACAAGGCCGCTCCTATACGGGCGGCGCTGTCCTGTAGGAGCGGCCTTGTGCCGCGAAAGGGCCGCAAAGCGGCCCCAAGGTTTGCAGGAGGAACATCCATGTCACTGAGCGTCTTCGACCTGTTCAAGATCGGCATCGGCCCCTCCAGTTCGCACACGGTCGGCCCGATGCGCGCCGCCGCGCGGTTCGCTGAAGGGCTGCGCCGTGACGGCTTGCTCGCCCGCACGGCCAGCGTCAAAGCCGAGTTGTATGGCTCACTGGGCGCCACCGGCAAGGGCCACGGCAGTGACAAGGCGGTGCTGCTGGGCCTTGAAGGCGAACAGCCGGACATTATCGACACCGAAAGCATCCCCGCCCGCCTGCAGGCCATCCGCGACAGTGGCCACATCAACCTGCTGGGCGAGCACAGCATTGCGTTCATTGAAAAACAGCATGTGGCAATGATCCGCAAGCCGCTGGACTACCATCCCAACGGCATGATCTTTCGCGCGTTCGACGACGCCGGCCTGCAAATCCGCAGCCGCGAGTATTACTCGGTGGGCGGCGGATTCGTGGTCGACGAGGACGCCGCCGGCCACGACCGCATCGTCGAGGACAGCACCGTGCTGCCCTACCCGTTCAAGACCGCCAAGGAACTGCTCGGCCATTGCACCACGCAAAACCTGTCGATAAGCCAAGTGATGCTGGCCAACGAGGCCGCCTGGCGCCCAGAGGCAGAAACCCGCGCCGGGCTGCTGCGCATCTGGCAGGTGATGCAGGATTGCGTTGAAGCGGGCTGCCAGCATGAAGGCATATTGCCGGGCGGGCTCAAGGTCAAGCGGCGGGCGCCCGCGTTGTACCGCCAACTGAGCCGCCACCCGGAAGCCAGCCTGCGCGATGCCCTGTCGGTGCTCGACTGGGTCAACCTCTACGCCTTGGCCGTGAACGAAGAAAACGCCTACGGCGGGCGCGTGGTCACCGCACCCACCAATGGGGCGGCAGGTATCGTCCCGGCAGTATTGCACTATTACATGCGCTTCGTGCCGGGCGCCAGCGAGGACGGGGTGGTGCGTTTTCTGCTCACCGCTGCGGCCATCGGCATCCTGTACAAGGAAAACGCCTCCATCTCTGGCGCGGAAGTGGGCTGTCAGGGCGAGGTCGGCGTGGCCTGCTCGATGGCTGCCGGCGCGTTATGCGAGGTGATGGGTGGCAGCGTGCAGCAGGTGGAGAACGCTGCAGAAATCGGTATGGAGCATAACCTGGGCCTGACCTGCGACCCGATCGGCGGGCTGGTCCAGGTGCCGTGCATCGAGCGCAATGCCATGGGCTCGGTGAAGGCAATCAACGCGGTGCGCATGGCCTTGCGCGGCGACGGGCAACATTACGTGTCGCTCGACAAGGTCATCCGCACCATGCGCCAGACCGGCGCCGACATGAAAAGCAAATACAAAGAGACCGCCCGTGGCGGCCTGGCCGTCAACATCATCGAATGTTGACCCGACAACAACACCAAGGAGTCACCGATGTCCGAAACACTGCTCAAGACCCCACTGCACGCCCTGCACCTGGAACTGGGTGCCCGCATGGTGCCGTTCGCCGGCTACGACATGCCGGTGCAGTACCCGCTGGGCGTGCTCAAGGAACACTTGCACACCCGCGAGCAGGCCGGCCTGTTCGACGTTTCGCACATGGGCCAGATCATCCTGCGCGGCGCTGATGCCGCCAAGGCCCTGGAAAGCCTGGTACCCGTGGACATCATCGACCTCCCGGCAGGCATGCAGCGCTATGCCATGTTCACCAACGAGCAGGGCGGCATCCTCGACGACCTGATGGTGGCCAACCTGGGTGACGACACGCTGTTCCTGGTGGTCAACGCCGCCTGCAAGGACCAGGACCTGGCCCACCTGCGAAAACACATCGGCAACCGTTGCGAAGTGCAGCCGCTGTTCGAGCAACGTGCCCTGCTGGCCCTGCAAGGCCCAGCTGCGGTCAAGGTGCTGGAACGCCTGGCCCCGGAAGTGGCCGGCATGACCTTCATGCAGTTCCGCCCGGTGAAGCTGCTGGGCGAAGACTGCTTCGTCAGCCGCTCGGGCTACACCGGCGAAGATGGCTACGAAATCTCGGTTCCGGCACAAGCCGCCGAAGCCCTGGCCCGTCGTCTGCTGGCCGAGCCGGAGGTACAGCCGATTGGCCTGGGCGCTCGCGACTCGCTTCGCCTGGAAGCCGGCCTGTGCCTGTATGGCCACGACATGAATGCCGAGACCACCCCGGTCGAGGCCAGCCTGCTGTGGGCGATTTCCAAGGTGCGCCGTGCCGACGGTGCACGTGCCGCCGGGTTCCCGGGTGCCGAGGCCATCTATGCCCAGCAGCGCGATGGCGTGGCACGCAAGCGCGTCGGGCTGCTACCGCAAGAACGTACGCCCGTTCGTGAAGGCGCGGATATTGTCGATGCAAACGATAAACCGGTCGGCAAAGTCTGCAGCGGCGGCTTTGGCCCGACACTCGGCGCACCTGTAGCAATGGGTTATATCGATAGTGAACATGCTGCAGTCGACACCCCGCTGTTTGCCGTGGTGCGGGGCAAGAAGGTTGCCTTGAAAGTCAGCAAAATGCCTTTCGTGGCACAACGTTACTACCGTGGTTGAAACAGCTTTGTGAAGGTTACGGGCAGGTTCCACATATTCGTTTTCGAACCTGCTCAATAACTTTTGAACATGGCGCCAGGCCAGGCGCCATGCCGTTTCCGTCAAATCGGTCGGTTATCGGCAAACGGCTGATTTTCCATACGACCAAGGGCTTGTTTTTCGCTCGGGAGTTGGCGTAGAGTCACTGCACTGTGTTTGCATGGGTCGCAACAGTTCGTGACCTGGGCCAGTAGCCGAGATTTGCTACAACCCGTTCGACGTCTCTTACTTTCCTGCAACCCAGCCCAGTACTCTTTCGCTTACAAACAAGTGCGAAAGAAACTGTCATCAAAATTCAAGCTTCATAGGAAATAAGACAATGGCTGAGCGTCAGAACGGTACCGTCAAGTGGTTCAATGACGAAAAAGGTTACGGCTTCATCACCCCCGAAAGCGGTCCGGATCTGTTCGTGCACTTCCGCGCTATCGAAGGCAACGGCTTCAAGAGCCTGAAAGAAGGCCAGAAGGTTACCTTCGAAGCAGTCCAGGGCCAGAAAGGCATGCAGGCTGACAAAGTTCAGGTCGCCGGTTAAGCCGAACCCGACTTCGAGAAAAGCCCCTGCCAAGTGCAGGGGCTTTTTTTTGCCCGTAGAATAGCGGCTTCGTCTTCTGGAGCCGTCCCGCATGTCCAAGCCTCTGCTCACCCCTCAGGGAGATTTTCCACCGGTCGGCCTGGGCCGGCGCCTGGCGGCGATGTTCTACGACTTTTTACTGTGCACGGCCCTGCTGATCGTGACCGCTGGCGCTTACAAGATGATCCAGATGGCGATCATCGGCGAGGCACGCATGCGCGAGCTGACCGAGGCTGGGGCACTGGATGGCGACCCTCTGCTGTCGACGGTGCTGCTGTTCGCCCTCTTCGGCTTCTTTGCCAAGTTCTGGACCCATGGCGGGCAGACCCTGGGCATGCAGGTATGGGGTGTGCGAGTGCAGAACGCCGATGGTTCGGCCATCAGCCTGTGGCAGGCGCTGTTGCGCTTTGTGGTGTCGATTGCTTCGTGGCTGTGCCTGGGGTTGGGTTTCTTCTGGGTGTTAATCGACAAGCGCAAGCGGGGCTGGCATGACATCTATTCAGAGAGCCAGCTGGTGCGGGTGCCGAAGCAGAAGAAATGAGCACAGGTTAACACCCATGAAAAAGCCGACCCTAAGGTCGGCTTTCTTGTGCAGCTCAGGCCATCAACCCGCCCGGCGCAACAACCACACACCGGCCAAGGCACAAATGCCCGCCGGAATCACCACCGCCAGCAGCGGCGGGAAGCCAAACACCTGGCTAGATGGCCCCAGCAAGTCCTGGCCGATGCGGAACACGAAGCCCACCAGCACACCGGTGAACACGCGCTGCCCGAGGGTTACCGAGCGCAGCGGGCCGAAGATGAAGGAAATTGCCATCAGCACCAGTGCCGCAGTCACCATCGGCTGCAGTACCTTGGTCCAGAACGCCAGCCAGTAGCGGGCATTGTTCAAACCCTGGTCAGACAGGTAGTGGATGTAGTCCCACAGCCCGGTAATCGACAGCGATTCCGGCGCCAGGATCACGGTATTGAGCAGTTCTGGCGTGAGCGAAACGTCCCAGCGCTCTTGCGGCGCGCTGACGACTTCGGTGTGGTCACCACGGAAATAGGTGGTGCGCACGTCGGCGAGCAGCCAGTGGTCGTTCTGGTACTGGGCACGGCGGGCGAAGCTCGACGTGACGATCTTGCGCTCGTTGTCGAAGCGGTAACGGGTCACCCCCAGCAGCAGGCCGTTAGGCTGCACGGCGTTGATGTGCACGTACTCTTCACCCTGACGGTGCCACATACCGCGCTTGGAGCTTTGCGCCTCACCCCCGCCTTGGGCCAGCGAGCGGTCGGCCTGGGCCTTGTTCTCGGTCACCGGTGCCACGTATTCACCGATCAGCACGCCGACCAGCATCAGTACCAGCATCGGCTTCATCACCGCCCAGACGATACGGCCGATGGAAACGCCGGCCGCACGCATGATGGTCAGCTCGCTGCTGCTGGCCAGGCTGCCCAGGCCGATCAGGCAGCCGATCAGTGCCGCCATCGGCAGCATTTCGTACAGCCGCCGCGGTGCGGTGAGCAGGACGAAGTTGCCAGCCTCCATCACAGTATAGGTATCACTCAGGTCGCTCATCTCATCGATGAAGGCGAACAGCGAAGCCAGGCCGAGGATGATCCCCAGCACAGCCAGGATGGCCAGCAGCACGCTCTGGCCGATATAGCGGTCGAGCTTAGCCATGGGCCACCTCCGCACGACGGGCAGCGCGCTTGAGGCGCAGCGGCTCCCAGTACATCAGCCCCAGGCCGATCAGCAGGAACAGACCGTGGACCCACCACATGCCCAGGCCGATCGGAAGTTTGCCCTTCTCGAGGGCACCGCGTACGGAAATCAGCATTGTCAGGTAGGCCATGTACAGAAGAATTGCCGGCAGCAGCTTGAGGAAGCGGCCCTGACGCGGGTTGACCCGGGACAGTGGCACCGCCAGCAGGGTGACGACGAACACCAGGATCGGCAGCGACAACCGCCATTGCAACTCGGCACGCTCACGCAGGCCCTTCTTGCCGATCAACTCGGAGGTAGGGATGGCTTCACGTTCGGTGACTTCCTCGCTGACTTCCGGCTTGGGCAGCAGCACGCCATAGGTGTCGTACTTGATGGCGCGGTAGTCGGCCTGGCCCGGGTTACCGTCGTAGCGGTAACCGTTTTCCAGCACCAGATAGCGGTTGCCGTCGGCCTGGATTTCCTGGTGACCCTTTTCCGCGACCAGCACCGACGGCGCGCGGTCCTTGGTTTTGTCCTGGTTGAAGCGCTTCTCCGAAATGAACACCCCGGCCAGGTTGATGCGGTCATCCGACAGCTGCTCGGTATAGGTGACCCGCGAGCCGTCACGCAACGTCTGGAAGCGGCCAGGCACCAGGGTGTCGAACTCGGTCAGCGCGTCTTGCTGGGCGATGATCTGCTGCACCTGGGCCACGCCCAGCGGTGCAAGGCTCAGGCTCAGCCAGGCCACCAGCAGGGCGACCAGGGCGGCCGGCACCATGGTCAGGCCCAACAGGCGCTGCTGGCTCATGCCGGTGGCCGACAACACGGTCATCTCGCTCTCCAGGTACAGGCGCCCGTAAGCCAGGAGAATACCGAGGAACAGCCCCAGCGGCAGGATCAATTGCAGGAAACCCGGCAACCGGAAGCCCATGATCAGGAACAGCACGCCCGGGTCGAGCACGCCCTGGGCAGCCTGGGCCAGGTACTTGATGAAGCGCCCGCTCATGATGATCACCAGCAGCACAGCGCTGACGGCGCTCAAGGTCACCAGGACCTCGCGGGACAGATAACGAAAGACGATCAAACCAGACACTCCTGGGTTGTCAGGGCGGACTGCCATGCAATGGCGCCAAACAATGACTTAGTACATCCAAGACCAATGCCGGTTCGCCAAAGGCGAACCTCCATGTAAAGTGCGCGCATTATCCTGTGATTGACCGCCCCTGTCACTTGGCCGCGCATGAACGCGCATAACGGGGTTGTCAGCACGCTTGCCGCAGGCTCAAACTGGCAGCTTTTCCGCTGGCGCGCCACTAAGCGGCCAGGCCCGTCCAGAGCGCTGGCACACACAGCGCCATTCGTATCGATCATTCGGGGATCCTGACATGGAACTGGTTGTAAAAAGCGTAGCTGCTGCATCCGTAAAAACCGCCACACTGGTCATTCCGGTAGGTGAAAACCGCAAGCTCGGTGCTGTGGCCAAGGCTGTCGACCTGGCCAGCGAGGGTGCCATTAGCGCCGTGCTCAAGCGCGGCGACCTGGCCGGCAAGCCGGGCCAGACCCTGCTGCTGCAGAACCTTGCGGGCCTGAAGGCCGAGCGCGTGCTGCTGGTAGGCAGTGGCAAGGATGAAGCCCTGGGCGACCGCGCCTGGCGCAAGCTGGTTGCCAGCGTGGCCGGCGTACTCAAGGGCCTGAACGGTGCCGATGCAGTGCTGGCCCTGGACGATGTGGCGGTCAACAACCGCGACGCCCATTACGGTAAATACCGCCTGCTGGCCGAAACCCTGCTCGACGGCGAATACGTCTTCGACCGTTTCAAGAGCCAGAAGGCCGAGCCGCGCGCCCTGAAAAAGGTCACCCTGTTGGCCG
The DNA here is from genome assembly GCF_900176445.1 of Pseudomonas sp. URIL14HWK12:I5. Lineage (NCBI taxonomy): Bacteria > Pseudomonadati > Pseudomonadota > Gammaproteobacteria > Pseudomonadales > Pseudomonadaceae > Pseudomonas > Pseudomonas sp. URIL14HWK12:I5. The sequence goes on from NZ_FWXQ01000007.1 coordinate 187,180, forward strand.
ACAAGGCCGGGCAGGCCGAAGTCGAGCGTGCGGTCAAACACGCCAGCGCCATCGCCACCGGTATGGCTTTCACCCGCGACCTGGGCAACCTGCCGCCTAACCTCTGCCACCCAAGCTTCCTGGCAGAGCAGGCCAAGGACCTGGGCAAGGCGCACAAGGCGCTGAAGGTCGAGGTGCTGGACGAGAAGAAGATCAAGGACCTGGGCATGGGTGCGTTCTATGCCGTGGGCCAAGGCAGCGACCAGCCTCCACGCCTGATCGTGCTGAATTACCAGGGCGGCAAAAAGGCCGACAAGCCATTCGTGCTGGTCGGTAAAGGCATCACCTTCGACACCGGCGGCATCAGCCTCAAGCCAGGCGCCGGCATGGACGAAATGAAATACGACATGTGTGGCGCCGCCAGTGTGTTCGGAACCCTGCGTGCCGTGCTGGAACTGCAGCTGCCAATCAACCTCGTGTGCCTGCTGGCCTGCGCCGAAAACATGCCGAGCGGCGGTGCCACCCGCCCAGGTGACATCGTCACCACCATGAGCGGCCAGACCGTGGAAATTCTCAACACCGACGCCGAAGGCCGCCTGGTGCTGTGCGACACCCTGACCTACGCCGAGCGCTTCAAGCCGCAGGCGGTGATCGACATCGCCACCCTGACCGGCGCCTGCATCGTCGCCCTGGGCAGCCACACCTCCGGCCTGATGGGCAACAACGACGACCTGGTGGACCAGTTGCTCGACGCCGGCAAGCGCGCCGACGACCGTGCCTGGCAGCTGCCGCTGTTCGACGAATACCAGGAGCAGCTGGACAGCCCGTTCGCCGACATGGGCAACATCGGCGGGCCGAAGGCCGGCACCATCACCGCGGGTTGCTTCCTGTCGCGCTTCGCCAAGGCCTACAACTGGGCGCACATGGACATCGCCGGTACCGCCTGGGTCAGTGGCGGCAAGGACAAAGGCGCCACCGGCCGCCCAGTGCCTCTGCTGACCCAGTACCTGCTGGACCGCGCTGGCGCGTGACGCCGTGAGGCCGGTGGCGCCTTGTGCGCCACTGGCCGGCGATTCTCACCATGAGCAAAGTCGACTTCTACATCTTGCCCACCGACTCGCTGTCGGCGCGGCTGGATTTCGCCTGCAAGCTGTGCGAAAAGGCCTGGCGCCTCGGCCACCGGGTCTACCTGCACTGCCAGGACGCGGAACAGCGCAGCGAGCTGGACCAACGCTTGTGGCGCTTCAAGGGCGAGGCGTTCGTGCCCCACGACCTGGCCGAGGTGCATGCCGATGCCGGCGTGGCGTTGGGCTTGGCAGACAGCGCGGGCGAGCACCGCGACTTGCTGATCAACCTGGGCGCCAGCGTGCCGGGCTTTGTCGGCCAGTTCGAGCGGGTGGCCGAAATCGTGGTCGAGGAGCCTGGCATCCGCCAATCGGCCCGAGAGCGATTCCGTTTCTACCGCGAACAGGGCTATGCTCTGCAAGACCACCGCTTACAGCGACTTTGACGACGATGGACAAGCCCTCCCCTTTGCCCGACTCCGCCCATCTGCTCGATGACCTCGAGTCAATCCGACAGCTGCTTGGCGACGCCGACCTGCAACCGCCGCTGCTGACCGAAACGGTGGAGCAGATTCCGTTGCTGCTTGACGAACCTGCCGGCAACCCTGCACCGGTTGCCGAACCGGTGGCTGCCGAACCCGAGGACGACCCGCAAACCCGCCGCCAGGACACCCTGCTGCACCTGGAGAGCGAACTGCGTGCGGCCGCGCAGATGATCATGCAGGACGTGATCAACGACTTCACCCCGCACATCGAGAACGAGATCAAGCGCCGGCTGGATGCGCGGATCGAGCGGTTGATCAAGCGTTCGGAGTAAGCCTGAATTTCGGCGGTGCCCGCGAAGCAGGCGCCGCCGCACTGCCAGATAGCAGCAGCTTGTCGCCTGCGGCCCCCACCTTGGTTATACTTCCCGGCTTTCCCGAATAAATGCACAGGGTCCCGCCGCGCATGGATAAGACCTACCAGCCGCACGCCATCGAAACTTCCTGGTACAACACCTGGGAGTCCGAGAACTATTTCGCCCCACAAGGTGCAGGCGAGTCCTACACCATCATGATCCCGCCGCCGAACGTGACCGGCAGCCTGCACATGGGCCATGGATTCAACAACGCGATCATGGACGCCCTGATCCGTTTCCGCCGCATGCAAGGCCGCGACACCCTGTGGCAGCCAGGCACCGACCACGCCGGTATCGCCACGCAGATGCTGGTCGAGCGCCAGCTCGAAGCCAAAGGCCAGAACCGTCATGACCTGGGCCGCGAGAAGTTCCTGGAAAAGGTCTGGGAATGGAAGGACCAGTCCGGTGGCAACATCAGCCGCCAGATCCGCCGCCTGGGCTCCTCGGTAGACTGGAGCCGCGAGCGCTTCACCATGGACGACGGCCTCTCCGAAGCCGTTAAAGAAGCGTTCGTGCGCCTGCATGAAGATGGCCTTATCTACCGTGGCAAGCGCCTGGTCAACTGGGATACCAAGCTGCACACGGCCATCTCTGACCTCGAAGTGGAAAACCACGACGAAAAAGGCCACCTGTGGAACCTGCGCTACCCGCTGGCCGACGGCGCCAAGACCGCCGAAGGCAACGACTACCTGGTGGTTGCCACCACCCGTCCGGAAACCCTGCTGGGTGACGCGGCCGTTGCGGTCAACCCGAACGACGAACGCTACCAGGCACTGATCGGCAAGTTCGTCGAACTGCCGCTGGTTGGTCGCCGCATCCCGATCATCGCCGACGACTACTGCGACCCAGCGTTTGGTACCGGCTGCGTGAAGATCACCCCGGCTCACGACTTCAACGACTACGAAGTCGGCAAGCGCCACAACCTGCCGCTGCTGAACATCTTCGACAAGAACGCCTTCGTGCTTGCCAGCGCCCAGGCCTTCAACCTCGACGGCAGCGTCAACGAGCAGGTTGATACCCGACTGCCTGCCCAATACGCCAACCTCGACCGCTTCGTCGCGCGCAAGCAGATCGTTGCCGACCTGGATGCCCAGGGCCTGCTGGTGAGCATCGACGACCACGCCCTGAAGGTGCCGAAAGGCGACCGTTCGGGCACCGTGATCGAGCCGTGGCTGACCGACCAGTGGTACGTCTCCACCAAGCCGCTGGCGGAACCTGCCATCGCCGCCGTGGAAGATGGCCGTATCCAGTTCGTGCCCAAGCAGTACGAGAACATGTACTTCTCCTGGATGCGTGACATCCAGGACTGGTGCATCAGCCGCCAGCTGTGGTGGGGCCACCGCATCCCGGCGTGGTACGACGAGGCCGGCCAGGTCTACGTTGGCCGCAACGAGGAAGAAGTGCGCGCCAAGCACAACCTGGGCGCCGACGTGGTCCTGCGCCAGGACGACGACGTGCTCGACACCTGGTTCAGCTCCGGCTTGTGGACCTTCTCCACCCTGGGCTGGCCGGAACAGACCGAGTTCCTCAAGAAGTTCCACTCCACCGATGTGCTGGTAACCGGCTTCGACATCATCTTCTTCTGGGTTGCGCGCATGATCATGCTGACCATGCACCTGATCAAGAACGAGGACGGCACCCCGCAGGTACCGTTCAAGACCGTGTACGTGCACGGTCTGGTACGTGACGGCCAAGGCCAGAAGATGTCCAAGTCCAAGGGCAACGTGCTGGACCCGCTGGACATCGTCGACGGCATCACCCTCGACGCCCTGCTGGAAAAACGCACCAGTGGCATGATGCAGCCCAAGCTGGCCGAGAAAATCGCCAAGCAGACCAAGGCCGAGTTCCCTGAAGGTATCGCCAGCTACGGCACCGACGCCCTGCGCTTCACCTTCTGCTCGCTGGCCTCGACAGGCCGCGACATCAAGTTCGACATGGGCCGCGTCGAAGGCTACCGCAACTTCTGCAACAAGATCTGGAACGCCGCCCGCTACGTGCTGGACAAGGGCGAGGACTGTGGCCAGAACGGCGAAGCTTACGAATTGTCGCTGGCTGACCGCTGGATCATCTCGCAGCTGCAGCGCACCGAAGCCGAAGTGACCCGCCAGCTGGAGCAGTTCCGCTTCGACCTGGCCAGCCAGGCGCTGTACGAGTTCATCTGGAACCAGTACTGCGACTGGTACCTGGAGCTGTCCAAGCCGGTACTGTGGGATGAAAACGCCCCGGTCGAGCGCGCTCGTGGTACCCGCCGCACCTTGGTGCGCGTGCTGGAAGTGGCGCTGCGCCTGGCGCACCCGTTCATGCCGTTCATTACCGAAGAAATCTGGCAGCGCATCGCGCCGCTGGCCGGTATCGAAGGCAAGACCATCATGCTGCAGCCGTGGCCGGTGGCCAATGAGGCACGCATCGACGCCGCCGCTGAAGGTGACATCGAGTGGCTCAAGGAATTGATGGTCGGCCTGCGCAACATCCGCGCCGAAATGAACATCGGCCCAGGCAAGCCGCTGCCGCTGTTCCTGAAGAACGCCAACGCCGACGACCAACGCCGCCTGCTGGAAAACGAAGCGCTGCTGAAGAAGCTGGCCAAGGTGGAGTCGTTCACCGTGCTGGGCGATGCCGACGAAGCGCCGCTGTCGGCCACCGCCCTGGTCGGTGACCTGCAAGTGCTGGTGCCAATGGCCGGCCTGATCGACAAGGATGCCGAGCTGGCGCGCCTGAACAAGGAAATCCAGCGCCTGCAAGGCGAAGTGGCACGCGTGGGTGGCAAGCTGTCCAACGCCGCCTTCGTCGACAAGGCTCCGCCTGCGGTGATCGAGAAGGAACGTGCCAAGCTGGCCGAGTCTGAACAGGCCCTGGCCAACTTCACCGAGCAGCATGCGCGCATCGCTGCGCTGTAAACCTCGGTAAATTCATCGCGGGCAACCCCGCTCCTACAGGTCAACGTAGGAGCGGGCTTGCCCGCGATGCTTTTCAGGACTCCACCATGATCCAGAAACCTACCCTGCACCCGCGCAACCGCCACCAGGGCCGCTACGACTTCCCTAGCCTGATCAAGGCCCACCCGGACCTTGCCCGCTTCACCATCACCAATCCCCACGGCAAACCGAGCATCGACTTCGCCAACCCTGAAGCCGTGCGCGTGTTCAACCGTGCCCTGCTCAAGGCCCAGTACGGCATCCAGCACTGGGATATCCCCGCCGACTACCTGTGCCCGCCCATCCCCGGCCGCGCCGACTACATTCACGTGGCCGCCGATCTGCTGGCCGAAGACAACGCCGGCGAGGCGCCAAAGGGTGCCAAGGTGCATGCACTGGATATCGGTGTGGGTGCCAACTGCATCTACCCACTGCTTGGGCACAGCGACTACCGCTGGCGCTTCCTGGGCTCGGACATCGACCCCGTGGCCCTGGCATCGGCCAAGGCCATCGTGCAGGCCAATGGGTTGGGCAAGGCCATCACCCTGCGCCAACAGACCAATCGCACGCACATCCTCAGCGGCCTGCTGCAGGATGACGAACGCTTCGACCTGACCCTGTGCAACCCGCCCTTCCATGCCTCACGCGAAGAAGCCACCCGTGGCAGCCAGCGCAAATGGAAGAACCTGGGCAAGCAAGACCCCAAGCGCAAGCTGCCTGTGCTCAACTTCGGTGGCCAGAACAATGAACTGTGGTGCGAGGGCGGCGAAATCCGCTTTGTCACCCAACTGGTCGGCGAGAGCGTGCAGTACGCCGAGCGGGTGCTGTGGTTCACCAGCCTGGTGTCCAAGGCCAGTAACTTGCCGGGCATCGAGACCGCACTGAAGAAGGCAGGCGCCAAGGCCGTACGCATCATCGAAATGGGCCAGGGGCAGAAACAGAGCCGCATGGTCGCCTGGAGCTTCCTTGACGATGCCGCGCGCCAGGCCTGGCACGCCCAGCGTAAATCACAGGCATGAAAAAACCGCGCCCGGGCAAGCCGGGCGCGGTTTCGTCAACACGTCAACAATTACTTGTTGATGGCGTCGGTCAGCACTTTGGCTGGAACGAACTTGACGACTTTCTTGGCAGCGATTTCGATGGCAGCGCCAGTCGAAGGGTTGCGGCCGGTACGGGCAGGACGCTCGGAGACTTTCAGCTTGCCGATGCCTGGCAGGGTGATTTCAGCGCCGTTTTCCAGTTGGTCGGCAACGATCTGGCCCAGTTGCTCCAGAGCGTTCTTGGCGGTGGCTTTTGGCGCGGCGATCGATTCGGCGATGTCGGCAATCAGTTGGTCTTTGGTCAATGCCATGGTGGTGTTCCTTCCCTATCAAATTCGATGGTTATGCAGCGAACTACGACGTTATCGGGCCAGCCCCTGAAAGTGGAGGGCCGCGCCAATCGCGTATGTAGATACGTAAATCGGCGTTTGGTTCGACACGACGACAGCACGCTGCCAGCAATGCGCCACACGAGGGGCACAAGACCGCGCAAAACTACCACAGGAGCAGATAAATATCCGCTGCGCACTTCGATTTAATGCAGGTTTTTCGGGGGTTTTAGCTTAAAACGCACAAATTTGAACAAAAAACGAACAACCGACATATCTGCCAACATACGGCCACTGCATCACCTTGTGTCTAGGGTAAACTTGGCAACTTTTGCAGCTCGCCGAGAATCCCATGCCAATCCGTCATTGCATCGTTCACCTGATCGACAAAAAGCCTGATGGCAGCCCCGCGGTGCTGCATGCTCGCGACTCCGAACTGGCCGCCTCCGATGCCATCGAGAACCTGCTGGCCGACCTCAATGACAGCTATAACGCCAAGCAAGGCAAAGCCTGGGGCTTTTTCCACGGTGAGTCGGGCGCCTACCCGTTGAGCGGCTGGCTGAAGCAGTACCTGGACGAAGAAAAAGACTTTACCGCCTTCAGCCGCATTGCCGTGGAACACCTGCAAAAGCTGATGGAAGAGTCCAACCTGTCCACTGGCGGCCATATCCTGTTCGCCCATTACCAGCAAGGCATGACCGAATATCTGGCCATTGCGCTGCTGCACCACAGCGAAGGGGTAGCGGTGAACGCCGAACTCGACGTGATGCCCTCGCGCCACCTTGACCTTGGCCAGTTGCACCTGGCGGCACGCATCAACCTGTCGGAGTGGAAGAACAACCAGAACTCCAAGCAGTACATCTCGTTCATCAAGGGCAAGAACGGCAAGAAAGTGTCGGATTACTTCCGCGACTTCATCGGCTGCCAGGAAGGTGTAGATGGCCCAGGCGAAACCCGTACCCTGCTCAAAGCCTTCAGTGACTTCGTCGAGAGCGAAGACCTGCCGGAAGAGTCCGCCCGCGAAAAGACCCAGACCCTGGTCGAGTACGCCACCACCCAGACCAAACTGGGCGAGCCGGTAACGCTGGAAGAGCTGTCCAGCCTGATCGACGAAGACCGGCCCAAAGCGTTCTACGACCACATCCGCAACAAGGACTATGGCCTGTCGCCAGAAATCCCGGCGGACAAGCGCACCCTCAACCAGTTCCGCCGCTTCACCGGGCGTGCCGAGGGGCTGTCGATCAGCTTCGAGGCACACTTGCTGGGCGACAAAGTGGAGTATGACGAGGCGGCAGGCACCCTGATCATCAAGGGGCTGCCGACAACGCTGGTGGATCAGTTGAAGCGGCGCAAGGACTAATCCCCTCAAAGCCGGTAAAGGAGGCCACCAGCGCCTCCTTTGCCGATTTGCGCAGCCGCTTTACCAGCCGCTCCTGACGCAAAGCCTCGCCTTTATCCGGCCATTGCTCCACATACACCAGCGCCTGGGCTGGACTGGTCTTGAAGTAGCGGGCGCCCTGCCCCTTCTGGTGCGCCGCAAAACGCCGCTGAGGGTCATCGCTGATGCCGCAGTACAGCGAGCCGTTGGCGGTCCTTACCAGGTAGACATACCAGGGTTTGCCAACAACGGATTCGACGGTTTCACTCACCTTGGGCCTGCTGGAATGCGCGCAATCCCTTGAATGCCTGCAGGCGAACCTTGTTCTGCACCAGCGGCGACCAGCCCAGCAATACGCCAGGCATACCCAAGGCCTGCCGCGACCAACGCCACAGGTCGAAGGTGTCGTCATGCTGGCAGATCAGCCCATCACGAATGACAAAACGCGCCTGGATGTCGTTGACCACAACACGGTCGGTCTGGGTGAACAGGTAGGTGGCCACCCAGTGCGCGCCGCCACTGCGCTCATCGGCGCGGACGCTGTCGAACGTCAGGGTAAAGTTCTTGGCGCGGCGGGTGAGCATACGCCACATATCACCTGCATCCTTGCCGCGCAGGGTGCCGAAAACCGGGTCGCTGAAAACGATATCGTCGCTGTAGCAGGCCACCATCGCCTCGGCGTCCAGGCGCTGGAAGGCCTGGTAGAAGCGGGTGATCAGGTCGCGGTTGGCGTCGCTCATGGGGGCAGGTCCGTCCTGGGGTTCAAAGCAGCACGATAATCTGCCCCGATAGCTTATGCCAGTACCCGCGAAGAGGCCGGCACTGCCATCACCCGTCTCAGACTTTTTCGCTGGTCACCTGCACATGCAACGCCCGCCCGGCACCCAGCCCGAACACGATGGCACCAATACCCAATACCGCAAAAATCCACCCCAGCGCGGCCCAGCCCCCGGTAAGGTCATGCACCAGCCCCACCGCAAACGGCCCCATCGACGCCAAGGTGTAACCCACGCCCTGCGCCATGCTCGACAGGTTCGCCGCTACATGGGCGTCTTTCGAACGCAGCACAATCAGGGTCAGCGCCAGGGCAAAAGTACCGCCCTGCCCCAGGCCCAGCACCACGGCCCATCCCCACAGCCCCGAAACCGGCGCATACAGGCAACCGAACAGGCCCGCCAGGGTAATCAACATGACCAGCACGATCGCCAGGCGTTGGTCCTTGCCACGGGTGGCTAGCCAGGGCGCACTCAGCGAGCTGACCAGCTGCACGATCACCGACCCCGACAGCACCAGCCCTGCCTCGGTCGGGCTCAGGCCACGGCCTATCAGGATCGATGGCAACCAACCGAACACGATGTAAGCCAGCGATGACTGCAAGCCCATGTACAAGGTCACCTGCCAGGCCAGCGGATCGCGCCACAGGCCCCGTACACGATAAGCCACCTTGTGCAGGCCATGCCCCTGGCGGGCCTGTGGCAGCCACACCAGCATCGCCAGCAAGGCCGGCAATACCCAGAAGCCCAGCCCAAGTGCCCAACTACCGCCAAAATGCTGGGCCAACGGTACGGTAGCCCCCGCCGCCATGGCGGCGCCCAGGCACAACGCCATGGTGTACACACCGGTCAGCGTGCCGGCGTGCTGCGGGAAGTCGCGCTTGACGATACCCGGCAGCAGCACGCCGATAATGCCAATGCTCGCCCCCGCCATCAGGCTGCCGAGGAACACGCCAACGGGGCCGAAGGCGCTTCGCACCCCGATACCCAGCGCCAACGTGACAAGAATGCCGAGGATCACCCGCTCACTGCCAAAACGCCGCGCCAGCAAGGGTGCCAGCGGCGCGAACAGCCCCAGGCACAGCACCGGCAAGGTGGTCAGCAAGCCGGCCTGCGAGGCACTCAGCCCCAGCCCTTCAGACACCAGCCCCAGCACCGGCGCCATGCTCGACAACGCCGGGCGCAGGTTCAAGGCTACCAGCACCAGGCCCAGCAGCAACAGCCAGGGCCGCCGCAACACTACAGGCTGCTGCTGCACCTGCTCGTCGTCAGCCTCGGCATCGATCAGCAGCTCATCGAGGTCCCGCTCGTTCGGCGGGGTATTGCGGGTGATGGATTCAGCCATGGCCTTCTCGGTGTCAGGATTCGATGAGGGTGCGGCTGAGGCGCTTGGCCCGCTCCGCGTCGCGTTGTTCGATGGCTTCGAGGATCTGGCCGTGCAGGTCGAACGTGGCCTGACACCGCGGAACAGTCGCCATGTTGCGTTGCAGCGCGGCAGCCACCACCCCGGAAAAGTAGCGATACAGCTCGCTTAACGCCGGGTTGTGGGCGGCATCGACCAACCGCTGGTGGAACACCAGGTCGCAGGCCACATAAGCATCGACATCCCCGTGAAAGTGCCCGGCGCTGCTGGCCAGCGCATCGCGTAGCGCCTGCAGATCGGCATCGGTACGGCGCAGCGCCGCCAAGCCGATAGCTTCGGCTTCGAGGATGTGACGGGTTTCCCGGGCCTGCTCAGCACTGCAGCGAGACATCGCCTGCACCGCCTGCAGCGGATCCTGGGCCGTGCGCAGGTAACTACCGTCACCTTGGCGAATTTCCACCAGGCCACTGAACGCCAGCACACGCATGGCTTCGCGCACGGTATTGCGGCTGATGCCCAGTTGCAGGGCCAACTCCGGCTCGGTAGGCAGTCGCTGGCCGACCTGCCAGTCGCCCAGCACGATGCGCTCACGCATGCGATCCACAGCAAGCTCAACCAGGGAACGCTTGGTCAGCTCAGTATTCATTGCACTCAACCAATCATCCGATGAATTTGCACAAGCTTACTGGAGGTCGGTCTACGCCGCAAACCACCTGACATTTCTGCCAGTTGTGAACAACCCACGTTGTTGCAACGCTCGCAATGTACTTTCAAGGGCGTCCTGACATGCGACTCACTAGCCTGCTGCTATTGCTGCTTCTGGCCATACTCCCGGGTTGCGAACCGACCCGACACCCAAGCCGCCCCAAGGCCTTGTTAATCGGTCTCGATGGTGTGCAGCTTGAGCGCTACCTGCAATTGGGCAACGCGACCAACCTGAGCCAGCGGCTGTATTACGGCAAGGCCTATACGGGTGGCATCAACGGCAAGGCCAGCGAGCAACCGACCTTGTGCGGCCCGGGATGGGTCACGTTGCTGACGGGTGTCTGGAGCAACAAGCACGGGGTCAGCAACAATGCCGAGTCATTGCGGGTAGACCCGTCGTTTCCCAGCCTGTTCAAACGACTGCGACTGGCCATGCCGAATGCCTACCTGTCCAGCGTGGTCGGCTGGTCACCGCTGAACACGGCCTACCTGCTGGAGGACGCCCATGGCGCCGATGTGCGTGAGAGTGGTTTATCAGATGCACGCGTCATCGAGCGAACGCTGCAGATCCTGGACAATACACCCGCCGACTTTACCTTCATTCAACTGGATGAAGCAGACCAGACTGGCCACGACAGCGGCTTTGGCGAACGCTATCAACAGTCGTTGCGCACGCTCGACAGCCAGATCGGCCATTTGCTGGACAAGGTCGATGAGCGCCAGCGCCTGAACCCGCAGGAAGACTGGCTGGTGATCGTCAGCACGGACCATGGGCGGGATTACTGGGGCAAAGCGCATGGCGGTATGTCGGAGCAGGAAAAAACCATCTTCATTGCCAGCAACAAGCCGTTGAACCAGGAACTTTCGCAACCCGGCATTCCAGCGGAAAACCCTGGGCCGAACCACCTGTACAGCCTGCCTGCGCAAACCTCGGTCGCCCCCACCGTGTTACGTCACATGGGCCTGAAACTGCTGCCGGAATGGCTACTGGATGGCACACCCTTGCTGGGTGATACCGGCGTGCGCAAGGTACGGGTCGACGAAACCAAAGGGCGGGTACGCTGGAACAGCAATGCTCCCGGCTACCTGACGATACTCAAGAACGGGCATGTGGTTGCGCAAGTACCGGCCAAGGACGGGCAATGGACCGACCCCGAAGGCATGGGGCAGGAGAACGACTATGTGCTAGTGCTCGATGGCACACCAGCGGCGGTGCGTAACCGTCCGGCTGGCAAAGCATTTGTCATAGAAGAAAGCAGTTATTAAGCCGGGCGCGCTCTTAATAAAGGCGCGCCCGACAATGCTTCAGTTCAACGCATCGAGCAACGCCTGGTTCATCTCTGGCGTACCGATGGTAATGCGCAGGAACTGGGCAATGCGTGCCTGCTTGAAGTGACGCACGATCACGCCCTGCTCCCGCAGTCGGGCAGCCAGTTCGGCGGCATCCTGTTGCGGGTGGCGGGCGAAGATGAAGTTGGCGGCCGAAGGCAACACTTCAAAGCCCTTGGCTTGCAACTGCCCGACCAACGCTTCGCGGCTGTCGATCACTTTACGGCAGGTTTCTTCGAAGTACTCACGGTCTTCGAACGCCACCGCTGCGCCCACGATCGCCGCTCGGTCCAGCGGGTAGGAGTTGAAGCTGTTCTTGATCCGCTCCAGTGCCTCGATCAGGTCCGGATGCCCCACCGCCAGACCAACCCGCAGGCCAGCCAGCGAGCGCGACTTCGACAGCGTCTGGGTGACCAGCAGGTTGTCGTAGCGGTCCACCAGGCTGATGGCCGTCTCGCCGCCGAAATCGATGTAAGCCTCATCCACCACCACCACCGAGTCACGGTTGGCCTGCAGCAACTGCTCCACTGCCTGCAGCGGCATCAGGCAACCTGTCGGCGCGTTGGGGTTGGGGAAGATGATGCCGGCGTTGGGCTTGTTGTAGTCCTCGATGCGGATCTGGAACTGCTCGTCCAGCGCCACCTGCTCGAAGGCAATACCGTAGAGACCACAGTAGACCGGGTAGAAGCTGTAGCTGATGTCCGGGAACAACAGCGGTGCATCGTGCTGGAACAGGCCGTGGAAGATGTGCGCCAACACCTCATCCGAGCCGTTGCCGACAAACACTTGCGCCGGGGTTACGCCGTAATAGTCGGCCACCGCTTGCTTGAGGCGGTCACCGTTCGGGTCCGGGTAAAGGCGCAGGTTATCGTTCAACTCACCGCGCATGGCCTCCAGCGCCTTGGGCGATGGGCCATAGGGGTTTTCGTTGGTGTTGAGCTTGACCAGACGGGCCAGCTTGGGCTGCTCGCCCGGCACGTAAGGCACCAGGTCCTTGACGAAGGGGCTCCAGAATCGACTCATGCTCAGTTCCCCTTCTCTTGGGTCAGGATACGGTATTCAGCGCTGCGGGCGTGGGCGGTCAGCGACTCGCCACGGGCCAGGACCGACGCGGTGTGCCCCAGCTCGGAGGCACCCTGCTCGGAGCAGAAGATGATCGACGAACGCTTCTGGAAGTCATACACCCCCAGCGGCGACGAGAAACGTGCGGTGCCGGAGGTCGGCAACACGTGGTTGGGGCCGGCACAGTAATCGCCCAGCGCTTCGCTGGTGTGGCGGCCCATGAAGATCGCCCCAGCGTGGCGAATGTGCGGCAACCAGGCTTGCGGGTCGGCCACCGACAGTTCCAGGTGTTCCGGTGCAATACGGTTGGCCACGTCCATCGCCTGTTGCATGTCACGCACCTGAATCAGTGCACCACGGCCGTTGATCGACTTCTCGATGATTTCGGCACGCTCCATGGTCGGCATCAGCTTGTCGATGCTGGCGGCAACGCGGTCGAGGAAGGCGGCATCCGGGCTGACCAGAATGGCCTGGGCGTCTTCGTCGTGCTCGGCCTGGGAGAACAGGTCCATGGCGATCCAGTCCGGGTCGGTCTGGCCGTCGCACACCACGAGGATTTCCGACGGGCCGGCGATCATGTCGATGCCCACCTGGCCGAACACATGGCGCTTGGCAGTAGCAACGTAGATGTTGCCTGGGCCGACGATCTTGTCCACCTGCGGCACGCTTTCGGTGCCGTAGGCCAACGCGGCAACAGCCTGGGCACCACCGACGGTGAACACACGGTCGACACCGGCAATGCACGCGGCCGCCAGCACCAGCTCGTTGACCTCACCACGCGGGGTCGGTACCACCATGACCACTTCGGCCACGCCGGCAACCTTGGCCGGGATGGCGTTCATCAACACCGACGACGGGTACGACGCCTTGCCGCCCGGCACATACAGGCCAGCACGGTCCAGTGGGGTAACCTTCTGGCCAAGCACAGTGCCGTCGGCCTCGGTGTACTGCCAGGAATCCTGCTTCTGCCGCTCGTGGTACATGCGCACGCGATTGGCGGCTGTTTCCAGGGCTTCGCGCTGGGCCGGGGTGATGCGGGTCAGCGCCAGCTCCAGGCGTTCACGATTGAGGATCAGGTCGTCAATCGACTTGGCATCTACGCCATCGAAACGCTGGGTGAATTCAACCAGCGCCGCATCACCGCGCTCACGCACGGCCATGATGATGTCGAGCACGCGCTGGTTGACCGCGTCATCGGACACACTTTCCCAGCTCAGCAGATGATCCAGATGTCGGGCGAAATCCGGATCAGCGGCGTTGAGACGGGCAATTGCAGTGGACACGGTCATGGCGAGGGCCTCGATTATTAGCGAATGCTCAGGCGCCCTAGGCTACCAGTCCATCCGCGCGGGCACCCGAGAAAAATGGCTATGACGCGGATAGACGGGCGCGACAGCGAAGGCCGCGCGCAGGAGTCAGCCGCGGTGTCGCGATTCGACCGCTTGACGAAGCGTGTCGATCAGGCTCTGGATACGGGCGTGCTGCATTTTCATGGAGGCCTTGTTGACCACCAGGCGCGAGCTGATCGTGGCGATCAGTTCCTGGGGCTCCAGGCCGTTGGCACGCAGGGTGTTGCCGGTGTCGACCACGTCGATGATCTTGTCGGCGAGGTTGATCAGCGGTGCCAGCTCCATCGAGCCATATAGCTTGATGATGTCGACCTGACGCCCCTGCTCGGCGTAGTAACGCTTGGCTACGTTGACGAACTTGGTGGCCACGCGCAGGCGGCCCTTGGGCTCAGGCGCGCCAACCGCGCCAGCCGTCATCAGCTTGCACTGGGCAATCTGCAGGTCCAGAGGCTCATACAGGCCCTGGCCGCCGTACTCCATCAGCACGTCCTTGCCGGCCACACCCAGGTCGGCGGCACCATGCTCGACATAGGTCGGCACGTCGGTAGCACGCACGATCAGCAGGCGCACGTCGTCCTGCGTGGTGGGGATGATCAGTTTGCGGCTCTTGTCCGGGTTCTCGGTCGGCACGATACCGGCCTCGGCCAGCAACGGCAGGGTATCGTCGAGAATACGGCCTTTGGAAAGCGCGATGGTCAACATTGGAACGTCGGTCCTTAAGCGGCTGCTGCCGGCCAGGTCATCGACCTGGCCGCATTCAATTCAAAGGGTGCGTCCATGCACCTTCGGGCTACTAGCCCGGTACGCGGCGGATTTTCGCGCCGAGCATCTGCAGTTTCTCTTCGATGCACTCGTAACCACGGTCGATGTGGTAGATGCGATCGATCAGGGTATCGCCTTCGGCAACCAGCGCCGACAGCACCAGGCTGGCGGACGCACGCAGGTCGGTGGCCATGACCGGGGCACCCTTCAGCGCTTTTACGCCAGTGACGATGGCAGTGTTGCCTTCGACCTGGATCTGCGCGCCCATGCGGTGCATTTCGTAAACATGCATGAAACGGTTTTCGAAGATGGTCTCGATCACTGCGCCCGTGCCTTCGGCAATGGCGTTCAGCGAGATGAACTGCGCCTGCATGTCGGTCGGGAACGCCGGGTACGGAGCGGTACGCAGGTTGACGGCTTTCGGCCGCTTGCCGTGCATGTCCAGCTCGATCCAGTCTTCGCCGGTGTTGATGTCGGCGCCGGCTTCCTTGAGTTTTTCCAGTACGGCTTCAAGGATGGTCGGGTCGGTGTCCTTGACCTTGACACGGCCGCCAGTCACGGCAGCAGCGACCAGGTAGGTACCGGTCTCGATGCGGTCCGGCATCACGCGGTAGTTGGCCGAGTGCAGGCGCTCGACGCCATCGATGGTGATGGTGTCGGTGCCAGCGCCCTGGACGTTGCCACCCATGGCATTGATGAAGTTGGCCAGGTCGACCACTTCCGGCTCACGCGCGGCGTTCTGCAGCACGCTGCGGCCTTTGGCCAGGGCAGCGGCCATCATGATGTTTTCGGTACCGGTCACGCTGACGGTGTCGAAGAAGAAGTGCGCACCGCGCAGGCCACCCTCAGGCGCCTTGGCCTTGATGTAGCCGCCTTCCACTTCGATTTTCGCGCCCATGGCTTCGAGGCCACGGATGTGCAGGTCGACCGGGCGTGAGCCAATGGCGCAACCGCCAGGCAGGGCCACTTCGGCTTCGCCGAAACGGGCAACCATCGGGCCCAGCACCAGGATCGAGGCGCGCATGGTCTTGACCAGCTCGTAAGGCGCGACCAGGGTCTTGATGGTGCGTGGGTCGATCTCCACCGCCAGCTTTTCGTCGATCACAGGCTCGATGCCCATGCGGCCGAACAGCTCGATCATGGTGGTGATGTCGTGCAGGTGCGGCAGGTTGCCCACGGTGACCGGGCCGTCAGCCAGCAGGGTAGCCGCCAGAATTGGCAGGGCTGCGTTCTTCGCACCCGAAATGCGGATCTCGCCGTCAAGGCGAGCGCCGCCAGTAATAATCAGTTTGTCCATTGGAATCTCGCCGCCAAGTTGGCTCAGGTGCGCTCAGCCCAGGCTGCGCTGCTGAAAAATTTCATGGTTACCGCATGGATGCTGCCATTGGCAATCCACGGATTCAGGTGAGCATAGATCGCCTGCTGGCGTTTGACCGGGCTAAGGCCAGCCAACTCGTCGCTGATCACGTTCAACTGGAAGTTGCAGCCTTCGCCTTCAACTTCGACCCGGGAACCCGGCAATTTCTCTTCAAGGAAGCTTTTAACTTCTACGGCCTGCATGCTCAACCTCAATCGGCGCCCGATGCGCACGGGTCGGCCATCATACAAAAAAGCCCCTCGCCTGCGAAGCCCAACGAGGGTTTCGCTGACCGAGGGGCCATCATCCGCGCTGGGCCATCAGGTTGCCAGCACTTCATCGAGGTCATAAACCTCGGCAATTTCCCGCATGTCGTCGGGCATGTTGCGCACCTGGCAGCCCTTGCCACCCGCTTGGGCATCGCGCATGAATGCCAGCAACAGCGACAGACCTACGCTGGTGGAGTGCTGCACCGCCGAGCAATCCAGCACCAGCTGCGCCTCGCGACAAGCCGCGATCAGTGCCTTGCCCTGCTTGCGCAGGACCGGGCCGCTACGGTAATCCAGCACACCAGCCAGGCGCAGTACGCCCGGCTCGGCCATGCTTACAGCGGCCTCACTCATTTGACGGTCTTCTCTGGCGAGTTGTCGGCAGCCTGCTTGGCCTTTGCCACTTCACCGGCCCAGCCATCGATGGTCTTGTCCAGGTCGTTGCCGTTGCGCTGCATGGCATCGGCGAACTGGTCGCGGAACAGCTTGCCGATGTTGATGCCGTTGACGATGACGTTACGCACTTTCCATTCGCCACCCAGGTTTTCCAGGGTGTACTGCACCGGGTATACGGCGCCATTGTTGCCGGTGACCTTCATACCTACGGAAGCGCGCTTGCCGTCATCGGCTTTGGCCGGGTCTACGACGATACCCTGGTTGTTGTACTCCAGTAGCGCGTTACCGTAGAACTGGAACAGGCTGCGCTTGAAGTTTTCCTGGAAGCGCTGCATCTGCTCGGGCGTGGCCTTGCGCGAGTACTTGACGGTCATGATGCTTTTGGAAATACCGTCGGCATCGACCACCGGCGCGAGGATCCGGTCAAGGGTGTCGTAGAAAGCTTGCGGGTTGGACTTGTACTGCTCTTTGTTGGCCTTGAGCTCACTCAGCAGCTCGGTGGTGGTGCTCTGCACCACGTCGTGCGGCGACTGCGCGGCCAGGGCCATCAGAGGGAAGGCCGCCAGCAGGACCAGCAGGCCACGTCGCAGGATCGAAATCATGGAAACTCCTTAATTAGCCGGTTGCGCTTCTTTCGGTTCCTTGCCAACGGAGTTGAGCAGGAACTTGCCAATCAGATCTTCCAGCACCAGTGCCGACTGGGTGTCGTGGATGGTCGCACCGTCCTTGAGCACCTGGTCTTCGCCGCCCACGCTGATGCCGATGTACTTCTCGCCAAGCAAGCCGGCGGTCAGGATCGAGGCCGTGGAGTCGGTCGGCAGGTTGTCCACCGACTTGTCCAGCTGCAGCGTCACCCGACCGGTGTAGGAATCACGGTCCAGATCGATGGCGGTAACCTTGCCGATCGTCACACCGGCCATGGTCACTTTAGCTCTGACCGTCAAACCGGCGATATTGTCGAAGTAGGCATAAACTTTATAGGTATCGCTGCTCGGGCTGGCCGACAGCCCGCTGACACGCAGGGCCAGCAGCAGCAGCGCCAGGATCCCGGCCAGGAGGAACAGGCCGACACCGATTTCCAGGGTGCGGTTTTGCATCAGAAATCTCCAAACATCAAGGCGGTCAGAATAAAGTCCAGACCCAGCACTGCCAACGAGGCGTAGACCACGGTCTTGGTGGTGGCACGGCTGATCCCTTCTGAGGTGGGCTCACAGTCGTACCCCTGGAATACGGCGATCCAGGTCGTGACGAAGGCGAACACCAGGCTCTTGATCAACCCGTTGAGCACGTCGTCGGTAAAGGAAACACTGTTCTGCATGTTGGCCCAGAACGAGCCCTCGTATACACCCAGCCAGTCCACAGCCACCCACGAGCCCCCCCAGATGCCGACCACGCTGAAGATCAGCGCCAGCAGCGGCAACGAGATGAAACCGGCCCAAAGGCGTGGCGCGACGATGTACTTGAGCGGGTCGACGCCGATCATTTCCAGGCTCGACAGCTGCTCGGTGGACTTCATGTTGCCAATTTCAGCGGTCAGTGCGGAGCCTGCGCGGCCGGCGAACAGCAACGCTGTCACCACCGGACCAAGCTCGCGCAGCAGGGTCAGGGCGACCATCTGCCCCACCGCCTGTTCCGAACCGTATTTGGTCAGGATGCTGTAGCCCTGCAGCGCCAGCACCATGCCGATGAACACCCCGGACACGACAATGATCGCCAGCGACAGCACGCCTACCGAGTACAGCTGCTTGGTCAGCAACTGGAAACCGCCGCCGATGCCGCCGCGGCCGATCAGTGCATGGAACAGGAACAGGCAGGAACGCCCCAGTACCGCCAGCACGTCGATCGCCGAGCGACCTAGCAGGCGGACACGTTCGAGTAAGGATCTTCTGCGCATCAACGCGCCCCCAGCAGGTCGGCGCGGTAATCAGGCGCAGGAAAGTGGAAGGGAACCGGGCCGTCCGGGTCGCCCTTCATGAACTGGCGAATCCGTGGGTTGTCCGACCCCATCAGCTCATCAGGCGTGCCCTGGCCCAACACCTGGCCGTCCCCCACCACATAGATGTAGTCGGCAATGCTGGCGGTTTCTGCCAGGTCGTGGGATACGACGATGCTGGTGATGCCTAACGCATCGTTGAGCAGGCGGATCAGGCGCACCAGTACGCCCATGGCGATCGGGTCCTGGCCGACGAACGGTTCGTCGTACATGAGGATCTGCGGGTCCAGGGCAATGGCCCGGGCCAGCGCCACACGGCGCTTCATGCCGCCAGACAGTTCGTCGGGCATCAGGTCGATGGCACCGCGCAGGCCCACGGCCTGCAGCTTCATCAACACGATGTCACGGATCATCTCGTCCGACAGCTGGGTGTGCACGCGCAGCGGGAACGCGACGTTCTCGAACACATCGAGGTCGGTGAACAGCGCGCCGCTCTGGAACAGCACACCCATCTGCTTGCGGGCGTCGAACAGGTCGCTGCGCGACAGCGTCGGCAGGTTTTGCCCGGCAACCCATACCTCACCGCTGGAGGGGCGCAGCTGCGCGCCCATCAGGCGGAGCAACGTGGTCTTGCCGCAACCCGATGGCCCCATGATGCCGGTGACCTTGCCGCGCGGGATGCGAATGTCGACGTTGCTGAAAATGCTGCGCGAACCGCGTTTGAAGGTAAGCCCCTTCAACTCGACCGCGTAGGCGCTATCCACACTCATCTAGACTCCTTGCTAGTGCAGCCTCGTCCTAATGGACGCCGGCCTCCATCAGGAAGGCACACGCGCCCCTGGCAGGCCGAATAGCGGCGAACTATAGCACCGCTGACAGCGCCGCCCCAAGGCCGGGCAACGAGTCGTTCAGCCCTGAGACAGGCTTTGATGACATTCGCCACAGCAATCGAAAGGGTGAGGGTTTTTGTCATTGCGCGTATAATCGCGGCCTTTTCATCAGGCATTGCTTTTTCGACATGAGCCAATCCAGCGAGCTGATCCAATCCGCCCAACGCACCCTGCGCCTGGAACTCGAGGCCGTAGAGGCCCTGCTGGCGCGCATCGACGACAACTTCGTCAAGGCCTGCGAACTGATCCAGGCCTGCAAGGGCCGGGTTGTCGTGGTCGGCATGGGCAAGTCCGGGCACATCGGCAACAAGATCGCCGCCACCCTGGCCAGCACCGGCACCCCGGCATTTTTCGTGCACCCGGCCGAAGCCAGCCATGGTGACATGGGCATGATCACCCGCGAGGATGTCATCCTTGCCCTGTCGAATTCCGGCAGCACCGCAGAGATCGTCACCTTGCTGCCCCTGATCAAGCGCCTGGGCATCAAGCTGATCAGCCTTACCGGCAACCCGGATTCGCCCCTGGCCCAGGCCGCCGAGGTCAACCTTGACGCCCGCGTCGCGCAAGAGGCCTGCCCGCTGAACCTGGCGCCCACCTCCTCTACCACGGCGTCGCTGGTGCTGGGGGACTGCCTGGCCATCGCCCTGCTCGAAGCCCGAGGCTTCACCGCCGAGGACTTTGCCTTCTCGCACCCGGGTGGCGCACTGGGCCGACGCCTGCTGCTCAAGGTCGAGAACGTGATGCATGCCGGCGACGAACTGCCTCAAGTGCCGCGTGGCACCCTGCTCAAGGACGCGCTCCTTGAAATGTCCCGCAAAGGTTTGGGCATGACCGTGATCGTCGAAGCTGACGGCAAGCTGGCCGGGATCTTCACCGACGGCGACCTGCGCCGCAGCCTGGACCGCAACATCGACGTACACACCACCCTGATCGATCAGGTCATGACCGTGCATGGCAAGACGGCACGTGCCGAAATGCTTGCCGCCGAAGCCCTGAAGATCATGGAAGACCACAAGATCGGCGCCCTGGTGGTGGTGGATCGCGAAGACCGCCCGACCGGTGCCCTGAACATGCACGATCTGCTGCGCGCCGGCGTAATGTAAGGAGCGATGGAATGAACCAGGACCTCATGCAACGCGGCAAGCACATCAAGCTGGCAGTGTTCGACGTGGACGGCGTGCTCACCGACGGGCGCCTGTACTTCCTCGAAGACGGCAGCGAATTCAAGACCTTCAACACCCTCGACGGCCAGGGCATCAAGATGCTCATGAACGCGGGCGTGACCACCGCGATCATCAGCGGCCGCAAGACCCCGGTGGTCGAGCGCCGCGCCAGAAACCTCGGCATCCCGCACCTGTATCAGGGCCGAGAGGACAAATTGGTCGTGCTTGACGGCCTGCTCGCCGAACTGGGCCTAAGCTATGATCAAGTAGCCTACCTGGGCGACGACCTGCCGGACCTGCCGGTCATTCGCCGGGTAGCATTGGGCATGGCCGTGGCCAACGCCGCGCCGTTCGTTCGCCAGCACGCCCACGGCGTGACCCAGGCACGCGGCGGCGAGGGAGCGGCCCGTGAATTCTGCGAACTGATCATGCAGGCCCAGGGTACCCTGGACGCTGCCAACGCCAACTACCTGTAAGGCTGCCCATGTTCAGCAAGAAAGCCCGCAATGCTGCGCTGCTCGCAGTGATCGCTGCCCTGCTGGTGGCGATCGGCTACTGGAATGTCAGCCCGGAAAGCTTCCTCGACAAGCCGGTGGCCCAGGTCGACGAAAGCGCTATCGACTACTATGCGATCAACGCCCACAGCGTGCAGTTTCTGCCCGACGGCAAACTGCAGTACGAGATGACCGCCGACAAGGTCGAACACCTCAAGGCCAGTGAAATCACCCTGCTGACCACGCCGGACCTGCACATGTACCGCGGCACCGAATACCCGTGGCACGTGCAGAGCACCCGCGCCGAGGTCAACCCGGACGGTACCGAGGTCGAGCTGATCGACAAGGTACGGGTTGCTCGCACCGACGAAAAGCAGCGCGAAACCATCATTACCAGCTCACGCATGACCGTGTTCCCGCAGAAGCAATATGCGCAGACCGAGCAAGCCGTTAGAATCGACGGCGCCGGTGGCACTACTACGGGCAAAGGAATGAAAGCGTATTTGAAAGAAGGCAAGATGGACTTGCTCTCTAACGTAAGAGGACAGTATGAGGCTCGTTAAAACCCTCCCCCTTTTGCTCAGCCTGAGCGCAGCACTGGGAAGCGCGAGCGCCCTCGCCCTGCCGAACGACCGTGACCAGCCGATCCGTATCCAGGCCGACAACGCCCACCTGGACGACAAGCAAGGCGTGGCCACCTACACCGGCGACGTGATCATCACCCAGGGTTCGATGATGATCAAAGGCAACACCGTGACCATCACCCGTTCCGCCTCTGGCGACATCGACGTGGTGACCTCGGTGGGCAACCTGGCCTACTTCGAGCAGCAGCAGAGCGCGGCCAAGCCGGACAAGATGAAAGGCTGGGGCGTTACCATCCAGTACCAGTCGCAGAAGGACCTGGTGATCCTCACCGACCGTGCCAAGGTCGAGAACGAGGGCAACACCACCGAAGGCGAGAAAATCGTCTACAACACTCAGACCCAGGTGGCGACTGCGGGTCGCGGTGGCAACGTGACCACACCGCGTCAGCGTATCGACATGGTGATCCAGCCCAAGAAGAAGGCCGAGTAAATGGCAACCCTCAAAGCCCAGCACCTGGCCAAGAGCTACAAGGGGCGACAGGTGGTACGTGACGTCAGCCTGTCGATCGACAGCGGCCAGATCGTCGGCCTGCTTGGCCCCAACGGCGCCGGCAAGACCACTTGCTTCTACATGATTGTCGGGCTGGTCCAGGCCGAGCAGGGGCGTGTGCTTATCGATAACCTCGATGTCAGCCACCAGCCCATGCACGGCCGCGCCCGCGCCGGCATCGGCTACCTGCCGCAGGAGGCCTCGATCTTCCGCAAGCTGTCGGTGGCCGACAACATCATGGCCATCCTCGAGACCCGCAAGGACCTCGACCGCGACGGGCGCCGCAAAGAACTGGAAAGCCTGCTACAGGAGTTCCACATCAGCCACATCCGTGACAACCTCGGCATGAGCCTGTCCGGTGGTGAACGCCGCCGGGTCGAGATTGCCCGCGCCCTGGCCACCGCACCCAAGTTCATCCTGCTGGACGAACCGTTCGCTGGCGTCGACCCGATTTCGGTCGGCGACATCAAGCAGATCATCCACCACCTCAAGGCCAAGGGCATTGGTGTACTGATCACCGACCACAACGTGCGCGAAACCCTGGATATCTGCGAAACCGCCTATATCGTCAACGATGGCCGCCTGATCGCCGAAGGCGATGCCGAGACCATCCTGGCCAACGAGCTGGTCAAAGAGGTTTACCTGGGTCACGAGTTCCGGCTCTGACCCCGGCACATGCCTGGAGTACTGGCAAATCGCCCTGAAACCGGGGTGAAAGTTGTTACAGTGCTCTAGGCAAACGCTACAATTTAAGGCATAAAACTTGCTTGATCTGGCGCCCCGGCGCCCTCGTGTAGTGGATGGCGCATGCGCGCCGGCGAACAAGGTATTAAGCCCCAGCCATGAAACCATCGCTCGTCCTAAAAATGGGCCAGCAACTGACGATGACACCGCAGTTGCAACAGGCCATCCGCCTGCTCCAGCTTTCCACCCTGGACCTCCAACAGGAAATCCAGGAAGCGCTGGAGTCGAACCCGATGCTCGAACGTCAGGAAGACGGCGACGACTTCGACAACAGCGACCCGATGGCGGACAACGCCGAGAACAAGCCGGCCGCCGAAGTCCAGGACAACAGTTTCCAGGAAAGCACCGCCAGTGCCGACAACCTGGAAGACGGTGAGTGGAGCGAGCGCATCCCCAACGAGCTTCCAGTCGATACCGCCTGGGAAGACATCTACCAGACCAGCGCCAGCAGCCTGCCAAGCAACGATGACGACGAGTGGGACTTCACCACCCGCACCTCAGCCGGCGAGAGCTTGCAGAGCCACCTGCTGTGGCAACTGAACCTGGCACCGATGTCCGACACCGACCGCCTGATCGCCGTCACGCTGATCGACAGCATCAATGGCCAGGGCTACCTGGAAGACACGCTCGAGGAAATCTGCGCCGGTTTCGACCCGGAGCTGGATATCGAGCTGGACGAGGTCGAAGCGGTGCTGCACCGCATCCAGCAGTTCGAGCCAGCCGGCGTCGGCGCGCGCAACCTGGGCGAATGCCTGCTGCTGCAACTGCGCCAGTTGCCCGCCAGTACTCCCTGGATGACCGAAGCCAAGCGCCTGGTCACCGATTTCATCGACCTGCTCGGCAGCCGCGATTACAGCCAGCTCATGCGGCGCATGAAAATCAAGGAAGACGAGCTGCGCCAGGTGATCGAACTGGTACAGAGCCTCAACCCGCGCCCCGGTTCGCAGATCGAGTCCAGCGAGCCCGAGTACGTGGTGCCTGACGTCATCGTGCGCAAAGACAGCGACCGCTGGCTGGTGGAGCTGAACCAGGAGGCTATCCCGCGCCTGCGCGTCAACCCGCAATACGCCGGTTTCGTGCGCCGTGCCGATACCAGCGCCGACAACACCTTCATGCGCAACCAGTTGCAGGAAGCGCGCTGGTTCATCAAGAGCCTGCAAAGCCGCAACGAAACCCTGATGAAGGTTGCCACACAGATCGTCGAGCACCAGCGCGGTTTCCTCGACCATGGTGACGAAGCCATGAAGCCGCTGGTATTGCATGACATCGCAGAAGCGGTGGGCATGCACGAGTCGACCATTTCGCGGGTTACCACGCAGAAATACATGCATACACCGCGTGGCATCTACGAACTGAAATACTTTTTCTCCAGCCACGTCAGCACCTCCGAAGGCGGAGAATGCTCGTCCACGGCGATCCGCGCGATCATCAAAAAACTGGTTGCGGCGGAAAATCAGAAAAAGCCATTGAGTGACAGCAAGATCGCTGGTTTACTGGAGGCACAAGGCATCCAGGTAGCCCGTCGCACCGTCGCCAAGTACCGCGAGTCCCTCGGCATCGCACCGTCGAGTGAGCGCAAGCGACTGATGTAGCCCCTGAGATGTGCCACAGCGTTTGTGGGGCAGGTGCAAGACCTGCCTCTTTATGCACGGGCAACAAAGGAGAAGCTGTATGCAAGTCAATATCAGTGGACAGCATGTAGAAGTCACCCAGCCACTGCGCGATTACGTGCTTGAAAAGCTCGCCCGCGTGGAAAGTCACTTCGACAAGATCACCAACGTGCAGGTCATCATGAAAGTCGAGAAGCTGCAGCAGAAGGTCGAGGCGACCCTGCAGATTCCCGGCGGCGAAGTGGTAGCCAACGCCGAACACGAAGACATGTATGCAGCGATCGACGCCTTGGCCGACAAGCTCGACCGCCAACTGAAAAAACACAAGGAAAAACAGCAAAGCCTGCTGCAAGGTGCAGCTGCCCGCTGATCCCCCTCATCCATGATCCGACTTGAAACCATCCTGACCCCCGGCCGTTCACTCGTGAACGTGCCGGGCGGCAGCAAGAAGCGCGCCCTGGAAAAGGTCGCCACCGTCATCGCCGACCAAGTGCCAGAACTGGAGATGCAAGACGTCTTCGAAAAGCTGGTCGCCCGCGAAAAACTCGGATCGACCGGTTTCGGCAATGGCATCGCCATTCCGCACTGCCGCCTTGAAGGCTGTTCAGCGCCGGTTAGCGCCCTGCTGCACCTGGAAGCACCTATTGATTACGACGCCATCGATGGCGCGCCCGTGGACCTGCTGTTTGTACTGCTGGTACCCGAAGCCGCCACCGATGCGCATCTGGAACTGCTGCGTCAGATCGCCAGCATGCTCGATCGCAAGGAGGTCCGTGATCGCCTGCGCGCGGCCACCAGCAGTGAGGCCCTGTTCCAGGTTGTCCTGGACGTACAGAACGAGCACTGAACATGCGCCTGATCATCGTCAGCGGCCGGTCCGGCTCCGGCAAGAGCACCGCCCTCGATGTCCTGGAAGACAACGGTTTCTACTGCATTGACAACCTGCCCGCCGGGCTGCTGCCGCAGCTGGCGGAGGATGCACTGATCAACACGGAATTACTGCAACCCAAGGTTGCCGTGTCGATCGATGCACGCAACCTGCCCAGCCACCTCACGCGCTTCCCCGAGCTACTCGAAGAAGCCCGTGCGCGGAACATCCAGTGTGACGTGGTGTTCCTGGATGCCGACGAAGACATGCTGCTCAAGCGCTTCTCGGAAACCCGTCGTCGCCATCCACTGACCAATGCCAACCGTTCGCTGGCAGAAGCGATCCGCGTGGAGAGCGAGCTGCTGGGGCCAATTGCCGACCTGGCAGACCTGAAGATCGACACCACCAGCCTCAACCTGTACCAACTACGGGACTCGATCAAGCTGCGCCTGCTCAACCAGCCCGAGCCCGGCACAGCCTTTTTGGTCGAGTCGTTTGGTTTCAAGCGCGGCATGCCAGTCGATGCCGACCTGGTGTTCGATGTACGCTGCCTGCCCAATCCCTACTGGAAGCCCGAACTGCGTGAGCACTCCGGCCTCGATCAACCGGTCGCCGACTACCTGGCCGCACAGCCAGACGTCGAGGACATGTTCAATGACATTTCCAGCTACTTGCTCAAGTGGCTACCCCGCTTCGCCGCCAGCAACCGCGCCTACGTCACCATTGCTATCGGCTGCACCGGCGGCCACCACCGCTCGGTCTACATCACCGAACGCCTTGGCCAGTTGCTGCAGCAATCCCTGAAAAACGTCCAGGTCCGCCACCGCGACCTCTAAGCCCAAGGATCCGCCCCACGATGCCCGCCCGCGAAATCACCATCATCAACAAGCTGGGCCTGCATGCCCGGGCGGCAGCCAAGTTCGTCGGCGTTGCCGGCCGCTTCCCCTGCCAGGTACGGGTTGGCCGCGCACCGGACAAGCTGGTGGATGGCAAGAGCATCATGGCGGTGATGATGCTGGCGGCCGGCAAAGGCACACAGGTTCACCTGCTTACCGAAGGTGAGCAGGACAACGACGCCATGGATGCGCTGGTCGAGCTGATCAACAACTTCTTCGACGAAGGCGAATAAGCCGCTTCGATCCAGGTTGACTGTACCGGCGATGAGGTCAGATCAGGACATCGCGGTGTCCATCACCATCATCAGGCAGAACCCGATACAAAGCCCCAGGCTAGCCAGGCGATGGTGGCCGTTGCTGCGTGATTCCGGGATGATTTCCTGGGTAACCACCAGCAGCATCGCCCCCGCCGCACAGGCCAGGCCCAGCGGCAGCAGCAGCTCGGCGATGTTCATCAACCAGGCACAGATCACTGCGGCTCCCGGCTCGACCAGCCCAGAAGCGGCACCGATCAGGAAGGCTTTGAAGCGCGGCATGCCCGCCCCCGCCAGCACCAGCGCAATGACCAGCCCTTCAGGCACATCCTGCAAGGCGATGCCCATGGCCAGGCTGTCGGCGTCGGCCATGCCACCACCGGCCGATACGCCAATCGCCATGCCTTCGGGGATGTTGTGCGCGATGATCGCGATGACAAACAGCCAGATGCGCGCGGCAATCACTGGCTGATTGCCGGTGCCGACCAGTGCTTCCGGCGAGGCACCTGACACCTTGAGGTCAACCAGAAACAGGCACAGCGCACCGAACATCAGGCCAAAGCTGATCAGGCCACCCGCGCCCCAAGGGCTGAAACCGATGGATTGAGCGGCGTCCAACCCCGGAATGATCAGGGAAAACGCGGTGGCCGCCAGCATTACGCCAGCGCCGAAGCCCAGCAGCGTATCGGCCAGTGCCACCGGCATGTTGCGAATGACCAGTACCGGTACCGCGCCCAGCGCCGTCCCCAGGGCGCATAATGCGCCGCCTTCCAGCGCACGCAACATGCGCGGTTCCAGGTCCAGCCAGGCAAGGCCACGCGCCACCAGCAGCGCGGCGCCAGCCAGCAAAAGCAAAGTCCCAAGCGCCAGCCGAAACAGGCGCACACTGCTGACAGACATCACCTCAGAGCGCATACCGGTCCGACTCACTTCAGGGCTTCGAGGTAACGGCGTTCCACTTCGGCCCAGTCAATCACGTTGTAGAAGGCACCGATGTATTCCGGACGACGGTTCTGATACTTCAGGTAGTAGGCATGTTCCCACACGTCCAGGCCGAGGATTGGCGTGTTGCCGAGCATCAGCGGGCTGTCCTGGTTGCCACTGCTCTCGACAACGAGGGTTTTCTGCGGCGTTACGCTGAGCCAGGCCCAGCCGCTGCCAAAGCGGGTCAGCGCAGCCTTGGTGAACGCCTCCTTGAAGGCATCGAAACCACCCAGTTGCGAGGCGATGGCCTGCGCCAGCTGGCCGTGTGGCTCACCACCACCTTGCGGCGACATCACCGTCCAGAACAGGCTATGGTTGGCGTGCCCCCCGCCATGGTTGGTCACAGCGCCACGCAGGCTTTCCGGTAGCTGCTTGACTGCACCAACCAGCTTCTCCACGGGCCATTCGGCCCATTCGGTGCCTTCGATGGCGGCATTGAGGCCGTTGACGTAGGTCTGATGGTGCTTGGTGTGGTGAATTTCCATGGTCTGCGCGTCGATGTGCGGCTCCAGCGCATCGTAGGCGTAGGGCAAAGCAGGCAAGGTATGCGGCATGTCAGTGAATTCCGTAGGCATGGTTTCTGTGCGCCACGTCTGGCTGGGCAGCGAACGCGCTGGCCCCGGTGCCGTGGCGGTTAAGCAGACGCTCGGTACGTGGGTACTGGCCGTATTCGGCGATAAAACTCAGCAGCTGGGTGTAGGTGCGTCCACTGTGACGCAGGGCTGCGTCACGCAGCCCCTGGGGTAAACGCGCCTCCTGGCTGGCCTGCAACAGCCGCTGGTGAGCGGCGCACAGGTAGTCGGCGCTCTCGTGCGGCTGGTTGAGGCGCAGGTGCAGGTCGGCCAGGTTGTGATGGGCGATGACGAATGCAGCCACCGCTTCGTCGACGTCATGCCAGCGCTCGAACAGCACCTGCGCCAGCGCCAGGGCTTGCAGGTAGTGTTCCCGGGCGTCGACCAACCCGCCTTGTTCGAACAGGCGGTTGGCGGTTTCCGTAGTGCGTTTCCAGTGCTGCATGGTTGTCTCCTGAGCGGCGACGCAGTGTCAGATACCGCCAGCGGTGAGTTTTTCCGGGTCCAGCAGTGCTTCCAGCTGGTCGCGTGACAGGTCGGTGTGCTCCAGCGCCACGTCGATGATCGGGCGGCCCTGCTTGTAGGCGGTCTTGGCGATTTCGGCGGCCTTGAGGTAGCCGATGATCGGGTTCAGCGCAGTGACCAGAATCGGGTTGCGCGCCAGGGCTTCCTTGAGCTTGCCCTCGTTGACCCTGAACGTGGCGATGGCCTTGTCGGCCAGCAGACGGCTGACGTTGGCCATCAGCTCGATGCTTTCCAGCAGGTTGCGGGCGATCACCGGCAGCATCACGTTCAGCTCGAAGTTGCCGGACTGGCCAGCGACAGCGATGGTGGCGTCGTTGCCGATCACCTGGGCAGCAACCATGGCGGTGGCCTCAGGAATCACCGGGTTGACCTTGCCAGGCATGATCGAAGAGCCCGGTTGCAGGCCTTGCAGCTCAATTTCGCCCAGGCCGGCGAGCGGGCCGGAGTTCATCCAGCGCAGGTCGTTGGCGATCTTCATCAGCGCCACAGCAGTGGTCTTGAGCTGGCCAGACAGCGCCACGGCAGTGTCTTGCGAGCCGATCAGGGCAAACAGGTTCTGGCCCGGGGTGAACTCTACCTGGGTCAGGCCGCTGAGCTGGCGGGCGAAACCGGCCGCGAACTGTGGGTGGGCGTTGATGCCGGTACCCACGGCCGTGCCACCCTGGGCCAGCGCCTGCAAGCTCGGCAGGGTCGCCTCGATGTGCGCCTTGGCAGCGTTGATCTGCGCGGCCCAGCCATCCAGCACCTGGCTCATGCGCACCGGCATGGCGTCCATCAAGTGGGTACGGCCGGTTTTCACGTACTGATGCACCTGCACCGACTTGGTCTCGATCACCTGCACCAGGTGGCTCAGGGCCGGAAGCAGTTGTTCGTGCAGTGCCAGTGCAGCACTGACGTGAATGGTGGTCGGGATGATGTCGTTGCTGCTCTGGCCACAGTTGACGTGGTCGTTGGCGTTGATCGCATCACCCAGTACACGGCTGGCCAGGGTGGCGATCACCTCGTTGGCGTTCATGTTCGAGCTGGTGCCGGAGCCGGTCTGGAACACATCCACCGGGAAGTGCTGGATGAAGTCCTCGGCCAGCAGTTGCTCGACCGCCTTGACGATGGCATTGCCCTGCGCGGCAGACAATTGCTCCAGCTCGACGTTGGCCTTGGCGGCAGCCGCCTTGGCCAGCAACAGCGCGCGAATGAACTGGGCCGGCATGCGCTGGCCGCTGACCGGGAAGTTGTCGACCGCGCGCTGAGTCTGGGCACCGTACAGGGCCTGGGCCGGCACCTGCAGTTCGCCCATGCTGTCACGCTCGATACGGGTATCACTCATCATCAAATCCTTGCATCAGTTCATCGGGAGAAATCGACGGCAGCAGGCGGCAATTGGCCAACTGCAGGGCGTAGGGCTGCCAGCGCTGGTTCTGTTCCTGGCGATCGAGATTGCGAAGGTCCAGCAAGGGGCGCCAGGCCTGGTCCAGGCACAGGCAGCGCCAATGCCAGGGCAGCATGCGGTCGCAGGCGGTATCCAGTAACAGGCGCAAGGAGGTCAGGGCCACCGTCCATGGCGAAGTCTCGGTGCAGCACACCAGGTAGCGGCCCTCGGCCAGGTAATGCTCGATCAGGCGCGGCTCGTCGGGTTCGAGCGCACAGCGGATGCGCCGGCTGAGCCAGCGCCAGTTTTCCAGGTAGGGCAGTTCGCGGAGGACGGGTTTCATGAACATCATCGCCGGGTTACTGGATAATGATATTCATTATTAGGTGATAAATAGAATCACTTCAAGAAAAAGGTGATGAAACAAAAACCCGGCGCAGGGCCGGGTCTTCTGATTTGCCAAGGTATCTGGAACGAATCAGCTACCTGCGACAGTCATTCGCTCGATCAGTACCGAACCCGTGTGAATGTTGCTACGGGTTTCGAGATCACTCCCGATCGCGACAATTTGCTGGAACATATCCTTCATATTGCCGGCAATGGTCACTTCCTGCACCGCGTGCTGGATCTCGCCGTTCTCAACCCAGAACCCTGCCGCACCACGGGAATAATCCCCGGTCACCATGTTCAGGCCATGCCCCATCAGCTCGGTGACCAGCAGGCCACGGCCCATGCGGCGGATCAGTGCTGCCTGGTCTTCGACACCATGGCTGACGTACAGGTTATGCACGCCACCGGCGTTGGCAGTACTTGGCAAGCCCAGCTTGCGCCCGGAATACGTGCCCAGCAGGTACGACACCAGCTCGCCTTTGTCGACGAACGGCTTGGCATAGGTGGCCAGACCGTCACCATCGAATGCGGCGCTGCCCAGCGCTCGCGGAATGTGCGGGCGCTCGTCGAGGGTTAGCCAGGAGGGGAACAGGCGCTGGCCAATGGTCCCTTCAAGGAATGACGATTTGCGGTAAAGATTGCCGCCGGAAATGGCCGAGAGGAAGCTGCCGAACAGGCCGCCGGCCAGCTCGGCGGAAAACAGCACCGGCACCTCGCAAGTGGGCACCGGGCGCGCGCCCAGGCGGCTGGCGGCACGCTGGGCAGCGCGTACACCGATACTGCGCGGATCGGCGAGCAGGTTGCCTTGGCGGTTTACGTCATACCAATAGTCGCGCTGCATCTGCCCGTCGCCTTCGGCGATCATGACGCAGCTCAGGCTGTGCCGGGTCGAAGCGTAGCCCCCGATGAAGCCATGGCTGTTGCCATACACGCGGCAGCCCTGGTGGGTATTGAGGGTGGTGCCATCGGCATTGAGGATGCGCGGGTCGGCATCGAACGCCGCAGCCTCGCAGGCCAGGGCCATCTCGATGGCCTTCTCGGGCTCAATGTCCCAGTCGTGATAAAGGTCCAGGTCCGGGATGTCCCGGGCCATCAACGCGGCGTCCGCAAGGCCCGAGCATTCGTCCTCGGAAGTATGCTTGGCAATGGCCAACGCCGCAGCGACGGTTTCGCGGATCGCGTCCGGGCCACTGGCCGAAGTGCTGGCCGAACCTTTGCGCTGGCCAACGTAGAGGGTAATGCCAAAGCCCTGGTCGCGATTGAACTCAACGGTCTCGACCTCACGCTGGCGTACCGTGGTGGACAGGCCCTGCTCCAGCGACACGGCCACTTCGCAGGCACTGGCCCCTTGGCGGCGAGCCTCGGCGATGATTGCCTCGACCTGCTCCTGCAATGCTGGCAGGTCTTTCGGACCTACGCTCTGGACTGCACTCATGGTTCTCTCCACTCAAATTCTGCGTTCGGCGAGGGTCATTCTACGACCGGGCCGGACAAGCGGCCCCCGACTGGTTATCATGGCGGCGATTTCTAGCGGACTGCCACCATGGTTGATTCAAACGACGACGCCTTCGACGGCGAAAAAAGCAAAACCCAGATCAAGCGCGAACTGCATGCGCTGGTCGAACTTGGCGAGCGCCTGACCACGCTCAAGGCCGATACCCTGGCACGCCTGCCGTTGACCGACGAGCTGCGCAAAGCACTGGCTGAAGCCAGCAAGCACACCGCTCATGGCGCCCGTAAGCGCCACATGTCGTTCGTCGGCAAGCTGATGCGCGTACAGGACCTGGATGCCATCCACGCCTTGCTCGAACAGATGGACAGCTCGACTCGCCAGTACAACGAGCGATTCCACAACCTGGAGCGCTGGCGTGACCGGCTGATCGACGGTAACGACGAAGACCTCGAGCGTTTCGTCAACGAGTACCCCGAAACCGATCGCCAGCAAATGCGTTCGCTGGTGCGCCATGCTCAACACGAAAAGGCCCGGAACAAGCCACCTGCCGCTGCGCGCAAGGTGTTCAAGTACATCCGCGACCTCGACGAGTTGCAGCGCGGGTTGCGCTGAACCCTTGGGGGCCGCTTTGCGGCCCCCAAAAGCCATCACGCCCCGGTACCGCCCACGGTAATCGCATCCAGCTTCAAGGTAGGCTGCCCTACCCCCACCGGCACCGACTGCCCGTCCTTGCCGCATGTGCCCACTCCGCTGTCCAGCGCCAGGTCGTTACCGACCATCGACACCCGGCTCATCGCCTCAGGACCATTGCCGATCAGGGTTGCGCCTTTCACAGGTGCAGTAATCTTGCCGTCTTCGATCAGGTAGGCCTCACTGGTCGAGAACACGAATTTGCCGCTGGTGATGTCCACCTGGCCGCCGCCCAGATTGGCGCAGTAGATCCCTTTTTTCACCGATGCGATGATTTCCTGCGGGTCGCTTTCGCCAGCCCGCATGTAGGTATTGGTCATGCGTGGCATCGGCAGGTGTGCGTAGGATTCGCGGCGCCCGTTGCCGGTCACCGCCATGCCCATCAGGCGTGCGTTCAGCTTGTCCTGCATGTAACCCTTGAGCACCCCGTTCTCGATCAACGTGGTGCACTCGGTCGGGGTACCTTCGTCATCGACGCTCAGCGAACCACGGCGGCCCTCAAGCGTGCCATCGTCAACGATGGTGCACAGGCTCGATGCCACTTTCTCGCCGATACGGCCGCTGAAAGCCGAACTGCCCTTGCGGTTGAAGTCACCTTCCAGGCCATGGCCGACAGCCTCGTGCAACAGCACACCCGACCACCCCGAACCTAACACCACCGGCAAGGTACCGGCCGGAGCCGGAATCGCTTCCAGGTTCACCAGGGCCTGACGCAGCGCTTCACGGGCATAGCCCATCACGCGCTCTTCAGTGAAGAAGCGGTAGTCGGTACGCCCGCCACCGCCCTGCCCGCCGCGCTCGCGGCGGCCGTTCTGCTCGACGATGACGCTGACGTTGAAGCGCACCAGCGGACGCACGTCGGCAGCCAGGCTGCCATCGGCCGCCGCAATCAGGATACGCTCCCAAACCCCGGCCATGCTCACACTGACCTGCTGAATTCGCGGGTCCAGGGCACGGGTGGCGGCATCGACACGCTTGAGCAGCTCGACCTTTTCGGCACGGCTCAGTACATCCAGCGGGTTGTCCGCCGCATACAGGGCCGTGACGTCCTGGCTGCGGAAGGCCTGCACCGTACCGTTTTGACCGGCACGGGAAATGGAACGGGCGGCGCGCGCCGCCGAGGTCAGCGCCTCGAGGTTGATTGCATTGCTGTAGGCGAACCCGGTCTTTTCACCGGACTGGGCACGCACGCCCACGCCCTGGTCGAGGTTGAAACTGCCCTCTTTGACGATGCCGTCTTCCAGGGCCCAGGTTTCCGAGATCTGGCCCTGGAAATACAGGTCGGCGGCGTCGATGCCGGGGCCAGCCAACTCACCCAGCACGCTCTGCAGGCTGTCCAGGGTCAAGCCGCCTGGGGCCAGGAGCTGCTCACTGACGGTGGATAACATCTGGCTCATAGTCACTCCGCGGTGTGCGCAGGCCGCAACGCGCCCTGCGAGAAAAAGCGCCGGTGCGATACCACCGGCATGCGCGCCCGAATGGACGCTTGTTCTTCAATGTCGCGCTCGGCAAGAAGTACCGCTTCGCCTTGCGCCTGTTCTGCAACGATGCGCCCCCAAGGGTCGACAATCGCCGCATGCCCATGGGTTTCCCGTGGGCCTGGGTGGGTGCCTCCCTGCGCCGCAGCCAGCAGGTAGCACTGGGTCTCGATGGCTCGGGCGCGTACCAGTACCTCCCAATGGGCCGCGCCTGTCACTGCCGTAAAGGCAGCCGGCGCAGTGATCAGCTCCGCGCCGGCAGCACGCAGTGCGCTGTACAGCTCGGGGAAGCGCAAGTCGTAGCACACGCTCAACCCCAACCGCCCGACCGGCGTGTCAGCCACCACCACCTGAGCACCATGGGCGTAGTCGTCCGACTCACGGTAACGGCCACGGTTGTCGACAACATCCACGTCAAACAGGTGCAGCTTGTCATAACGTGCCGCGATCTCGCCGTGTTCATCGATCAACAGCGAGCAGGCATGGGCCTTGGCCTCGGGCTGGCCGACCGGTGGCAAGGGCAAGGTACCGGCAACAATCCATAACTTGAGGTCACGGGCGGTGCGTTTCAACCATGGCAGGATCGGCCCTTCACCCAACGCTTCGGCACGGCCGATGGCAGCGGCATCCTTACGGCCCATGGCAGCGAAATTTTCTGGCAGCACGGCCAGCCGTGCGCCGCCCATCGCGGCCTGCTCCAACAGGGCACCGGCACGTTGCAGGTTGGCCAGCACATCGTCCTGGCTGACCATCTGGATTACCGCTGCCTTCATGGGCACTCCTAGCGGGATTTCTCGAAAGGTTTCACAAAGGTGATTCTAGGCTCTTTAACCGGTCCTTCGACACGGTAGTGCACACTGGCAAAGCGCGAAACACGGTCACCGATCAACCGATCGACCAGGAACAAGGCGCCACCTACGGCCGGCGCGCCGACAATCAGTGCCGCCAGCGGCAGGTTGTTGGTCACCGGCAGGCTGACCTGCAGGTTGGCATCAATCCGGTCGCGCACCATGTCCAGGGTCCCATCCAGCTCGAAATTGCTCGACGGGCCGGTCACGCTGATGGGCTCGCGGGTCACATACACCCCGTCACTGGCCACCAGCAGGCCCTTGACCCGGTCATAGGCCAGGCCTTTCTCGAACAGGTCGGAGAAGTCCAGACGCAGGCGTCGGCCAATGGAGTTGAAGTTGAGCAGGCCGAATACCCGCAACGCCTGGGCGCTGCCTTCAACCTCGACGAACTGGCCGGTACGCAGTGCCGCGTCCATGCTGCCCGAGAAGCGCTCCAGCCCGACCGCAGCCGGCGAACCCGGCCAGCGGCCATCCACATCCAGGCGGAAATCGCGGCTGGTCACGGTCGGGGCAAAGCCCCAGGCCTTGAGTACATCGGCCAGGTTCTTGCCGTCCAGGCGCCCTTTGTACCAGCTGCTGGTCTTACCCGTTTCGCCTTCCCAGCCACCGCCGCCGTCGATACGCAGGCCTTTGAAGTCGAGGTCGATATCACTGGCGCTAACACCACGCGCGGTGGGTCGCAACTTGATCGATGCACTGCCGAACAAGTCGTCGCCGCGGTACAGCTTGTCGATGCTCAGGTCCAGCGCCGGGACCTTGCGCGGGTCGAACGAGGCCAGCGGATCGGGGCCATCCTCAGCTTGCGCCTGGGCCGGGTCGGCCGCCGGCAAGCGCAAGGTTTGCATACGCACCACCATGGGCGAACCTTTGGCATCCGGCACGCGTGCGTTACCTATCACTTCCTTGCTGTCAAGGCGCAGGTCCCAAGCCTGGCCGCCTCGTGCCAGCCTCACCACTGCCTGATTCAGGTCCATGCCAAAGGCTTTCAACTGGCCAATGCTCAGGTCTACGCTTTGCAGGTTTTGCCGCGCGCTGCCACCGGGGTCGTCGCCCGCCAGGCGCGCTGCCTGCTCTTGCCAAGGTGCCAGGTCCAAAGCCTCCAGGCGGCCACGTACCCGCAGGCCTTGACCGGCCGGCAGTTGAGCGTTACCGGCGCCGAGCAGCAACTCACCGCGCCCCTGAGCCAGTGCGTTGGCCGGCGCGGCATAGGCAAAGCGGGCAAGGTCGGTGTAGACAGCATCGAAGCGACGCTCCGGCCCCTGCAGGCTCATACTGAAACGGCTGTCGCGGGTATCCGCCACCGTTTTGCCGAACGGTGCCGGCAGGTCGATCGCCAGGCCCTTGAGGTTGGAGGTGACGCTCAGGCTGTTTTCCCGGCTACCCAGGCTGACCTGTAGCTGGTAAGGCAAGTCGCCGGAGGCCGGCAGGGCCTGCTTGAACTGCAGCCACTCGGTCAACGCCTTGAGCGACACCTGGCCATTGGCATTAATGCGGGTCTGCATCTGGCCAGCCTGGCCTTCAGCAGTGATTTGCGCCGTTACCGGCTTGCCGAAGGCTTGCAGGCTGATGCCCTTGCCGCTCAGGCCTTTGTCGAAATCAAAGCTGAAATCACCCTTCAGGCGGTTCAACTCCAGGCTCGGCGGGGCGACTTTCAGGCGCGCATCGTTGGTGGCGAAGTCCACCTGTACTTTCGGTCGCGGCCCATGGGCCAAGGGGATATCGAGCTTGACCTTGCCCTTCAGCGGCCCTTCACCCTCCCAGCCGGCGAAAATCTCACCGGTACCGATTGGCGCTTCCTTGAGAATCTTCAGCCCATCGCCCAGGGTGCCGTCGAAGTCTCCATCCAGGTACAGGTGGCTGTGCTGATCACCGTCGACATGCGGTATATCGACCGTCACATCGCTGACCTTGGTGTCGAGCAGCACGCCGCGTTGGGCCTTGATGCGCACGCCGCTGTCCTCGATGAACACATCGCCATCCACGTGCTGCACCTGCGGCCAGCCAGGCTGGAAGTCCAGGGCGGCATCGCGCACCTTGAAGAACAGGCTGATACTGCGTGCTTCAGGAGCCGCGCCATGATTAAGCGAGCCCTGGTACTGGAAGTAGCCTTCATCCACCGTGCCCTTGACGATGGCGCTGCGCAACCACTCGTCGAGGGCCGGGCTGAGCACTTCGGGCAAGTACTTGGCGGTATAGCGCCCATCGCCTTCGGTCAGGCCGACGCGCAGGTCCATGTAGTCCTCGCGGCCTTCCTCGAACAACAGGCGAATCAGGAAATCACCGGCGATCTTGCCCTCTTCGCCCAGCACCTTGAGGTACGGCGCAATCAGGGTGAAACCGTCTTTGTCCAAGGCCCAGGTCAGGCGTGCATTGGCCTTCTGGTAGTGCCAGGGCTTGGCGAAGATCGGGTACAGATGCAGCATGAACGCCTCGGTATCCAACCGCAGCTCACCATGGCCCAGGTCACCGCTGATGCTGCCGCTGACGTTACCGGCAGCCGGGGCATTGTGATAGGCATCGAAACCGACCTTTTCCAGGTTGGCCTCGAACTGCAGGCGTTTGTCGCCCTCGGCTTTCGGCCGGGCCTCCAACCGCACATTGCGCAGCGCGCCGGTGACTTTCAGGCCATCGACCACGGCCATGACTTTGTCAGGCAACGGCGCCAAAGCATCGATCAGCGGGGTCAAAGGCGTGAGATCGAGCCGGTCGGCCTGCACCCGCCAGTTTTCATCGGCTGCGTTCTCGCCCGGGCGCTGCTGCAACTGCAAGTGCGACTCCCAGCGGGCCTTGTCGATGTCCATGGCCAGGGAGTCGACCACCACATCGAAGCCTTGATCCCGGCGCTGGAACCAGGCGCCCAGGGCCAGGTTGCTCAGCGTGGCAGCTTTGCGCCCGGTATAGGCACCCCGCAGTTCAGGCGCATTAAGCCGCACCACAGCCTGCTGCAACTGCCCTTTTCGCCAATCGACCCAGAACTCCCCACCCGCCCGCAACACGTCAGCTTGCCACTCACCGAGCAGGCGTGGTGGCAACCAGCGCGCCCAGTCACTTTGCGGCAGGCTCAGGTAGGCCTCCACCTGGCCATCACGCCAGGCCTTGGCTGACACACGGCTTTGCAGGTTCAGCGACAGAGGCTGGCCATCAGGCAAGGTGGCGCGCAACTCCAGCACTTGCCGCGAAGCACCCGCCTGCAGGCCGGCGCTGACATAGGTAAGGGTGAGCGGGTCACGCTGCCAGGGGTGCAAGGTGACTTGGCTGTCGAACACATCGACGCGGCCCAATTGACGCAGGCGCTGCAGCAGGTCGGCGGGGTCGAGTGGTGCATCGTCTTTTTTCGGCAGGCCTTCGAGGTTCCAGGCGCCCT
The DNA here is from genome assembly GCF_900176445.1 of Pseudomonas sp. URIL14HWK12:I5. Classification (NCBI taxonomy): domain Bacteria; kingdom Pseudomonadati; phylum Pseudomonadota; class Gammaproteobacteria; order Pseudomonadales; family Pseudomonadaceae; genus Pseudomonas; species Pseudomonas sp. URIL14HWK12:I5. Next base: position 225,807 of record NZ_FWXQ01000007.1, read on the forward strand.
GCTCGTTCTCGCGCAAGATCAGTTGCAGGCCGCCCAGCTGAATACGCGCCAGGCGCACTTCACGGGCGGTAAGGCTGGCCCAGACATCAGGCACCACCTTCACGTCATCCAGGCGCAACGCCGTAGCGCCTTCGCCCAGTTGCAGGTCGCGCACCCGCAGCACCGGAGCCAGCCCGCTCCAGCGGCCCTCGAGGGCACCGACATGCACCGGCAGGCCCAGCGCCTGCTCGGCCTTGCTTTCCACATCGGCGCGGTACTCGGCCACCAGCGGCACCAGTTCGCGCCCGAGGCTGACATACAGCGCCACCAACACCGCCAACAGGGCGCATAAGCCCAGCCCCCAGCGGGTCAAGGCGACAAGAACGCGGGTCAGACGTCCCATGGCCATGGCCCTCCAAGTCGTTTATCCATGATGGCTGGTAGCGGCAGTTTTGCCAGCCCGACCATCCTGCGGCGTGTTCTGGAAAGCCTCAGAGCAGCACCACGTCGTATTGTTCCTGCGAATACATCGACTCAACCTGGAAGCGAATGGTTCGACCGATGAAAGCCTCCAGCTCAGCGACGTTGCCAGACTCTTCATCCAGCAGGCGGTCGACCACCTTCTGGTTGGCCAGTACACGGTAGCCCTCAGCCTGATAGGCTCGGGCCTCACGCAGGATCTCTCGGAAGATCTCGTAACAAATGGTCTCGGGGGTTTTCAGCTTGCCGCGCCCCTGGCAGGCCAGGCACGGCTCACACAGCACCTGCTCCAGGCTTTCACGGGTGCGCTTGCGGGTCATCTGCACCAGGCCCAGCTCGGTAATACCGATGATGTTGGTCTTGGCGTGATCGCGCTCCAGCTGTTTTTCCAGGGTGCGCAGCACCTGGCGCTGGTGCTCTTCATCTTCCATGTCGATGAAGTCGATGATGATAATGCCGCCTATATTGCGCAGGCGCAGTTGCCGGGCAATGGCAGTGGCGGCTTCCAGGTTGGTCTTGAAGATGGTCTCTTCCAGGTTGCGATGGCCGACGAACGCGCCGGTGTTCACATCGATGGTGGTCATCGCTTCGGCCGGGTCGACCACCAGGTAGCCACCCGACTTGAGCGGCACCTTGCGCTCCAGCGCACGCTGGATCTCGTCTTCAACGCCGTACAGGTCGAAGATGGGGCGCTCGCCCGGATAGTGCTCGAGGCGGTCGGCGATTTCCGGCATCAGCTCGCCAACGAACTGCGTGGTTTTCTGGAAGGTTTCCCGCGAGTCGATACGGATCTTCTCGATCTTCGGGTTGACCAGGTCGCGCAGCGTGCGCAGGGCCAGGCCCAGGTCTTCGTAGATAACCGTGGGCGCGCCGCAGGTCTTGATCTGGGTGCCAATCTGCTCCCACAGGCGACGCAGGTAGCGGATGTCCTGCAGAATTTCTTCAGCGCGTGCGCCTTCAGCGGCGGTGCGCAGGATAAAGCCACCGGCATCTTTGATGTTTTCGCTTTCCATGCAGCCGCTGACCACCTGCTTGAGGCGATCACGCTCGGCTTCGTCTTCGATCTTCAGCGATATGCCAACATGGCTGCTGCGGGGCATGTACACCAGGTAGCGCGAAGGGATCGACAACTGGGTGGTCAGGCGCGCACCCTTGGTGCCGATCGGGTCCTTGGTCACCTGCACTACCAAGGCCTGGCCTTCGTGGACCAGGGCGGTGATGTTCTCTACCGCCGAGCCTTCGCGCTGGGAAATTTCCGAGGCATGGATGAACGCTGCGCGCTCCAGGCCGATGTCGACGAAGGCCGCCTGCATGCCTGGCAGCACGCGCACCACCTTGCCCTTGTAGATATTGCCAACAATGCCACGGCGCTGGGTGCGCTCGACGTGCACCTCCTGCAGTACCCCGTTTTCCACCACCGCCACGCGTGACTCCATCGGGGTGATGTTGATCAGGATCTCTTCACTCATGGCCGGCTCTCGTCAAAGGTCTTTTGTAATGATGGATGGCGTATGCATTGCTGGCTACCGCAGGTTTGTTACCTCTGGCGTATGCGCCGGCGATTGCCAGCAGGCAACGCCGAACTGGCCAAGCAAATCGGCCGTTTCGCTGAGGGGCAGGCCGACCACCGCCGAGTAGCTGCCGGACAGGCCAGTGACGAACACCGCGCCCAGGCCCTGGATGGCGTAGCCACCCGCCTTGTCCGCCGGTTCGCCGCTGGCCCAGTAGCGCTGCGCTTCATCGTCGCTGATCGCACGGAAGCGCACCTGGCTGGTGACGCACAGGCTTTGAACGCGCTGGCCATCGGTGAGGGCGACGGCGGTCAGTACCTGATGCTCGCGGCCTGACAGGTCGGCCAGCATGGCCAAGGCATCTTCGCGGCTTTCCGGCTTGCCGAGAATACGACCATCGAGCACCACGGCGGTGTCTGCGCCCAGGACGACAGCCGTTCCCTCGACACTGGCCAGGCCGGCGGCAGCCTTGGCCCGGGCCAGGCGTTCGACGTAGGCCGGGGCGCTTTCGTCGGGCAGCGGGGTTTCATCGATGGGGGCACTGACGACGCTGAACGGCACACCGATCTGGGTCAGCAGTTCACGACGACGGGGCGAGCCGGAGGCCAGGTATAGCGGGTTCATGCAGACATCTCCCTGTCAGTGTCGACGTCGCCGTCAGTTGATATGCAAGCGTCGGCGCAGGTCGCGCAGGGCAAAGCTGATCCAAGGCCAGAGCAAGGCACTGATGACCGCCGACCAGACCAGCGCCAGGGTAGGCAGGCGATTACCGGTCAGTGCGCTGAGCCACAGTTGGATCAACTGGGCGATGCCGAAGATCACCAGGATGACCAGGCTCTGCTGCCACATGGGGAACATGCGCAAGCGCTGTTGCAGCGACAGCACCAGGAAGGTGATGAGGGTCAGGATAAGTGCGTTCTGCCCCAGCAAGGTGCCATACAGCACATCTTCGGCCAAGCCCAGCACGAACGCCGTGGTCATGCCAACCTTGTTCGGCACGGCCAGGGTCCAGAACGACACCAGCAAGGCCAGCCACATGGGCCGGAACACTTCCATGAACTGCGGCATGGGCGAGACGCTGAGCAGCAGGCCGATAGCAAAAGTCAGCCAGATGACCCAGCCGTTGTTGCGGCGCGATGCAGGCATCATTGCCTCCGGGTGTGAGCGGGTGCGGCAGGCGCGGCAGCCGGCGTGGCAGGGGCAGCAGCCGGAGCTGTTGGCTGAGCGGCCGGCGCAGCGGGTACGGCCGTCGTGGCCGGTACAACGGGCGCGGTGCTGGCTGGCACGCCCTGCTCGCCCGGGCTTACCGGCTGGCCAGGGGCCGAGGCGCCCTTACGGTCAGCTTCTTCCTGGGCGATAGCTGCATCGGTAGCACGCTGTTCCGGGGTACGCCGGTCACTGAACACCAGCAGCATGTAGCGGCTGCGATTGAGCGCGGCGGTGGGGATGGCGCGCACGATGGCGAACGGCTGGCCGGAATCGTGAATCACTTCGTTGACCGTGGCCACCGGGTAACCTGCCGGGAAACGCTGACCCATGCCGGAGCTGACCAGCAGGTCGCCTTCCTTGATGTCGGCGGTATCGGCCACATGGCGCAGTTCCAGGCGCTCCGGGTTGCCCGTGCCGCTGGCAATGGCGCGCAGGCCGTTACGGTTGACCTGCACCGGAATGCTGTGGGTAGTGTCGGTCAGCAGCAGCACCCGCGAGGTGTAAGGCATCAGTTCGACCACCTGGCCCATCAGGCCCCGGGCATCAAGCACCGGCTGGCCGAGGAACACGCCGTCACGCTCGCCCTTGTTGATCAGGATGCGGTGGGTGAACGGGTTGGGGTCGACACCGATCAGCTCGGCCACTTCGACCTTTTCGTTGACCAGCGCCGAAGAGTTCAGCAACTCGCGCAGGCGCACGTTCTGCTCGGTCAGGGCCGCCAGCTTCTGCAGGCGCCCCTGCAGCAGCAGGGCCTCGGTCTTGAGCTTTTCGTTTTCGGCGATCAGTTCGTTGCGGCTGCCGAACTGGCCGGCCACACCTTGCCACGCACGCTGCGGCAGGTCGGTGATCCAGTACGACTCCATCAGTACCACGCCCATCTGGCTGCGCACGGGTTTGAGCACGTCAAAACGCGCGTCGACAACCATCAACGCGACCGACATCACCACCAGAACGAGCAGGCGAACGCCCAGCGAAGGGCCCTTGGAGAAAAGCGGTTTAATGGGCCGTTCCTCGTGGACGACTCAGGAGGTCATTGGACATGGGACAACGCACCAGCCTGGTTGCGGGTTGACGGATACGGCGCCCTGAACGGGCGCCAGCCCAGCACATACAGGTAGCACTGTGCGTACTACCTGTAAACCGGGCGCTCGCGAACAGCAAGTGGGATCACTCGCTGGAGAGCAGGTCCATCGCGTGCTTGTCCATCATCTCCAGAGCGCGACCGCCACCACGGGCGACACAGGTCAGCGGGTCTTCGGCGACGATCACCGGCAGGCCGGTTTCCTGGGCCAGCAGCTTGTCGAGGTCACGCAGCAGCGCGCCACCACCGGTCAGCACCAGGCCACGCTCGGCGATGTCCGAAGCCAGCTCGGGCGGCGACTGCTCCAGGGCGCTCTTGACCGCCTGGACGATGGTCGCCAGCGATTCCTGCAGCGCTTCGAGCACTTCGTTGGAGTTCAGGGTGAAGGCACGCGGTACGCCCTCGGCCAGGTTACGGCCACGCACGTCGACTTCGCGCACTTCGCCGCCCGGATAGGCAGTACCGATTTCCTGCTTGATGCGCTCCGCGGTGGACTCACCGATCAGGCTGCCGTAGTTGCGGCGCACGTAGGTGACGATGGCTTCATCGAAGCGGTCGCCGCCAACGCGGACGGATTCGGCATAAACCACGCCGTTCAGCGAGATGAGGGCGATTTCAGTGGTACCACCACCGATATCGACGACCATCGAACCGCGGGCTTCCTCAACCGGCAGGCCGGCACCGATGGCGGCAGCCATGGGTTCTTCGATCAGGAACACTTCACGGGCACCGGCCCCCAGGGCCGACTCGCGAATGGCGCGGCGCTCTACCTGGGTCGACTTGCACGGCACGCAGATCAGCACACGCGGGCTTGGCTGCAGGAAGCTGTTCTCGTGAACCTTGTTGATAAAATATTGCAACATTTTTTCGCACACGCTGAAGTCGGCGATGACGCCGTCCTTCATCGGACGAATGGCAGCAATATTGCCAGGCGTACGGCCCAGCATGCGTTTGGCTTCGGTACCGACGGCGACAACGCTTTTCTGGTTGCCATGGGTACGGATGGCAACAACCGAGGGCTCATTCAGGACGATACCGCGCTCACGCACGTAAATAAGGGTGTTGGCAGTACCCAGGTCGATGGAAAGATCGCTGGAAAACATGCCACGCAGTTTCTTGAACATGGGAAAGTGACCCTGGGGAAAGCGTGGGTAAAAAAGTGCGGCAAACTCTAACAATGGCAGGGATTTTGGGCAAGGAGCCAATATGTTAAATTGACTGTTTTTCCGAGCACGCCAGCAGAAATTCGCGGCCGTTAGACCGTCAGAAAGCTGACATGTTCCTCACTGCGGACCCAAATTCCGTTCTTTGTTTCCCCTGGAGATCCCCATGGCGCTTGAACGCTGCGACGTGGAAAAGATCGCCCATTTGGCCCGCCTGGGCCTGAATGATGGCGAACTGCCACGCATTACTGACGCCCTGAACAGCATTCTCGGGCTGGTTGACCAGATGCAAGCGGTCGATACCACTGGCATCGAACCCCTGGCCCACCCCCTGGAGGCCAGCCAGCGCCTGCGCCCCGACCAGGTCACCGAAAGCAACCAGCGTGATGCCTACCAGGCAATCGCGCCATCGACCGAAAGCGGTCTGTACCTGGTTCCCAAAGTCATCGAGTAAGGGATAGAGCCTGCCATGCATCAATTGACCCTGGCCGAGATCGCCCGCGGACTCGCCGACAAGTCGTTTTCTTCCGAAGAGCTGACCGGCGCCCTGCTGGCGCGCATCAAGCAGCTCGACCCTCAGATCAACAGCTTCATCAGCGTCACCGAAGACCTGGCCCTGGGCCAGGCGCGTGCCGCCGACGCCCGTCGCGCCGCTGGCGAAACCGGCGCGCTGCTGGGTGCCCCCATCGCCCACAAGGACCTGTTCTGCACCAACGGCGTGCGCACCAGCTGCGGCTCGAAGATGCTCGACAACTTCAAGGCGCCGTATGACGCCACCGTGGTCGCCAAGCTGGCCGAAGCCGGTATGGTCACCCTGGGCAAGACCAACATGGACGAATTCGCCATGGGGTCGGCCAACGAATCCAGCCACTACGGCGCGGTGAAGAACCCGTGGAACCTCGAACACGTTCCGGGCGGCTCGTCGGGTGGTTCGGCCGCTGCCGTGGCTGCACGCCTGCTGCCGGCCACCACCGGCACCGACACCGGCGGCTCGATCCGCCAGCCGGCAGCACTGACCAACCTCACCGGTCTCAAGCCGACGTACGGTCGCGTTTCGCGCTGGGGCATGATCGCCTACGCCTCCAGCCTCGACCAGGGTGGCCCGCTGGCCCGCACTGCCGAGGACTGCGCCCTGCTGCTGCAAGGCATGGCCGGTTTCGACGCCAAGGACTCCACCAGCATCGAAGAGCCGGTGCCGGACTACAGCGCCAACCTCAACGGCTCGCTGCAGGGCCTGCGCATCGGCCTGCCGAAGGAATACTTCGGCGCCGGCCTCGACCCGCGCATCGCCGACCTGGTCCAGGCCAGCGTCAAGGAGCTGGAAAAGCTCGGCGCCGTGGTCAAGGAAATCAGCCTGCCGAACATGCAGCACGCCATCCCGGCCTACTACGTGATCGCTCCGGCTGAAGCCTCCTCCAACCTGTCGCGCTTCGACGGCGTGCGCTTCGGCTACCGCTGCGAAGCACCGAAGGACCTCACCGACCTGTACAAGCGCTCCCGTGGCGAAGGCTTCGGCGTTGAAGTACAGCGCCGTATCATGGTTGGTACCTACGCCCTGTCGGCCGGCTACTACGACGCCTACTACGTGAAGGCGCAGCAAATCCGCCGCCTGATCAAGAACGACTTCATGGCCGCCTTCAACGACGTCGACCTGATCCTCGGCCCGACCACGCCAAACCCGGCCTGGAAGCTTGGCGCCAAGAGCAGCGACCCGGTAGCCGCCTACCTGGAAGACGTCTACACCATCACCGCCAACCTGGCGGGCCTGCCGGGCCTGTCGATGCCGGCCGGCTTCGTCGACGGCCTGCCGGTCGGCGTGCAGTTGCTGGCGCCGTACTTCCAGGAAGGTCGCCTGCTCAACGTCGCGCACCGCTACCAGCAAGTGACCGACTGGCACACCCGCGCCCCCAACGGCTTCTGAGGAATTCACACATGCAATGGGAAGTTGTGATCGGGCTGGAAATCCACACTCAGCTCGCCACCCAGTCGAAGATCTTCTCCGGCAGCGCCACCACCTTTGGCTCCGAGCCGAACACCCAGGCCAGCCTGGTTGACTTAGGGATGCCTGGCGTACTGCCGGTGCTGAACCAGGAAGCCGTGCGCATGGCGTGCATGTTCGGCCTGGCCATCGATGCCGAAATCGGCAAGCGCAACGTGTTCGCGCGCAAGAACTACTTTTACCCGGACCTGCCCAAGGGTTACCAGATCAGCCAGATGGACCTGCCGATCGTCGGCAAGGGCCACCTGGACATCGCCTTGGAGGACGGCACCATCAAGCGCATCGGGGTCACCCGCGCGCACCTTGAGGAAGACGCCGGCAAGAGCCTGCACGAAGACTTCAGCGGCTCCACCGGCATTGACCTGAACCGTGCCGGCACACCACTGTTGGAAATCGTCTCCGAGCCGGACATGCGCAGCGCCAAGGAAGCCGTGGCCTACGTCAAGGCCATCCACGCACTGGTGCGCTACCTGGGCATCTGCGACGGCAACATGGCCGAAGGCTCGCTGCGTTGCGACTGCAACGTGTCGATCCGCCCGAAAGGCCAGGCCGAATTCGGCACCCGCTGCGAGATCAAGAACGTCAACTCGTTCCGCTTCATCGAGCGCGCGATCAACAGCGAAATCCAGCGCCAGATCGACCTGATCGAAGACGGCGGCAAGGTGGTGCAAGAAACCCGCCTGTACGACCCGAACAAGGACGAAACCCGCTCCATGCGCAGCAAGGAGGAAGCCAACGACTACCGTTACTTCCCCGACCCGGACCTGCTGCCGGTGGTCATCGAGGACAGCTTCCTCGAAACCGTCCGCGCCGGCCTGCCGGAACTGCCCCCGCAGAAGGTCGAGCGCTTCCAGAGCCAGTACGGCCTGTCGGCCTACGACGCCAACGTGCTGGCGTCCAGCCGCGAACAGGCCGACTACTTCGAAGAAGTGGTCAAGATCGGTGGCGATGCCAAGCTGGCCGCCAACTGGGTCATGGTCGAACTGGGCAGCCTGCTGAACAAGCTGGGTGTCGAAATCGACCAGGCGCCCGTCAGCGCCGCACAACTGGGTGGCATGCTGCTGCGCATCCGCGACAACACCATCAGCGGCAAAATTGCCAAGACCGTGTTCGAGGCCATGGCTGCCGGTGAAGGCGACGCCGACAGCATCATCGAGAGCAAAGGCCTGAAGCAGGTCACCGACACCGGTGCGATCGACAAGATGCTCGACGAGATGCTGGCAGCCAATGCCGAGCAGGTCGAACAGTACCGCGCGGCCGATGAAGCCAAGCGTGGCAAGATGTTCGGCTTCTTCGTTGGCCAGGCAATGAAAGCGTCCAAAGGCAAAGCCAACCCGGGGCAGGTGAACCAATTGCTCAAGGCCAAGCTCGAAGGGTGATTGTTTTACCCCTTTAATGCTGCGAGGGCTTCGCCCTCGTTCGCGGCTAAAGCCGCTCCTACAGGTACGGCGCCGCTCTCAAGGGCTGCGCCGTACCTGTAGGAGCGGCTTTAGCCGCGAATGGCCGCACTGGAGAGCACCTGACTTGCTAAAACGATCCCTCGGCACCCTGGCCCTCTTCGCTTTCCTGGCCGGCTGCGCCAGCCACGACATCGACCCACGCGGTTATGACAAAACCGGAACCGCCTCCTATTACGGTTCACGCCACCACGGCAAACGCACCGCCAGCGGCGAACCCTTCAACCAGCATGGCCTTACCGCCGCCCACCGCAGCCTGCCTTTCGGCACCCGCGTGCTGGTGACCAACCTGGCCAACCAGCGCAGTGTGGTGGTACGCATCAACGACCGTGGCCCACATACCCGCGGCCGGCTGATCGACCTGTCACGCGCCGCCGCAGAAAAAATCGGCATGCTCCGTAGCGGAACAGCGCGCGTGCGAGTACAAGGGCTTAGCGACTGACGCGACAGGAGTCCGACCATTTTCGACCTGGCTACCCTACCCACCTTCAGCCTCCTGCAACTGGGCATCGCCCTGGTGTTGCTGGTGGGCGGCGCCGAGTTGCTGGTGCGCGCCGCGCTGCGCCTGGCCCAGCGTCTTCACGTACGCCCGCTGATCATCGGCCTGAGCCTGGTGGCCTTCGGCAGTACCGCGCCACAACTTACCGTAAGCTTGCAGGCTGCCTACCAGGGCGCGCCGGATGTGGCGGTGGGCAGCGTAATCGGCAGTAATATCTTCAACGTGCTGGTCATTCTTGGCCTGGCCGCGCTGATCATTCCCCTGCGCGTGTCGCGCCAACTGGTGCGCCTGGACATTCCGCTGATGATCATCGCCAGCGGCCTGGTCTATGCGCTGTCTGCCAACGGCCACTTGGGCCGGGTTGAAGGAGGGCTGTTGCTGCTGGGTCTGGGCGGCTACCTGGCGATGCTCTGGCACCAGTCACGCCACTATGCCCGTACCTACCCTGCCCCGGACAGCGCAAAAACCGGTGCCGGGCGTTTCTGGTCCGGCACGCTGCTGCAGGTGCTGGCCGGCCTTGGCTTGCTGAGCCTGGCGGGCCACCTGCTGCTGGAGGCCGCTGTGGAGGTTGCCACCGACCTGGGCCTGTCCGAGCGCATCATTGGCCTTACCGTTGTCGCCATCTGCACCTCCCTGCCTGAACTGGCCGCCGCACTGATTGCCGCCCTGCGCGGCGAACGGGAAATTGCCGTGGGTACAGTGATCGGCAGCAACCTGTTGAACCTGCTGGCTGTATTGGGCCTGACCGCACTCGTCACGCCCGAGCCCCTGTCGATCTCACCCAACGCGCTGTCTTTCGACCTGCCGGTGATGCTTGGCGTTGCGGCACTGAGCCTGCCGGTGTTTTATTCCGGCTATCGCGTCACCCGTGCCGAAGGCCTGGTATTCCTTTGCCTGTACCTGGCTTATGGCCTGCACGTAGCGGCCTTTACCATGGGCATGCCGCTGGCTGGTCGTCTTGAGCATTTGATGCTGTTCTATGTACTGCCGGTACTCGCCATGGTGTTGCTGTTCACCACCGTGCGCGCCTGGCGCCGCCAACACTAAGGAAAACAACATGGCTGATAGCAACAAGACCGGCGAACAGATTCGCCGCCAGGTAATGGGCGATGCATTCGTCGACCGCGCACTGGGCAATGCCACCGACTTTACCCAGCCGCTACAGGACTTTGTCAATGAACATGCCTGGGGCAGCGTATGGGCCCGCGCGGGGCTACCACTGAAGACCCGCAGCCTGATTACCCTGGCCACGCTGACGGCACTCAAGTGCCCGCAAGAGCTCAAGGGGCATGTGCGCGGGGCATTGAACAATGGCTGTACGGTGGAGGAGATTCGCGAGGCATTGCTGCATTGCGCAGTGTATGCGGGAGTGCCGGCGGCAATTGATGCCTTCAGGGCGGCACAGGAAGTGATCGACAGCTATCAGTAGTTGCCTGTACCGGCCTCTTCGCGGGCAAACCCGCCAAGAGGCCGGCACTGTCTTACCTGGCTTGGCGAGCCTTCTTCATCTTGAAGGCCACCCACAGCACCAGGATCCACCCCGGGATCAGCATCACCGAGATGCGGATCGGCGGCGTCAGGTACATCACCACCAGAATCAGCACGATGAACGCCAGGCACAGGTAGTTGGTCAACGGGTGCCCCCAGCTCTTGTAGAATGGGGTAATGCCGGCGGACAGCTTGGCCTTTCGGAATTTCAGGTGGGTAATACTGATGCTCGCCCAGTTGATGACCAATGCCGACACCGCCAGGGCCATCAGCAAGCCAAAGGCCTCACCCGGCATCAGGTAGTTGATCACCACGCACAGGCCGGTCGCAAAGGCCGAAACACCCAATGCAGTCAGCGGCACACCGCTGCGGCTCACTTTCAGCAATTGACGCGGCGCGTCACCCTGGCTGGCCAGGCCGAACAGCATGCGGCTGTTGGCATACACACAGCTGTTGTAGACCGACAGCGCGGCCGTCAGCACCACGATGTTGAGGATGGTCGCTACCAGGTCGCTGTCCAGCTCGTGGAAGATCATCACGAACGGGCTGCCGCCCTGCACCACCTTCTGCCACGGGTACAGCGACAGCAGCACCGCCAGGGCACCGATGTAGAAGATCAGGATGCGGTAAACCACCTGGTTGGTGGCCTTGGGAATGCTCTGGCGAGGGTTGTCAGCCTCGGCAGCGGTGATACCCACCAGCTCCAGGCCACCGAACGAGAACATGATCACCGCCAGCGCCATCACCAGGCCAGTGACACCGTTAGGAAAGAAGCCGCCGTATTGCCACAGGTTGGCCACGCTGGCATCCGGGCCGCCATGGCCGCTGCTCAACAGCCAGGCGCCAAAGCCGATCATGCTGACGATGGCGACCACCTTGACCAGGGCGAACCAGAACTCCATCTCGCCGTAGACTTTTACCTGGGTCAGGTTGATGAGGTTGATCACCACGAAGAAGATCGCTGCCGTGGCCCAGGTCGGGAACTCTGGCCACCAGTACTGCACGTAGATGCCCACCGCAGTCAGCTCGGCCATGCCGACCAGCACGTACACCACCCAGTAGTTCCAGCCCGACACGAAGCCGGCGAACTCGCTCCAGTACTGGTGGGCGAAGTGACTGAAGCTGCCGGCGACCGGCTCTTCCACCACCATTTCGCCCAACTGGCGCATGATCAGGAAAGCCATCAGGCCGGCGATGGCATAGCCCAGCAGGACGGAAGGGCCTGCCAGCTGGATGGTCTGGGCGATGCCCAGGAACAAACCGGTGCCGATGGCCCCGCCCAGCGCGATCAGCTGGATATGGCGATTCTTCAGCCCGCGCTGTAACCGCTCGGGCGTGCTCTGGTCTTGCATGAAGTGTCCTTTAGCTCAGTGAGGCTGTGTTTTTGTGTTGTTTGCAGTCAAGGATCTAGATCCATCCGCCCCACTGCAAGATGAAAATGCCGATATTGGTGGTGATCGCCGCCATTAGCGTGGTAATCACGATGATCGACGCTGCCAGCTCATGGTTACCATTGGCCGCTCGCGCCATCACATAGCTGGCGGCTGCGGTCGGGCTGCCGATGTACAGGAACAGGATACCCAGCTCCGCCCCCCGGAAACCGCACAACCATGCACCGAGGGTACCGAGCAGTGGCAGCCAGACCATCTTCACCAGGCTGGCATCGATGGCCAGCCTGCCACTGTCGCGCAACGCCGCCAGCGACAGTGTGCCGCCAATGCAGATGAGCGCCAGCGGCAGGGTCATCTGCGCCAGGTAATCGCCCGAGGTCAGCAGCCAGTTGGGCAGCGGCACCTGGCCGTAGGCCATGGGCGTGGCGACCAAAACGCTGATGATCAACGGGTTGCTGAAAATGCTCTTGCAGATGCTCCACGGGTCGGACTTGAGGTCCGGGCTGTACACCGCCAGTACCACTGCCGACAGCGAGTTGTACATGAGGATGACCAGGCCGGCGAGCACCGCCCCCAAGGAGATACCATAGTCACCGTACAGGCTGGCGGCCAAGGCCAAGCCGATCACGCCGTTGTTGCCGCGAAACGCGCCCTGGGTATAGATGCCTCGCTCTGCCAGCGGGCTGCGCCAGATGGCCAGGCCCCAGGCGATGGCGAAACCGACCAGAGTGGCGACGATGAAGTAGAGGATGACACCCGGTTTTACCGCTGAGGCCAGGTCGGCGTGGTAGATGCCGAGGAACAGCAGCGCCGGCATGCAGACGTTGAACACCAGTTGCGAGGCGACGCGGTTGAAGTTGTCATCGATCAGATGGATGCGTTTGAGCAGTACGCCCATGAACAGCATGGCGAAGACCGGTGCCGTGATGTTCAGCGTCTGGATAAGAAGGGCGAGCATGCGCAAGCGATCCTGGAGGGGGGTTGCCGTTAGGGGGCTAATGATACGCCAACGGCTGGGATTTGCGGGGATCGAGCGCGATAAAAGGAATTGTCTTTGAGATTATCCAATGCCTGTACCGGCGTCTTCGCGGGCGTGCCCGCCAAGAGGCCGGTACAGGCCCTGCAAGAATCAGCGCCGAACCGGCCGCTTCTGCAATTTGCGCTGCAAGGTACGCCGGTGCATGCCCAGCGCCCGTGCAGTGGCCGAGATGTTGCCCTCGTGCTCATTCAATACGCGCTGGATATGCTCCCACTGCAGGCGGTCGACCGACATCGGGTTTTCTGGCACCAGGGTATCCAGGTCGGTGTGCTCCGACAACAGCGCCGCCAACACGTCATCGGCGTCGGCCGGTTTGCACAGGTAGTTGCAGGCGCCCCGCTTCACCGCCTCCACCGCCGTGGCAATACTCGAGTAACCGGTCAGGATCACCACGCGCATTTCCGGGTCCAGCTCCAGCAGCTTGGGCAGCAGCACCAGGCCCGAGTCGCCGTCCATCTTCAGGTCCAGCGTGGCGTAGTCCGGCAGGTCCTGCTGGGCCAGGATCAAGCCCTCCTCGGCAGAACTGGCAGTGCTCACGCGGAAACCGCGGCGGCTCATGGCTCGGGCCATGACCCGGGTGAAGGTGGCATCGTCGTCCACCAGCAGCAGGTGCGGCAGCTCTTCGCTTTCGACCTGGTTTTCTTCGCTCATCATTCATCTCCTCGCTTGCCATAGGGCAGGCGCAGTTCGGTCAGGGTGCCACCCTGTTCATGACTATAGAGTTTCACCGAACCGCCCGCACGGGTCACGCTGGCCTTGCTCAAGAACAGGCCAAGGCCGAAGCCTTTGCCCTTGGTGGTAATGAAGGGTTTGCCGATGGCTTCGGCAATGGCCGGCGGCACGCCCGGGCCGTGGTCGCGGATGCTGATGACGATGTCGTGGGCATCCCAGTCCAGGCGCACTTCCAGGTCATCGGGGCAGGCATCGGCGGCATTGTTCAACAGGTTCAGCAACGCCTGGGTCAGGTCCGGTGGCGGCGTCAGGCGCGGCACTTTGCCGTCGCGCAGGCGCTGGAAGCGGTAACTGGCTTCCGGGCGCATCAGGTGCCAGCGGTTCAGCGCCTCGTCCAGCCAGGCAGTCACGTCCTGCTCCACGATCGCCAGGCGGCGGTTGGCTTCGGCGGCGCGCACCAGCTGCTGCAAAGTCTCTTTACACAGTTTTACCTGGTCCTGAAGGATCTGCAGGTCTTCTTGCAGCAACGGGTCAGCGTGGTCTTGGCGCATTTCATTCAGTAGCACGCTCATGGTCGCCAACGGCGTGCCCAGTTCATGGGCGGCGCCAGCGGCCTGGGTGGCCACGGCCAGTAGCTGCTCGTCTCGCAGGCTTTCTTCCCTGCGCTCGGAACGCAGTTGCTCCTGGCGGCGCAGCTCTTCGGCCATGCGCGCAGCAAAGAAGGTGATCACCGCCGCGGCCAGGGCAATACTGAGCCACATGCCGTACACCTGCATCTTGTCCCGCGCCATCGGCAGGCCTTCGAGCGGGTAGAACTGTACCAGCAGCAGGCTGTAGGCCGTCAGGGCAATGCCCGAAAGAATCAGCGAATACAGCCACGGCAAAGTCACCGCAGCAATCGCCAGCGGTACCAGGTAATACGACACGAACGGGTTGGTCGAGCCACCGGAGTAATACAGCAAGGCACTGTGGATCAGCAGGTCGCAGGCCAGCTGCAGGGCATATTCCATTTCGGTGACCGGCAGCGACAGGCGCAGGCGCAGGGCCGTGAAGGCGCACAGCAGCGAGGACAAGGCCAAGGTGCCAGCCAGCGACAGCCAAGGTAAAGGCAGCAGTTCGGTCCAGTAGGCAACGCCCACGGAGCCTGCCTGGGCAGCCAGGACCAGGACCCGAATGACGGTCAGGCGCCAGAGGTTCTGGCGGGTAGCAGACAGCGGTTGTTCGGCGGCGAGCATGAGCTCTCCTGATGAGTGCTCCAGAAAAATCGGCTGGAGTATACCGAAGCCGGGCGCCTCGCTGCAGCGATGCGGCAAAGCGCCACACTTTGTCACAGGTTCATGATGGCACTTTTGAACCCACTACACTGTTGCCGGTCACATGGGCCATGCGTGGAATGGATGACCAGACCCCACGCCTTTTATTGCCAAGGAGTACCACATGCAAATCCCTCGTCGCGGCGCCGCCCTTGTCCTGTCTTGCGGCCTGCTCGCCAGCCTGCCGGTGCTGGCTGCCGATGAACCGCGTTACAACCAGGTATCGCTGCGTGCCGAAGTCAGCAAGGAAGTGGCGCGTGACCTGATGGTCGTGACCCTGTACAGCGAAGCGCAGAACACCGACCCGGGCAAGCTCGCCAAGCAGATCACCGAAACCATGAACAAGGCCGTGCAGCAGTCGCGCCAGGTCAAGGACGTGAAGATCAGCCAGGGCAGCCGCAACAGCTACCCGGTCTATGACAGCAAGGGCCAGAAGATCACCGGCTGGCGCGAGCGCGCCGAGCTGCGCCTTGAAAGCGCCAACTTCCCGGCCCTGTCCCAGCTTACCGCCGACCTGCTGCAAGAACTGAAAATGGGCGGCATGGACTTCTCCATTGCCCCGGCCACACGCAAGGCCAGCGAGGATGCACTGCTCAAGGACGCAGTCGATGCCTTCAAGGCGCGTGCGCAACTGGCCACCGAGGCGCTGGGCGGCAAGGGCTACAAAGTGGTCAGCCTGAACCTCAACAGCAGCGGCTACCCGCGCCCGTACCTGCGTAGCGCACCGATGGCAATGAAGGCCATGGGGGCTGACGAGGCGGCGCCAGCGCCGGATATCGAGGCGGGTACCAGCGAAGTGAGCATGAATGCCGATGGCTTGATCGAAGTGCAGATGCCGTAAAAGCTACGAACTCGCTGTGGGAGCGGCCTTGCCGGGGCGCTCCCACAAAGACCGCGCCCACCTTCAATTTTGCGATTTCAGACATTTCCTACGCACCACTAAGGTGCTTCCTACATTTAATCCCGCCTCGAAACATCCTGCAAAATGCCATCATTTTGCCTGCGCAAACGTTTAACTTCGTCGAAAGTTATACCGATGCGACATCCATGTACGAACGTACCACCTTTCTGGCGCCAACTATCCTTCTACCTGTTGCATTGGGAACATCCCCTGCATAAGTATCCGCAGGTCGGCTCACGAGGCCACCTCATCCGAAAAATGACAACAATGAGGCCACCATGCTCAAACACGCAGTCATTCCGTTCCTGCTGGGTGCAGGCTTGCTCACCGTCGCACCGTCGGCGCTTGCCGCGTCCAACCTGGTGTTCTGCTCCGAAGGCAGCCCGGCCGGTTTCGACCCGGGGCAATACACCACCGGGACCGACTTCGACGCCTCGGCCGAGACCGTGTTCAACCGCCTGACCCAGTTCGAACGCGGCGGTACAGCAGTCATCCCGGGCCTGGCGACCAAATGGGAAGTGTCCGACGACGGCAAGACCTACACCTTCCACCTGCGTGAAGGCGTCAAGTTCCACACCACCGACTACTTCAAGCCCTCCCGCCCCTTCAACGCCGACGACGTGCTGTTCACCTTCAACCGCATGCTCGACAAGGACCACCCGTTCCGCAAGGCCTACCCCACCGAGTTCCCGTACTTCACCGACATGGGCATGGACAAGAACATCGCCAAGGTTGAGAAACTCGACGAGCACACGGTGAAGTTCACCCTCAACGAAGTCGACGCCGCGTTCATCCAGAACCTGGCCATGAGTTTCGCCTCCATCCAGTCCGCCGAATACGCTGACCAGTTGCTGAACAACGGCAAGGCGGCCGACATCAACCAGAAGCCGATCGGCACCGGCCCGTTCGTGTTCAGCAAGTATCAGAAAGACGCGCAGATCCGCTTCAAGGGCAACAAGGACTACTGGCAACCCGATGACGTGAAGATCGACAACCTGATCTTCGCCATCACCACCGACGCCTCGGTGCGCATGCAGAAGCTGAAGAAGAACGAGTGCCAGGTCACCCTGTTCCCCCGCCCGGCCGACATCGAGCCGCTAAAGGCCGACAAGAACCTGCAAATGCCACAGCAGGCCGGCTTCAACCTCGGCTACATCGCCTACAACGTGATGGACAAGATCAAGGGCAGCAATGAGGCCAACCCGATGGCGCAGCTGAAAGTGCGCCAGGCGCTGGACATGGCGGTGGACAAGAAGAAGATCATCGAGTCGGTCTATCAGGGCGCCGGCCAGTTGGCCGTCAACGCCATGCCGCCGACCCAGTGGTCGTATGACGACAGCATCAAGGATGCGCCATACGACCCCGAAAAGGCCAAGCAACTGCTCAAGGAAGCCGGCATCAAGGAAGGTACTGAAATCACCCTGTGGGCCATGCCCGTGCAACGCCCTTACAACCCCAATGCCAAGCTGATGGCCGAGATGTTGCAATCGGACTGGGCCAAGATCGGCATCAAGGCAAAAATCGTCAGCTACGAATGGGGCGAGTACATCAAACGCTCCAAAGGCGGCGAACAGGGCGCGATGCTGATTGGCTGGAGCGGCGACAACGGCGACCCGGACAACTGGCTGGGCACCCTTTACGGCTGCGATGCGGTCGATGGCAACAACTTCTCCAAATGGTGCTTCAAGCCCTACGACGACCTGATCAAGCAGGCCAAGGCCACCTCCGACCAGGCCAAGCGCACCGAGCTGTACCAGAAAGCACAGCACATACTCAAGGAGCAGGTACCGATCACCCCGATCGCCCACTCCACCGTGTACCAGCCAATGAGCGCCAAGGTGAAGGACTTCAAGATCAGCCCGTTTGCGCTGAACTCCTTCTATGGCGTCAGCGTGGAAAAATAGGGTAACTGCGGCACCCGCACAATAGCGGGTGCCTTCCCCCATCACCTCTTCATGTCGTCCTGCGGCTACCCGCCGCGGGGTAGGCGAACTGTTGCCGTCATTCGTACCCCGAGGCGGTGCAAACAGATGAAAAAGGACTCGCCATGCGCCACGCTACTTGCCTATCGACCCTGCTAGCCCTCGGACTGCTCAGCCAATCCCCGGCCCTGCTGGCCAACAACCTGGTGTTCTGCTCCGAAGGCAGCCCTGCCGGCTTCGACACCGCCCAGTACACAACCGCCACCGACAACGACGCCGCCGAACCGATCTACAACCGCCTGGTGGAGTTCGAGCGCGGCGGCACCGCCGTACACCCTGCCCTGGCGACGCACTGGGAGGTATCGGACGATGGCCTGCAGTACACCTTCCACCTGCGCGAAGGGGTGAAGTTCCACAGCAACAAGGCCTTTAGCCCGAGCCGTGACTTCAACGCCGACGACGTGCTGTTCACGTTCAATCGCATGCTCGACAAGGGCCATCCGTTCCGCAAGGCCTACCCCACCGAATTTCCCTATTTCATCAGCATGGGCCTGGACAAGAACATCGCCAAGGTGGAGAAACTCGACGAGCACACGGTGAAGTTCACCCTCAACGAAGTCGACGCCGCGTTCATCCAGAACCTGGCCATGAGTTTCGCCTCCATCCTCTCTGCCGAATACGCCAACCAACTGATGGCCAGCGGTCGCCCCAGCGACATCAACCAGCAGCCCATCGGCACCGGGCCGTTCGTGTTCCAGCGTTACCAGAAGGATTCGCAGATCCGCTACAAGGGCAACAAGGATTACTGGGCACCGAATGAAGTGAAGATCGACAACCTGGTGTTCTCGATCAACATCGACCCCTCAGTGCGTATCCAGAAGCTGCGCCGCAACGAATGCCAGGTCACCCTGCACCCACGCCCGGCCGACCTGCCGGCACTCAAGGCCGACAACAAGCTGCAGGTGCTGCAGCAGCCGGGCTTCAACCTCGGCTACATCGCCTACAACACCCAGCACCCGCCATTCGACCGCCTGGAAGTACGCCAGGCGATGGACATGGCGGTGAATAAGACAGCCATCATCCAGGCGGTGTATCAGGACTCCGGCCAACAGGCGGTCAACGCCATGCCGCCCACCCAGTGGTCCTATGACGAAAGCCTCAAGGACGCACCCTACGACCCGGAAAAGGCCAAACAGCTGCTCCAGCAGGCAGGGGTCAAGCCTGGCACCGAGGTAACCCTGTGGGCCATGCCCGTACAGCGCCCGTACAACCCTAACGCCAAGCTGATGGCTGAAATGCTCCAGGCCGACTGGAGCAAGCTCGGCTTCAAGGTGCGCATCGTCAGCTATGAATGGGGCGAGTACATCAAGCGCATGAAAAGCGGCGAGCACGACATCGCCCTGATCGGCTGGACCGGTGACAACGGCGACCCGGACAACTGGCTGGGCACCCTCTACAGCTGCGATGCCATCGGCAGCAACAACTACTCGCTGTGGTGCGACCCGCAGTACGACAGCCTGGTCAAGCAAGCCAAGCAGGTTACCGACCGCACCCAGCGCACCGCCCTGTACCAGCAGGCCCAGCAGCGGTTGAAGCAACAGGTGCCGATTACCCCGGTTGCGCATTCCACGATTAACCAACCGCTCAGCGTCAAGGTTTCCCAGTTCAAGGTCAGCCCGTTTGGGCGCAATGATTTTTCCGGTGTGAGTGTTGATTAAGCGTTAGCCAGTACCGGCCAACACAACGCCCCCGATTTAGCCCGGTGATCCCGCGGCAACCCTGGCAACACCGCAACAACCATCCGGCCCACAAGGCCGGCAATAACTAGAAAAGAATGGGAGCTTCAACCTTGAGAGTATTCACCTTGACCGCACTGGCTTTATCCATCAGTGCCTTATCCACCGTGGCGCAGGCCGACCCGCAAAGCCAGGAATACATTCCACTCACCCTCAAAGCCAGCAGCGAGCAGGCACAAGCCAGCGGCTTCATCGACGGCCAGAGCCTGTCCGGCACCACGCGCAACTGGTACGCCCGCGAGCGCGCCGCCCGCGCCCCGCTGTGGCGCTACTACAAAAGCGACGGCACCCGCCACGCCACCCACAGCCGCGAAAACTGGCTGCAGGGCACCATCCTCAACTACAGCTCCGGCTTCACCCAAGGCACCGTAGGCTTTGCCGTCGAGGCCGCCGGCTATAACGCCATCGCCCTGCAACAGAGCCGCCAGGCCGTCGCCGGCCCCAACAACCGCACGCTCACCCACAGCGATGGCGACCCCATCGGCCAGTGGAGCAAGCTGGGCTTGGGCAATATCAAGGCGCGCGTGTCCAACACCACCCTTACCCTCGGCCGTCAGTCGGTGGACACGCCGATGATCGCCTACATCGGCAACCGCGCCCTGCCGTCGAGTTTCCAGGGTGCGTTCCTGCACAGCGCCGAGTTCGAAAATCTCAGCTTCGACGCGGGCACCTTCGACCGCGTCTCGCCGCGTACCGAGCAAAGCCTCAGCAAATTCCGCAGCGAATACAGCGCCACCGGCGTAGAAACCGACCGCGCCAGTACCGCCGGCATCAACTACCAGCCGTTCAAGAGCCTGAGCACCAGCCTGTACGCCACCAAGGTCGACGACTTCTGGAACCAGTACTACTTCGGCGCCAACCACATGCTGGGCGACAGCGCGGTACTCAGCCTGAGCACCGGCCTGAACTACTACAAGACCGTAGACGCCGGCAGCCAGAAAATGGGCAAGATCGACAACGACGTCTACAGCCTGTCGCTCGACCTGACCCATCAGGCCCACACCCTCGGTGCCTCCTGGCAGCAGGTCAACGGCAACGAGTACTTCGACTACCTGCACGAGACCAACGGCATCTACCTGGCCAACTCGCTGCTGTCGGACTTCAACGGCCCCAACGAAAAATCGCTGAAGATCTCCTACGTACTGAACATGGCGCCCTATGGCGTGCCGGGCCTGAAGTTCAACCTGTACAACGCCCGTGGCTGGGGTATCGACGGCACCCATTACCGTGGCACGGCCTACGACGTGAATGGCCTGGACGGCGAAAACCACTACGAGTGGGGCATCGGCACCAGCTATGCGGTGCAAAGCGGGCCGCTGAAAGACACCAGCATCCGCGCCACCTATACCGCGCACCGCGCCAGCAAGGCACAAGGTGACGGCAGCCTCGACGAGTTCCGGGTGGTGACCACCATTCCATTCAACATTCTCTGACCGCTGGCGCCACGGCCCGTTTCGCTGCGGGCCGTGGCAGCTACGCTGGAATCAATGCAAGCCGGGAGTCCGTGACCCATGCAGAGCGCTTTCATCAAATCGATACCGTTACGCCTTGCCCTGGCCGCGCTGGTGCTGAGCAGCGCCACGCAGCTAGCGGCCAAACCGCTGGTGGTGTGTACCGAGGCCAGCCCGGAAGGGTTCGACGTTGTGCAGTACACCACCGGCGTCACGTTCGATGCCACCGCCGAAACGCTGTTCAATCGCCTGGTGGACTTCAAGCCAGGTACAACCGACATCGAGCCAGCGCTGGCCGAACGCTGGGACATTTCCCCAGACGGCCTGACCTACACCTTCCATTTGCGTCAGGGCGTCAAATTCCACAGCACCGACTACTTCACCCCCACGCGCACGTTCAACGCCGACGATGTGCTATGGAGCCTGCGCCGTCAGCTCGACCCTGCGCACCCTTGGCATGACAAGACCAGTGTCGGTTACCCGTATTTCGAAAGCATGGCCTTCAAGAGCCTGCTCAAGTCGGTGGACAAGACTGACGACCACACCGTGGTGATCACCCTCACCCGGGCCGAAGCACCGTTCCTGCGCGACATGGCCATGGGCTTCACGTCGATCTATTCCGCCGAATACGGCGACCAGTTGCTCAAGGCCGGTAAAACCGCCGAGCTGAACAGCAAGCCGATCGGCACCGGCCCGTTCATCTTCCAGCGCTACAACAAGGACGCCCAGGTCCGCTTCAAGCCCAACCCGGACTACTTCCGGGGCAAACCGCCGGCCGATGCCCTGGTGTTCGCCATCGCGACCGACAGCAACGTGCGCCTGCAGAAGTTGCGCGCCAACGAGTGCCAGATCGCGCTGTACCCCAAGCCGGAAGACGTACCGGCGATCAAGGCCGCCCCCAGGCTCAAGGTGGCCGAGACCGAAGCGCTGGTCACCGGCTACATCGCCATGAATACCGAGCACAAATACCTCAGCGATGTGCGCGTGCGCAAAGCCATCGACATGGCCTTCGACCGCCAGGCCCACGTTGACCAGCTTTTTGGCAAAGGCAATGCGCTGGTCGGCGTGAACCCTTATCCACCGACCATGATCGGTTACAACACCCGTAACCAGAACCCGCCACGCGACCTCGACAAGGCGCGCGCGCTGCTCAAGGAAGCTGGCGTGCCGCAGGGCACGGTGATCACGCTGTTCACCCGCAACGGCGGCGGCATGACCAATCCTAACCCGCGGCTCTCCGCCGAAATGCTGCAGGCTGACCTGAAGCAGATCGGCCTGAAGCTGGATATCCGCGTGATGGAGTGGGCCGAAATGCTGCGCCGCGCCAAAAAGGGCGAAGCCGACCTGGTGTCTACCGGCTGGGCCGGCGACAACGGCGACCCCGATAACTTCCTCACCCCGCTGCTGAGCTGCGAAGCGGCGAAGAACGGCGAAAACTACGCCCGCTGGTGCAACCCGAAATTCCAGGAGCTGATCACCCGCGCCCGCGAAGTGATCAACGACGACGAACGTGCAAGGCTCTATAGCGAGGCATTGAAGGTGTACGATGACGACCAACCCTGGATCAGCATGGCCCACCCCAAGGTGTTCGTGGCCATGCGTGACAACGTGGAGGGCTACGTGATCAGCCCTCTGACCAAAAATAACTTCGCCACCACCAAGGTGAAGTAGAACAACTACGACCGCCGGCACCCCACACGGGGACCGGCGGCACTGCCGTGGCGTGCTACTGGCCGCACGGTCTGAAGAGGTAACCCCGACAATGTTGAGCTTTATTGCCCGGCGCCTGGGCCTGCTGATACCGACCTTTTTCGGCATCACCTTGCTGACCTTCGCGCTCATACGCCTGATCCCCGGCGACCCGGTGGAAGTCATGATGGGCGAGCGCAGGGTCGACCCCGAAATGCATGCCCAGGCCATGGAACGCCTGGGCCTGAACAAACCACTGCCGGTCCAGTACCTGGACTACGTGGGCAAGCTCGCCCAAGGTGACCTGGGTGAATCGCTGCGTACCCGCGAAAGCGTGTGGAGCGAGTTTCTCACCTTATTCCCGGCCACCCTGGAACTGGCCTTCGCCGCCCTGCTGTTCGCCGGCATCGTCGGCCTGCTGGCCGGGGTGATCGCCGCGCTCAAGCGCGGTTCGCTGTTCGACCATGGGGTGATGGGTATTTCCCTGGCCGGCTACTCGATGCCGATCTTCTGGTGGGGCCTGATCCTGATCATGTTCTTCTCGGTGAGCCTGGGCTGGACCCCGGTGTCCGGGCGCATCGACCTGCTCTACGACATCGAGCCCAAAACCGGCTTCATGCTGATCGACACGCTGCTCAGTGATGAGGAAGGCGCGTTCAAGGACGCGGTGATGCACCTGATATTGCCGGCCATCGTGCTCGGCACCATCCCGTTGGCGGTCATCGCCCGTATGACCCGCTCGTCGATGCTCGAAGTATTGCGCGAAGACTACATCCGCACCGCCCGCGCCAAAGGCCTGTCGCCAGCGCGCGTGGTGTTCGTGCATGGCCTGCGCAATGCCTTGATCCCGGTGCTGACCGTGTTCGGCCTGCAGGTTGGCACATTGCTGGCCGGTGCGGTGCTGACCGAAACAATCTTTTCCTGGCCGGGCATCGGCAAATGGCTGATCGAAGCCATCGGCGCCCGTGACTACCCCGTGGTCCAGAACGGCATCCTGTTGATCGCCTGCCTGGTGATCCTGGTCAACTTCGTCGTGGACATTCTCTACGGCCTGGCCAACCCACGCATCCGTCATCAGCGCTGAGGCCCTTGCCATGACTAGCCCGATTCCCAAACCCGTGTCGCCGGCCAGCCCGGTGGACCAGAGCCTGCTCTACCCCTCGCCCTACAAAGAGTTCTGGCAAGCCTTCGCGCGCAACAAAGGCGCTGTAATGGGCCTGGCCTTCATGTGCCTGGTGGTGTTCTGTGCGCTGTTTGCACCGTGGGTCGCCCCGCATGACCCCAGCGAGCAGTACCGCGACTTCCTGCTGACACCGCCCGTGTGGCTGGAGGGCGGCACCTGGCAATTCATCCTCGGCACTGACGAGCTGGGCCGCGACCTGCTTTCACGCTTGATCCAGGGCGCGCGGCTGTCGCTGCTGATCGGCCTGTCGTCAGTGGTGATATCGCTGATCCCGGGCATCCTGCTGGGCCTGCTGGCCGGCTTTTTCCCGCAATTGCTCGGCCCATCGATCATGCGTCTGATGGACGTGATGCTGGCCCTGCCCTCGCTGCTGCTGGCGGTGGCCATCGTTGCCATCCTCGGCCCAGGCCTGATCAACACCGTCATTGCCATTGCCATCGTTTCCCTGCCCTCCTACGTGCGCCTGACCCGTGCCGCCGTGATGGGCGAGCTGAACCGCGACTACGTGACCGCAGCACGCCTGGCCGGTGCCGGGCTACCACGGCTGATGTTCGTCACCGTGCTGCCCAACTGCATGGCACCGCTGATCGTGCAGGCAACCCTCAGCTTCTCCTCGGCGATCCTCGACGCCGCTGCCCTGGGTTTCCTCGGCCTCGGTGTACAGCCGCCAACCCCGGAGTGGGGCACCATGCTGGCTTCGGCCCGTGACTACATTGAGCGCGCCTGGTGGGTGGTGAGCCTGCCTGGCCTGACCATTCTGCTCAGTGTGCTGGCAATCAACCTGATGGGCGACGGCCTGCGCGATGCGCTGGACCCGAAACTCAAGAATGCCGCCTGAGGAGAACGCCATGTCACTGTTGCAGATCAACAACCTGAACGTGCGCTTCGGCGACGCCACGGCGGTACCGGTGGTCGACGGCCTGGACCTGACGGTAGAAGCGGGCGAAATCCTGGCCATCGTCGGCGAATCCGGCTCGGGCAAATCGGTCACCATGATGGCCTTGATGGGCCTGATCGACGCCCCCGGGCGCATCACCGCCGACGCCCTCACCTTCGATGGCACCGACATGCTCAAGCTCAGCGGCCGCCAGCGGCGCAAGGTGGTGGGCAAGGACATCGCCATGGTCTTCCAGGACCCGATGACCGCGCTCAACCCCAGCTACACCGTGGGTTACCAGATCGAGGAAGTGCTGCGCCAGCACCTGGGCCTGAAGGGCAAGGCCGCGCGCCAGCGTGCCCTGGAGCTGCTGAAAAAAGTCGAGATCCCGGCAGCGGAAAGCCGCCTGGATGCCTACCCGCACCAGCTGTCCGGCGGCATGAGCCAGCGTGTGGCGATTGCCATGGCCATTGCCGGCGAGCCCAAGCTGCTGATCGCCGACGAACCGACCACGGCACTGGACGTGACCATCCAGGCGCAGATCATGGAGCTGCTGGTCAACCTGCAGAAGGAGCGCAACATGGCGCTCATTCTGATCACCCACGACCTCGCCGTGGTCGCCGAAACCGCCAGGCGCGTGTGCGTGATGTACGCCGGCCAGGCGGTGGAAGTAGGCCAGGTGCCTGAGTTGTTCGACGTGCCTGCCCACCCCTACAGCGAAGCCTTGCTGGCAGCGATCCCCGAGCACAGCATCGGCGCCGAACGCCTGGCCACCCTGCCCGGCATCGTCCCCGGCCGTTACGACCGCCCTGTCGGCTGCCTGTTGTCGCCGCGCTGCCCCTATGTGCAGGACAACTGCCGCCACCAACGGCCGCCCCTTGATCCCCAGGCGTACAGCCTGGTGCGCTGCTTCTACCCGCTGAACCAGGAGGTGGCGTAATGACCGTCGTTCTATCCGCCCGGGAGCTGACCCGGCATTACGAAGTCTCCCGCGGGCTGTTCAAAGGCCATGCGTTGGTCCGTGCGCTGAATGGTGTGTCGTTCGAACTGGAAGCCGGCAAGACCCTGGCCGTGGTTGGCGAGTCCGGCTGTGGCAAATCGACCCTGGCCCGCGCACTGACCCTGATCGAAGAGCCGTCCTCCGGCTCGCTGCAAATCGCCGGCACCGAGGTGAAAGGCGCCAGCAAGGCTGAGCGCAAGCAACTGCGCCGCGACGTGCAGATGGTGTTCCAGAGCCCCTACGCCTCGCTCAATCCCCGACAGAAGATTGGTGACCAATTGGCCGAGCCACTGCTGATAAACACCTCGCTGAGCAAGGCCGAGCGGCGTGAAAAAGTGCAGAAGATGATGGAACAGGTCGGCCTGCGCCCCGAGCACTATCAGCGTTACCCACACATGTTCTCCGGGGGCCAGCGCCAACGTATCGCCTTGGCCCGAGCGATGATGCTGCAACCGAAGGTGCTGGTAGCGGACGAGCCGACCTCGGCGCTGGACGTGTCGATCCAGGCGCAGGTACTGAACCTGTTCATGGACTTGCAGAAGGAATTCAACACCTCCTACGTGTTCATCTCGCACAACCTGGCGGTGGTGCGACATGTGGCCGATCAGGTGCTGGTGATGTACCTCGGGCGACCGGCGGAAATGGGGCCGAAAGAGGATATCTACGAGAGGCCGTTGCACCCGTATACCCAGGCGTTGCTGTCGGCAACTCCCACTATTCACCCGGACCCGCTGAAGCCGAAGATCCGCATTGCCGGGGAATTGCCCAACC
The DNA here is from genome assembly GCF_900176445.1 of Pseudomonas sp. URIL14HWK12:I5. Taxonomy (NCBI): domain Bacteria; kingdom Pseudomonadati; phylum Pseudomonadota; class Gammaproteobacteria; order Pseudomonadales; family Pseudomonadaceae; genus Pseudomonas; species Pseudomonas sp. URIL14HWK12:I5. The sequence continues at coordinate 252,678 of NZ_FWXQ01000007.1, forward strand.
CGCTCAACCCGCCGGATGGGTGTGCGTTTCACAAGCGGTGCCCGTATGCGACCGAGCGCTGTGCCAAGGAGGTGCCGGCGTTGCGGCAGGTGAGTACGCGGCAGGTGGCTTGCCATTATGCGGAGCAGTTTCTGTAGATGACCGGGGGCGCTTTGCGCCCCATTCGCCGCCTTATGCTGCGAGAGGGCCGCAAAGCGGCTCTTTCGGTCAATGCATGAAAATGGCGATCAGGATGATGACCGGAATCGGTACCCCAAGCATCCAGAGCAGTATCGAGCGCATGTCGGTTCTCCTTGCTTAACGTTGAATGGTGCGATGGGCGACGTATTCGCCTTCCAGCCACTGCACCTGGTCACGACGGCGACCACCATAAAGCGCTGCAAGGCTGGCGAAGAAGGCGCCACACAGCAGTGCTACAAAGGTCCACAGCGCGGTCCATGCAGCAGCCTTCGCGGCAGCCTCAGCCGCTTGCTTGGCCTGCAGCTTGAGCTGTTGCACCTGGGCCATCACCTGGTCGACGCGGGCCTCTGCTTCGGGTTGGGTCAAGCGGGTGCGTTGCGCCACCAACTGCGCCAGGTAAGCGCGGTCTTCAGGCGCAAGTGCACCGTCACCTGCCAGGCCCTTGGCCAGAATGCGCGCCGCTACCCCATTGGCGGCGTCCTCGCTCACCGGCGCAGGGCCGTCACCACGGAACAGGCTGTCGACGAAATACCCCATCGAATCCTTATCGGCATTGGCAGCCGCCGCGCCACCGGCAGCAGCACTCATGCCAACCACTTGCGTCGCCGCGCTGGCTCCAGCACCTACCAGGTTGCCCGCCGTACCCAGGACCAGCATCGCAGCTACCAAGGTGGCGACTGCCCAGGACAGGAACCCATGGGCGGTGTCGCGGAAGTACACTTCATCGCCATGCAAGTTGGCCCACTTCACACGCAGCCTGCCGGCGATATACCCGCCCAGGCCAGAAGCGATGATCTGCGTCAGCAACAGCCAGATGATGGTGGAAACCGCCAGCGTTTTCGCGCTCGCGCCCTCGTTGGCCCAAGGTGAAGTGGCGGCAAAGCCCAAGCCCGCACCCAGCACCACCAATATCAGGGATAAAGCGGCCGCCGCAGCAGCACCCGCGAAGATGGCCGCCCAGGAAACACCTGAGCGGCCTTGAGTATCGAAAACGGAGGAGTCGGCAGAGGGGATCATGATATGTGCGCCTATGTATGTTGTTAGCGAGAAGTCCATTCGCGCAGTAACCGTTGCAGAGGCTGTGCCATTCATTACAAAAAATTACTTACATAAAAATCAGATAGTTAGTGAATTCTTCGATTTAAGAATCGTGCAAAAAGCGCGAGTGGCGCTCCGGCATCAGGTGTTCTGCAATATTGTGGCCTTTACGCCGGCGAGGCATGATCTGGCAATGACGCTCCCTGACGACTCCGCCCAGACCCCGCTCACCGCTGACACCGTGCTGCGCTACCACCTGTGCTGGAAGCATCGAGACCTGGACGGGGTCATAGCGCTGTACCACCCCGACATCCAGTACCACGACTTTTTCCAGAACCGGGTGCTTGGCTACGTTGAGATGCGCGACTACGTACGCGCCTGCCTGCCCCATGAAGCCGGCGAAGACATCATTCACAGTGACCGCATCCGCGTCGATGGCTGCACCGCGTTCATCCAGTACCAGGTCACGGTCCAGGGTGGCGATGGCCTGGTGGCGTTCCAGTCCAGCGAGGCGATCACCGTCAAGGACGGCCTGATCTGGCGGGTCAACGAATACGCCACGCTGGTTCGCCAGAACAGCAGCGGGCGCACCAGTACCGGCCCGCGCCCTGCCACCAGCCGCCTGGGGTTGTCACCACGGCAACTGTCGACCATGGCCCAGGACCTGGAACACTACTTCCAGCGCCAGCGCCCCTACCTGGACCCGGAGCTGGACCTGCAGCAGGTCGCCGACGCCAGTGGTTACAGCCGCAACCAGATTTCCTACCTGCTCAACCAGGTGCTTGGGCAAAGCTTCTACCGCTACGTCAACCAGGCTCGCTTGCAACACCTGATGGCCAGCCTGGACGACGACAGCGTCGAGGCAACGATTGACGAGTTGGCGTTCAGCGCCGGCTTCAACTCACTGTCAGCGTTCTACAAGTGCTTCCGGGAACACACCGGCCTCACGCCCAAGGCGTACCTGAAGCAAATTTCCCTGCGTGCACGCACGTAAGACAGCCGCCCGCACAGCCCACTAGGATCGCCCACAAACCTTGACGGATGTGGAGCCCAACCCGATGCAACCCCTGCGCACGCTCAGCCTGTGGATGGACCAGCTCGACGAGCCACTGTGCGCTCGCCCGGCCCTGCGTGAAGACCTGGTTGCGGACGTGTGCATCATCGGTGCCGGCTACACCGGCCTGTGGACTGCCTACTACCTCAAGCGCCAGACCCCGCAGCTGAACGTCGCGGTGATCGACGCCAACATCGCCGGTTTCGGCGCCTCCGGGCGCAACGGCGGCTGGCTGATGGGCAACCTGCTGGGCGAAGACCGCCTGCTGGCCACCCTGTCGCCACAACAGCGCCGCGCCAGCATCGACCTGCTGCACGGCATTCCCGATGAAGTACAGCGTGTGCTGCAACGCGAAGGTATCGACTGCGACTACCGCAAAGGCGGCGTGCTGTACTGCGCCGCACGCTACCCGGAGCAGGAACGCAGCCTGCGCGCCTACCTGGACGATCTGTATCGCCAAGGCATGACCGAAGACGACTACCGCTGGCTGCGCCCCGAGCAACTGGACGCCCAACTGCGGGTCAGCAATGCCTTTGGCGCCATCTACAGCCCGCACACCGCGACCATCCAGCCGGCCAGACTCGTGCGCGGCTTGGCTCGGACAGTGGAGGCGATGGGCGTACCGATCTATGAAAACACGCCGGCCATCGATTGGCAGCCCGGCGAGGTGCGCACGCCGCTGGCACGGATTCGCTGCCAGTGGGTAGTGCCCGCCGTGGAAGGTTACGCTGCCAGCCTGCCGCCACTGGGCAAACATCAGTTGCCCGTACAGAGCCTGCTGGTCGCTACCGAACCACTGCCGGACTCGACCTGGGAGCAGATCGGCCTGAGCCAAGGCCAGGCCTTCAGCGAAAGCAGCCGCCAGGTCACCTATGGCCAGCGCACCGCCGACAACCGCCTGGTATTCGGTGCCCGCGGAGGCTATCGCTTCGGCGGCCGACTGCGCGAAAACTTCAACCTCGACGCGCAAGAAATCGAACTGCGTCGTTACCTGTTCAGCGAGCTTTTCCCGCAACTGAAACACGTACGCATCACCCACTCATGGGGGGGCAACCTGGGCATGGCCCGACGCTTCCGCCCGCACATGCTGTGCGACCGCCAGCGCGGCATCGCCCTGGCTGGCGGCTACGGCGGCGAAGGTGTCGGCGCCACCAACCTGGGCGGGCGCACACTTGCAGCGCTGATCCTCAACCAGCACAACGAACTGACCGCGCAGCCCTGGGTGCTCGACAACCGCCCGGTTTCCAGCCTGGCCAGCTGGCCACCCGAACCCTGCCGCTGGCTGGGCTACAACGCCATCATCCAAAGCTTCGTCCACGAGGACCGGACCCTCGCCAACCCCACCAGCGCGCCCTGGAGGCGGCGCCTTGCCAGCTCGCTTGCGGACTTCATGGAAGGCTTCATGCACTGACTTCCCTTTCCCATACACAGGATCCACCGGTCATGAGCATCACCCAGTTCAAGAACACTGACAGCGCCGTGCTCGACAGCAGCAACCCGGTCGCGGTACCGCTCGGCGAACCCGTAGCCGTGACGTCGGTCACCTGCGTGGAGCGCAGCGACGGCGTGGAAACCGGCATCTGGGAATGCACCCCCGGGCGCTGGCGCCGGCAGATCGTGCAACAGGAGTTCTGCCACTTCATCAAGGGCCGCTGTACCTTCACCCCCGACGGTGGCGAGCCCCTGGTCATAGAAGCCGGAGACGCATTGATGCTACCGGCCAACAGCACTGGCACCTGGGACATCCAGGATACCGTGCGCAAGACCTACGTCCTTATCTTCTGATCGGCTGATCGCCTGCCTTCGATAACAACAGACAAAGCAAGGTAACCCCGACATGCGCACGCTCCTTCTCGCTCCCCTGATGCTGGCCGCCAGCGTGGCCGGCGCCGCCGGAACGGTAAAGATCTACAACTGGTCCAGCTACGTCGCCCCCGACACGCTGAAAAACTTCCAGCAGGCCAGTGGCATCGTGCCCACCTACGACGTGTACGACAGCAACGAAACCCTCGACGGCAAGCTGATGACCGGCAACTCCGGCTACGACGTGGTGTTCCCCTCCAACCATTTCATGGCCCGGCAAATCCAGGGCAAGGCCCTGAAGCGCCTGGACAAGTCGCAGTTGCCCAACTGGCAAAACCTCAACCCGGTGCTGCTCAAGGCACTGGAGGTAAACGATCCGGGCAACCAGTACGGCTTCCCTTACCTGTGGGGCAGTACCGGCATCGGCTACAACATCGACAAGGTCAAGGCGGTGCTCGGCGACAATGCACCGGTTGATTCGTGGGACCTCATCTTCAAGCCCGAGTACATGAGCAAGCTGAAAAGCTGTGGCGTTGCCGTGCTGGACAACGGTCCTGAACTGCTGCCAATTGCCTTGCACTACCTGGGCCTGCCACACCATAGCCAGAACCCGGCAGACTACGACAAGGCCAAGGCGCTGCTGATGCAGGTACGCCCGTACATCAGCTACTTCCACTCATCGAAGTACACCGGCGACCTGGCCAACGGCGACATTTGCGTGGTGGTAGGTTTCTCGGGGGATGTGCTGCAGGCGAAGAACCGTGCCGAAGAGGCGAAGAACGGGGTGAAGGTGGGCTACTCGATCCCCAAGGAAGGCGCGCCCATGTGGTTCGACATGGTGGCCATGCCGGCGGATGCTCCGGATGAAAAAGCCGGGTATGCCTACATGAACTACCTGCTGCAGCCGGACGTGATGGCCAACATCAGCAACCATGTGCAGTACGCCAACGGCAACCTGAAGGCGGACGGGCTGGTGGATCCCGCGATGAAGGGTAATACGATGATTTACCCAAGCGAGGATGTGATGGGCAAGCTGTATGCGCTGGAGGCGATGCCGGCGAAGATCGACCGCATTCGCACGCGGATCTGGACCAGTATCAAAGCCGGGAATTGAAAAGGGGCCGCTTGGCGGCCCCATTCTCAATTATCAGTGATGCTCGCGGGTAGCGCGGAATTTGATGTCCGGCCAGCGCTCTTCCATCAGCGACAGGTTGACCCGGGTAGGCGCCAGGTAGGTCAGGTGACCACCACCGTCGATGGCCAGGTTTTCCATGGCCTTGGTCTGGAATTCCTCAAGCTTCTTCTTGTCGTCGCAGCTGATCCAGCGGGCCGACCACACGGTGATCGGCTCGTAGGCGCACTCGACCTTGTACTCTTCCTTCAGGCGGCTGGCGACCACGTCGAACTGCAGCACACCGACCGCGCCGAGGATGATGTCGTTGCTACGCTCCGGGAAGAACACCTGGGTAGCACCTTCTTCAGCCAGCTGCTGCAAGCCCTGGCGCAGCTGCTTGGACTTCAGCGGGTCCTTGAGGCGCACGCGACGGAACAGCTCCGGGGCGAAGTGCGGGATACCGGTGAAGCCCAGCGCTTCGCCTTCGGTGAAGGTGTCACCGATCTGGATGGTGCCATGGTTGTGCAGGCCAATGATGTCACCGGCAAAGGCCTCTTCCAGCTGTTCACGCTCGGAGGAGAAGAAGGTCAGCGCATCGCCGATACGCAGGTCCTTGTTCAGGCGCACGTGGCGCATCTTCATGCCCTTCTCGTACTTGCCCGAGCAGATGCGCATGAAGGCGATACGGTCGCGGTGTTTCGGGTCCATGTTCGCCTGGATCTTGAACACGAAGCCGGTGAACTTCTCTTCCACAGGCTCGACGGTACGCTCGTGGGCAACGCGGCCCAGCGGGCGCGGCGCCCAGTCGACCACGGCGTCGAGCACGTGATCCACACCGAAGTTGCCCAGTGCAGTACCGAAGAACACCGGGGTCAGCTGCCCGTTGATGAACTCTTCCTGGTTGAACTCATGGCAGGCGCCCTGCACCAGCTCCAGCTGCTCGACAAACGAGTCGTACTGGTCACCCAGGTGTGCGCGGGCTTCGTCCGAGTCCAGCTTCTGGATGATCTTGGCTTCGGTGCGCTCATGGCCGTGGCCAGGGGTGTACACCACGATGTAGTCGCCGGTGAGGTGGTACACGCCTTTGAAGTCGCGGTAGCAACCAATCGGCCAGGTGATCGGCGCGGCCTTGATCTTCAGTACGGCTTCGATCTCGTCCAGCAGTTCGATCGGGTCGCGGATGTCACGGTCGAGTTTGTTGATGAAGCTGACGATCGGCGTATCGCGCAGGCGGCACACGTCCATCAGGGCGATGGTACGCGGCTCAACCCCTTTACCGCCGTCGAGCACCATCAGCGCCGAGTCCACTGCGGTCAGGGTGCGGTAGGTGTCTTCCGAGAAGTCTTCGTGGCCGGGGGTGTCGAGCAGGTTGATCATGTGCTCGCGGTACGGGAACTGCATCACCGAGGTGGTGATGGAGATGCCGCGCTGCTTCTCCATTTCCATCCAGTCGGAGGTGGCGTGGCGGTCGGACTTGCGCGACTTCACGGTACCGGCGACGGCAATGGCCTTGCCCATCAGCAGCAGCTTCTCGGTGATGGTGGTCTTACCGGCGTCGGGGTGGGAAATGATTGCGAAAGTGCGGCGCTTCGCGACTTCGGCGGCCTGGTTGGTCATGGGAAATCGCCTGACTGGGGGATTTAAAAGGGGCGATATCATACCTGAAGTTGGGCGGGGACGAAAATCTGATCCCCGCCCGCTGGTCAATCACGCGCGTTTTGCCTGATCCTCACAAAAACCGTCAAGCGTGACAGGAGGCCGGCCGGGCATATGTACAACGAGTTCCAATGTCCCACCCAAGGCCTCCACATAGCTGCGCAGGGTGGATATCAACATGTCACTCCTCTTCTCCACTTTCGAAACATTGCCCTGACGAATATCGAGACGCTCCGCCAACTCTTCCTGCGTGATATCCAACTGCCTGCGCAATGCTTGCATGGTCATTTCTTCACGGATCAGTTCCCGACCGCGTGCTTCCACCCTCGCCCTGCGCTCAGGTGAAAGTTCGTTCATGACGTCATCGAGTGTTTTCATCGTTCAACCTCTGGACAGGTGCCGCTCGAAACGTGCGTCGGCACGGTCGATCAGGCTCCGGTAAAACCTACGCTCATTGATGCCTGCCTTGTCTCCCGCGACCAACAGCAACGCGCATCGAGATGGGTCAAAAGCGAACGCTACGCGCCACACACCATCGCCGACGCTGAACCGCAACTCTTTCATGTTCGCGTGCCTTGAACCCTTCAGGGTATCCACACGAGGTCGCCCTAAAGCCGGGCCGCGGCATGCAAGCAGGTGGAGGTGAGCCAACAGTTCATCCTGAACCTCCATTGCCAACCTCCCGAACTCGACTGTGAATTCTGGGCACATCCCTATAGACCACACAACAAAAATACCTCCGAGAGAATATTCCCTCAAGGAAATTATCGAGAAACTTCAAAGGGAATATTGCTTGGCGAGACAAGTGGCTTGATAGCAGGTAATTCAACGCCTTGATGTAAGAATTGCGCTTATTTTTCGCGTGAATTTTCTATTGCTCCAGTGATTAACGCTGGCCAAATGCCGCCTCAGATGGGAACCTTTACACCCACGGAGACGTCCACTCCCCTGCAACCCGCTTCGGTTGGGGATCGGTTTCATCAGCATTTTCGGGCCCGACGGGGTTCGGCTCATGGCCTGATCGCAGCCTTCGGCGTGTATCAAGCTGCTACTCGCGAACACACCATCCGCCGCCAGGCCTGGCCGGCAAAAAAGAAGTGTGCTCGCCGACTACACAAGGAGTCCGCCTGTGGCAAAACGCTACGGAAAAGGGCTGTTGGGATGCGCCATCGTGCTCGTCATCCTGGCCCTGCTGATCCACTGGATCGGCATCGACACGATCACGCGTTATCGCGACGATCTTGGGTTCTACCTGCAAGCGCACCTGGTACTGGTGCTGGCTTCGATGGCGGCGGCGTTGGCCGTGGGCATCCCCGCTGGCATTGCGCTCAGTCGACCGCACCGGGTCGACAAAGCCGAGCGCTTCATGCAGTTCTTCAACGTTGGCAACACCATCCCTCCCCTGGCCGTTCTGGCCATCGCCCTGAGTATTCTGGGCATCGGCGCCGGGCCTGCGATCTTCGCACTGTTCCTCGCCTCTCTCTTGCCCATCGTGCGCAACACCTACGAGGGCCTGAAAAACGTCCCCGCCTCGCTCAAGGAAGCCGCCACCGGCATCGGCATGACCCCGCGCCAGCAACTCTGGCAGGTGGAATTGCCCAACGCCGTGCCGATCATTGTCGGCGGTGTTCGCGTGGCCCTGGCGTTGAACGTGGGCACCGCGCCCCTGGCTTTCCTGATCGGTGCCAACAGCCTGGGCAGCCTGATCTTCCCCGGCATCGCCCTGAACAACCAGCCACAGCTGCTGCTGGGCGCCGCGTGCACCGCGCTGCTGGCCCTGGTGCTGGACGCAGCGGTGAGTTTCTCCAGCAAGCGCTGGCTGGAACGTGGCCTGGCCCAATAAGGATAGGGAACGTATGAAGAAAAGAATCGCCTTGCTGCTGGGCGCGGCCCTGCTGTTCGCAGGATTTGCCCAAGCAGCTGAAAAACCGCTGGTGCGCATCGGCGCGCGGGTATTCACCGAACAGACCGTGCTCGCCGAAATCACCGCGCAATACCTGCGTGCCAATGGCTTCGACGTGCGTGTCACCACCGGCCTTGGCAGCAACATCGCACGCCAGGCCCAGGAGACCGGCCAGCTCGACCTGATGTGGGAATACACGGGCGTGTCGCTGGTGTCGTATAACCACATCGACGAGCGCATGCCCAACGCCGAAGCCACTTTCGCCAGGGTAAAGGCACTGGATGCCAAGAAGGACCTGATCTGGCTGACCCCGTCGAAGTTCAGCAACACCTACGCACTGGGCCTGCCCCGCCAAGTGGCCGAAGCCTACCCGCAGGTGAACACCATCAGCGACCTCAGCCAGGTGCTGCATGACGAAAGCCAGCGCACCCACCTGGTGGCGCTGGACACCGAGTTCGCCAACCGCCCCGACGGCCTGGTCGGCCTGCGCGAGATGTACGGCCTGCCGCTGGACCGTCGCAACATCCGCCAGATGGACGGCGGCCTCGTCTACACGGCCATGCGCAACAACCAGGTGTTCGCTGGCTTGGTGTATACCACCGATGGCCGCCTGAACGCCTTCGACCTCAAGCTGCTGAAAGACGACAAACACTACTTCCCGGACTACACCGCCGCCCCGGTGGTGCGCAAGGCGGTGCTCGACGCCAACCCGCAACTGGCCGGCCTGCTCAAGCCGCTGGCCGAGCAGCTGGATGACGAAACCATGCGCCAGCTCAACGCCAAGGTCGACGTCGAGCACCAGAACCCGACCGCCGTCGCCGCCGCCTTCCTGCGTGAACACCCACTGAACAGCGAGGGCCAGCCATGAACCTGATCGATACCTTCAGCCACCTGGACTGGGCCCAGGTGCTGCAACTGACCTGGCAGCACATCATGCTGGTGGGCATAGCAGTAGGCCTGGCGATCCTCGTCGGGGTGCCGCTGGGCATTCTGATGACGCGCTTCCCGGCCCTCGCTGGCCCATTGCAGGCCAGCGCCACGGTGCTGCTCACCATCCCCTCCATTGCCCTGTTCGGCCTTCTGCTGCCGTTCTACTCCAAATTTGGCCAAGGCCTTGGACCACTCCCGGCGATCACTGCCGTGTTCCTCTATTCGCTGCTGCCAATCATGCGCAACACCTACCTGGCCCTGACCAACGTCGAGCCCGGCATCCGTGAAGCCGCACGCGGCATCGGCATGACCTTCGGCCAGCGCCTGCGCATGGTCGAGCTGCCCATCGCAGTGCCGGTGATCCTCGCCGGTGTGCGCACCGCCGTGGTCATGAACATCGGCGTCATGACCATCGCCGCCACCATCGGCGCCGGCGGCCTGGGTGTGCTCATCCTCACCTCCATCAGCCGCAGCGACATGTCGATGCTGCTGGTCGGCGCCGTGCTGGTCAGCCTGCTGGCGATCATTGCCGACCTGCTCCTGCAAACCCTGCAACGTGCCCTGACTCCAGAAGGACTGCGCTCATGATCGAACTGAAGAACCTCAGCAAAACCTTCAACGTCAACGGCAAGGACGTGAAAGCCGTCGACGCGGTAAACCTCACCGTCAACGAAGGGGAAATCTGCGTGTTCCTCGGCCCCTCGGGCTGCGGCAAAAGCACCACGCTGAAAATGATCAACCGCCTGATCACCCCCACCTCCGGCCAGGTGTTCATCAACGGCGAAGACACCAGCGGCCTGGACGAAGTGACCCTGCGTCGCCGCATCGGCTACGTGATCCAGCAGATCGGCCTGTTCCCCAACATGACCATCGAGGAGAACATCACCGTGGTCCCGCGCCTGCTCGGCTGGGACAAGCAAAAATGCCACGAGCGTGCGCGCGAGCTGATGCACATGATCAAGCTGGAGCCCAAGCAGTACCTGCAGCGCTACCCGCGTGAACTGTCCGGTGGCCAGCAACAGCGCATCGGCGTGATCCGCGCGCTGGCAGCCGAGGCCCCGGTGCTGCTTATGGACGAACCCTTCGGCGCGGTCGACCCGATCAACCGCGAGATGATCCAGAACGAGTTCTTCGAGATGCAGCGGGCGCTGAACAAGACGGTGATCATGGTCAGCCACGACATCGACGAAGCCATCAAGCTGGGCGACAAGATCGCCATTTTCCGCGCCGGCAAGCTGCTGCAGCTGGACCACCCGGACACCCTGCTGGCGCATCCGGTGGATGACTTCGTGAGCAACTTCGTAGGCCAGGACAGCACGCTGAAACGCTTGCTGCTGGTGCGTGCCGAGGATGCCGCAGACAACGCGCCGTCGGTGAGCCCGGAGACGCCGGTGAGCGATGCGCTGGAGCTGCTGGACGAGCACGACCGCCGCTACGTAGTGGTGACCGATGCACAGAACAAGGCGCTGGGTTATGTGCGCCGACGCGACATGCACCGCCAGCAAGGCACGTGCGGGGACTTCCTGCGCCAGTTCAATGCCACGGCTTCGCATGATGAGCATTTGCGCATCCTGCTGTCGCGGATGTACGAATTTAATAGGGCGTGGTTGCCGGTGCTGGATGCCGAGCAGGTGTTCTTGGGCGAGGTGACGCAGGAGTCGATTGCGGCTTATCTGAGTTCGGGTAGGTCGCGGGGGGCGAAGACCAGTATCGTTTCGCCGGCTGAGGCGGTGGCTTCGTAATCGCCGGGGGCGCGTTGCGCCCCGGCAATTTCAGATCAGAACCCTACACTGGCCTGCACATAGAAGGTGCGCGGCTCACCCACATAAATGCCGGCATTGTTGTCGCTGGAACGGGTGAAGTACTGCTTGTCGAACAGGTTCTTCACCCCCGCCGCCAACTTCAGATTGGACATCTCTGGCCCGAACTCATACCCGCCACGGGCATGCCAGGTCACATAACCCGGAATATCGCCATACTGCCCATCGGCACTCGGCTCGGTGATGTAGTCACCATTGAAGCTGCCGTCGGCGTTGATCCCGGTGCCCGGCGCACGCTGCTTGGATTGGGCGTAGGCATCCAGGTTCCAGGTCCAGCGGTTGACCTCGTAACGCACGCCGGCAGTGGCCACCTGGCGTGAGTAGAACGGCAGGTCACGGCCCTTGAAGCCGGGAATCTCGCCTTCATAGGTGGCGCGGGTGTAGGTGTAGCCGCCGTTCACCGACAGGCCTTCGAAGCGCGGGTCCAGCCCGGCCAGGTCATAACGAACCGACGCTTCGATACCCTGGTGCTTGGTGGCGCCCAGGTTGGTCCAACCCACATCGTTGCTGATGTACTGCAACTCGTCATCGAAGTCGATGTAGAACGCCGTCAGCTCACCGGCGAAACCACCATTGTCATACCGCGTACCGATCTCGTAGGTCTTGGCCTTTTCCGGCTCCAGGCCATTGGCCGTGCTGTTGCCGGTGCCGCCCTGGCCCAGCTGGAAGTACTGCAGGCTGCCGAACGAGGTCTCGTAGTTGGCGAACACCTTCCAGGCATCGGAGATGTGGTACATCACGCTCAACGCTGGCAGCGGCTCGTTGCTGGTAATGCTGCGCTTCTTCTCGGCCACCGGGCGGTTGTTGGCGCCCAGCACCGGGCGGTCGCGCCAGTCGGTGTTGATGTGCTCGAAGCGGATGCCTGGGGTGATGGTCCAGTTGCCGACATCGATCTTGTCGTCGATGTAGTAGGCGCTGGCCTCGGTGCCGCCACTGCGGTCCTGGAACACGTGGCCGTCCGAAGTCGGGGTCTGGGTCGGCACATTGTCGATCAGCGCCAGACGGGTCGACTGCTCGCGCATGGCTTCTTTCAGGTAGCGGTAGCCGACGCTGACTTCCTGGGTGGTCGGGCCGGCGAAGAAGATCCGCGACACACGTGGCTCGATGGCGAAGGTGTGGTAGTTGCGCGGGTACGATGACAGGGTCTTCATGTCACGCGAGGCGATGGCGCTGCCGCGGTAGCTGTCGGTGTAGTAGGTCAGCACTTCGAACTGGGTGGCATCGTCAAGCTGGCGCTGCCACTTGAACGACACGTCCTTGCGGCGACCGGCGAAGTAGTCGTAATCGCGCAGCGACTGGTACGGGTTGCTGTCGTACTGGGCCTGGGTCAGGCCACCGGGCATGTCGGCGCGGCCATCGTAGTAGTGGAAGTTGAGCCAGAACTCGTCGACATCGGTCGGCGCCCAGTGGGTCTTGAGGATAACGTCGTCGATGTCGTTGCCGTTGTTGCTTTCACGGTAACCGTTGCCGTTGACGCCGGTATACAGCAGTGCCACCCCCATGCCGTTGTCTGCCGTGCCGCCGACGAAGGCCGACTCGGTGTGCTTCCAGCCGCCGTGCTGGGAGGTTTCCAGGGTGGTGGACAGCTCTGCCGAGGCCTTTTCCGGAATTGCCCGGGTGACGAAGTTGATCACCCCTCCCACGTTCTGCGGGCCATAACGCACCGAGCCTGCGCCACGTACCACGTCGATGCTGTCGAGGTTGCCCGAGGAAATCGGCGCCATCGACAGCTGAGGCTGGCCATACGGCGCGAACGCGGCCGGGATGCCGTCGATCAACACGGTGGAGCGCGGCGACAGGCGCGAGGTCAGGCCGCGCACGCCCACGTTCAGCGACAGATCGCTGCCGCCAGTGCCGTTGGAATCCTGCACCTGCACACCCGGGATGCCACGCAGCACATCGCGAACGTTCATGGCGCCCTTTTCCACCATCGCCTCGCGGCGCACCACGGTGCGGGCGCCGGGGTGGTTCTGCACCACGCTCTGCTGCGCATCGCCCAGCCAGTCACCGACTACCTTGATGTCGGTGGGCGCCAGCTCCAGGCTGCCACTGCCCAGGTCAAGGGTAGTCGGCAGCGGCTTTACCACAACGGTGTCCTGGGACACCTCGAAGGTCAGCCCGCTGCCTTGCAGCAACTCTTTCAGCGCTTGCACCGGCGCCAGGTTGCCAGACACCGCCGGGGCCTGCTTGCCAGCCACCAACTCGGGGCTGAAGAACAGTTGCAGGTTGGTCTGCTGGCCAAGCTGGCTCAGCGCCGATCCCAGTGGCTGGGCCTGGATCTGGATGGTGTTGCCGGCCTGTGCAGCCTGGCTGTTGACGGCCACGGCACTGACCGCCAGGGCCAGCGCCAGGGCGGGCAAACGTGGGAAAGGTTTGTTGTTGTTCACGTCGTCGAAACATCCTGAATGCGGAATAAACGCCAACTGCGTGCAAATGGAAATGCTTGGCAGTTGCAGCTGGCGAGGAAGACGAACGAGTGGAAAAAAACCTGAATCTATTTCGCAATTATTTCGCGGGAGCCGTCTTCATGGGCCTTGATGGCCACCGGCAGGATGCTCGGCAAGGCCCGCAGCAGCGCGTCGGTGTCGTCGGTGCTGAAAGTGCTGGAAAGACGCATCTGGGCGACTTTGCCCGGGGCAACCCGCAACGGTTGGCTGCGGTAGCGCGAGGCTTCAGCCACTACCTCGGCCAAGGTCGCGTTATCGAACACCAGCTTGCCCTGGCGCCAGGCGGTCACAGCGGCAGCATTGACTGCGTAAGGTGCGGTGACCGCGCCTTGAGCGTCTATTTGCGAACCCTGCCCGGCCGTAAGCTGCGCAAGTGACGCTCCCTTGCCCTGCACACGCACCGAACCCTGCTCCACCGCTACCCGCGTGCTGGCCGGGTCCAGGCGAACGTCAAAGCGGGTACCGGTTACCGTCACACGGCCCTGGGCGGTGTCGACCACGAACGGCCTGGCGCTGTCGTGGGCGACGCTGAACATCACCTCCCCGGCGCTCAGGCGGATATGCCGCTGTCCGGCGCTGAAATCGACCTGCACCTGTGTGTTGCCATTAAGTTCCAGGTGCGTGCCATCCGGCAACTCAACCTGGCGGCGCTCGTTAAAGGCAGTCTGCAGGCTGTCCTGATGGTTCAGTTGCTGGTAGTGCCAGCCGGCCCAGCCCAGCCCCAACGCCAACACCGCAACACTGGCGGCCAAGGCCTGACGCACAAAGCGCCGACGAGGCAGCTGCTGCACCGGTTCCGGCTGGCACAGCGCTTCAAGGCGCTGGCGTGGAATGACGCTGGCGGCCTGCCAAACGCGACTGAGGTGTTCGTACTCTTCCCGGTGGCGCTCGTCGCTCGCCAACCAGGCACGCAACTGTTTCTGCAGCCCGGCATCCCGAGGCGCATCCTGCTCGCGGGCGAACCATGCGGCCGCCTGCTCGCGGACGGTATCGGTACCGTGCTGTTTCATCGAAAAGGTCTCCTGACGCTTCATGCCGACACATCCACATGTTCACGCAAGTGCCGGAGCGTGCGGATCATATACTTTTCGACCATGTTCTTGCTCAACCCCATGCGCTCGGCGATTTCGGCTTGGGTAAGGCCTTCGAGCTTCTGCCAGATGAACACCTGCCGGCAGTTGAGCGGCAGCTCGGCCAGTGCCCGCTCGACGCTGTCGGCCAGCTCCAGGGCTTGCACGTAGGCCTCCGGGTCGCCACTGCCGCTACCGCCATCGTCGAAAGCTTCCAGTTCCAGGGCCTGGCGGCGGTCTTCGCGGCGCAAGCCATCCACGACAATGTTGCGTGCGGTCTGGTGCAAGTAGGCACGCGGCTGCTCAACCTGTTCGCGCGGGTTCTCCAGTACCCGGACAAAGGCATCGTGGGTGAGGTCCTCGGCCTGCTGACGACTGCGCAGTTTGCGCGTCCAGGTGCCGATCAGCTCATGGTAATGGTCGAGGAAGCCTTTGTGTCCGGACACGGTCGGGGGTCATCAGGAAGGCAGACAAGGGTGCGAATAGTAATGTTTCTCATCAAAACCAGCAAATCCGCCAGTCGGTAACAAAAAATTTATCAGCCATTTCCTGTACGTGGGTACCAGGAAAATGTGGCCATAAATATGAACACCCCTGGCCCTTTCGCGGGTAAACCCGCTCCCACAGGAATGGCGAAAACCCTGTAGGAGCGGGTTTACCGGCGAAGGCCCCAATGCGGTCTATTCCACAATTTTTTACGCTTGAAACATCGTGGGGAACATCAGCCGGTCACATGGGTCGTCTATTCAAATGGCTGGTCGTCGATCCACGCCGATCACGCCCGGATTACCTGTTGATTCTGCATTCTTCACGCCCTAAAGTGCGCGCCGAACGTCCATGCTGGAAACGATCCATCCGGCTCAAGTACTGAGTAGGCGAACCAAAGTGGGGATACGGAGGACGTTCAGTTTGCAGCCACTTATTCTTTCAGTTTGCCCATGGAGTCCCTGAGCATGTCGATCCAGGTCGAAGACTATTTCGCGCGTGACACCTTCCAGAAAATGAAGGCGTTCGCCGACAAGCAGGAAACCCCGTTCGTACTCATCGATACCCAGATGATCAGCCAGGCCTATGACGACCTGCGCGCCGGTTTCGAATTCGCCAAGGTGTACTACGCGGTCAAGGCCAACCCGGCCGTCGAAATCATCGACCTTCTCAAAGAGAAAGGTTCGAGCTTCGACATCGCCTCGATCTACGAGCTGGACAAAGTGCTGGGCCGTGGCGTCAGCGCCGACCGTATCAGCTACGGCAACACCATCAAGAAGTCCAAGGACATCCGCTACTTCTACGAGAAGGGCGTGCGCCTGTACGCCACCGACTCGGAAGCCGACCTGCGCAACATCGCCAAGGCCGCACCGGGCTCGAAAGTGTACGTGCGTATCCTGACTGAAGGCTCGACCACGGCTGACTGGCCGCTGTCCCGCAAGTTCGGCTGCCAGACCGACATGGCCATGGACCTGCTGATCCTCGCCCGCGACCTGGGCCTGGTGCCTTACGGCATCTCCTTCCACGTGGGCTCGCAGCAGCGCGACATCAGCGTGTGGGATGCTGCCATTGCCAAGGTCAAGGTGATCTTCGAGCGCCTGAAGGAAGAAGATGGCATCGAGCTCAAGCTGATCAACATGGGTGGCGGCTTCCCGGCCAACTACATCACCCGTACCAACAGCCTGGAAACCTACGCTGAAGAAATCATCCGCTTCCTGAAGGAAGACTTCGGTGACGAGCTGCCGGAAATCATCCTGGAGCCAGGCCGCTCGCTGATTGCCAACGCCGGTATCCTGGTCAGCGAAGTGGTGCTGGTGGCGCGCAAGTCGCGTACCGCAGTCGAGCGCTGGATCTACACCGATGTGGGCAAGTTCTCCGGCCTGATCGAAACCATGGACGAAGCCATCAAGTTCCCGATCTGGACCGAGAAGAAAGGCGAAGCCGAAGAAGTGGTCATCGCCGGCCCGACCTGCGACAGCGCCGACATCATGTACGAAAACTACAAGTACGGCCTGCCGCTGAACCTGGCCATCGGTGACCGCCTGTACTGGCTGTCGACCGGCGCCTACACCACCAGCTACAGCGCGGTGGAATTCAACGGCTTCCCGCCGCTGAAGGCTTACTACCTGTAATGCAGAACGGGGCCGCAAGGCCCCGTTTTTGTTTGCGTGCCCCCAAGGCCGCTCCTACACCTGACCGCGTCAACCGGTCGGATTGGAACGGTCTTCGCGCCGTTCGATCTCCTCGGCATACCGCCCCGCAAAGGCCATCAACACCGGCCCAGCGCCCTGCAAGGTCACCAACGCAGCGCGCAGGAAATTCATGTTCCCCTCAACCCGCGCCCGCTCCAACCACTGCCCGGCCTCCGCCATCTGCCCGCGCTCTACCAGTACCAGCGCCAGGCTGAACATCCCTCGAAAATCCCCAGCCTCAGCCGAACGCCGATACCAGCGCACCGCTCGCGCCGGGCTTGGCGCCGTTGCAATGCCCTGCTCCAGGTAACGCCCGTACAGGTTCATCGACTTGGCATGCCCCATCTGCGCAGCCTTCTCGTAGCACATCAGTGCCTGCGCCTGATTGGCCGGCACCCCGCGACCAGTGGCCAGCAGGTTGCCCAGATTGTAAAGGCCCCAATCCAAACCGGCATCAGCCGCGCGCGCATAGTGGATGGCCGCCTGCGTCAGGCTCGGCTCGCCGCCCCAACCATGCTCCAGGCAACGCCCGAGCATGTTGTGCGCCATGGCACTGCCGCCCTGTGCGGCGATGCCAAACCAACGCCGGGCCACGGTGGCATCCTCCTGGATTCCACGGCCATCCAGCAGGATCTGCCCCAACAGCAACTGCGCCTCGACCGCGCCCTGCCCCGCTGCCGCCAGAATCGCCTGAGCGGCCTTGCCGGGGCTTTCCTCCAGCATGGCCTGCAAACCGGCCACATCCACCACTTCCTCACGTCGCAACTGGTAGGACACGGCTCATACCTCAGCCCAGCGGCGCAGCAGGTTGTGGTACGTGCCGGTCAGTTGCAGCAGCGACGGATGGTCCGGCACATCGGCAGTCAATTGCTGGATAGCGTTATCCATCTCGAACAACAGCGTCCGCTGGCTGTCCTCACGCACCAGGCTCTGGGTCCAGAAAAATGCGGCGTAACGCTGGCCACGGGTTACCGGGTTTACCTTGTGCAGGCTGGTGCCGGGGTACAGCACCAGGTCACCGGCGGCCAACTTGACCTGCTGCACGCCGTAAGTGTCCTGAATCACCAACTCGCCACCGTCGTAGCTGTCAGGGTCGCTGAGGAACAGCGTGGAAGACAGGTCGGTACGCACCCGCTCCGGGCTGCCCTTGGGCTGGCGCAGGGCGTTGTCGATGTGAAAACCGAAGTTGCCGCCTTCGCGGTAGCAGTTGATCAGCGGCGGGAACACCTTGTGTGGCAAGGCCGCCGACATGAAGCGCGGGGTTTTCCACAGCCGGTCGATCAGCGCGCTGCCAATCTCCTTGGCCAGCGGGTGCCCTTCCGGCAACTGCAGGTTGTGCTTGGCCTTGGCCGACTGGTAGCCAGCCGTAGCCTTGCCATCAGCCCAGTCGGCCTGCTCCAGCGCCTCGCGAATACGGGCCAGCTCATCAGCGTCGAACAGGCCTGGGATGTGAAGCAGCATGGCAGCAGCACCGTTAGGAAGTGTAAAGGCGCCAATGATATTGATTCCCTTTTGCGCTGCACAAGCCCCATTCGCCGCTTAAGACGTTTCAGCTGGATGAAACCGTAAAGGCAAATTGTAAAGATTGTAAATTCTTCACGAATGGTAACGACTCTCAATTGTGAGTCACAATTGCTTACATTAAGATCCGCCGCCTCAACACCTTGGGGAAGGTCCTTAGCAATGCGCCAGTCCGTACCATCTGCTGTGAGTTCGCCACGCCTGATCGTGTCTGCCATCGGTGTCGCCCTTAGCGCCACGTCGGTCTACGCCGCCGACCCGGCCGCCACCAGCGCTATCACCCTCGACGCCACCAGCGTCAATGGCAAGGCTGAACAAGCCAGCACCGATTACAAGGTTGAAAAGGCCTCCTCGCAGAAGTACACCGCGCCGCTGTTAGACACCCCGCGCTCGGTTACCGTGATCCCGCAGCAAGTGATCAAGGACACCAATGCCTTGACCCTGCAGGACGCACTGCGCACTGTGCCGGGCATTACCTTCGGTGCTGGCGAAGGCGGCAACCCGCAAGGCGACCGCCCGTTCATTCGTGGCTTCGATGCCCAGGGTGATACCTACCTGGACGGCGTGCGAGACACTGGCGCGCAAACCCGCGAAATTTTCGCCATCGAGTCGGTGGAAGTGGCCAAGGGCCCTAACTCGGCCATCGGTGGCCGTGGCGCTGCCGGCGGCACCATCAACCTGGTGAGCAAGCGCGCGCACCTTGGCAACTCGCTCGACGGCGCCTGGACTTGGGGCAGCGACCAGACCCAGCGCTACACCTTCGATGGCAACTACCAGTTCAGCGATACCGTTGCCGGCCGCCTGAACCTGATGACCCACGAAAGCAACGTCGCCGGCCGCGACAAGGTCAACTACGACCGCTGGGGTATCGCCCCGTCGCTGGCCTTCGGCCTGGGCACGCCAACCCGCGTCAACCTTGACTACTACCACCTGGAAAGCGACGATCTGCCGGATTCGGGCATCCCATACACCATCCCGACCAACGGCAGCGCCGGGCGCACCTCGGCGCACCCGAGCAAACCGAATGACGGCGGCGACAGCGATAACTTCTACGGCCTGACCGGTCGCGACTTCCGCAAGACCCGTGTGGACATCGCCACCTTCGCCATCGAGCACGACCTGACCGACGCGCTGACCATCAAGAACACCCTGCGTCACGGCAACAGCATGCAGGACTACATCCTGACCCAGCCTGACGACAGCAAGGGCAACGTCAACAACGGCAGCGTGTGGCGTCGTGCCAACACCCGGGTGGGTAATACCGCCACCACCACCAACCAGACCGACCTGTTCGGCGAGTTCTACGTCGGTGGTTTGAAAAACAGCTTCTCCACCGGTATCGAGCTGAGCCGTGAAGAAAGCGAGCGCTCCAGCTACACCGTTGACACCGACACCGTCCCAGGCGGCAGCGCCAATACCAACTGCACCCCGGGCATGATCGGCTCCACCAGCGGGTACAACTGCACCTCGCTGAGCAACCCGAACCCGGATGATCCGTGGAACGGCACCATCTCGCGCAACTACGCTGGCACCACCACCAACAGCAAGACCCGCGCGATCTATGTATTCGACACCCTGGAGCTGACCCCCGAGTGGCTGGTCAACATGGGCCTGCGATACGACCACTTCGACACCGACTACAAAACCTACAACGCCGCTGGCACCACCACTGCCAAAGGCAACGACGTCAGCGAGTTCGTGACCGGCCAACTGGGTCTGGTGTGGAAGCCGGCCGAAAACGGCAGCATCTACGTGTCCTACGCCACCTCCGCAACGCCACCAGGCGCCATGCTCGGCGAAGGTACCGAAGGCAACCCGCTGGGTGGAACACCTGACCGCAACGGGAATCTGCTGGCCAGCGATATGGAGCCGGAAGAAACCACCAACTACGAGATCGGCACCAAGTGGAACCTGCTTGACGAGCGCCTGTCTCTGGCTGCGGCGCTGTTCCGCACCGAGAAGGAAAACGCCCGGGTACAGGTCAACACCAACACCTACGAGAACGTCGGTGAAACCCGCGTGCAAGGTATTGAACTGTCTGCCAGCGGCAAGCTGACCGATAAATGGCAGGTGTTCGCCGGCTACACCTACATGCAGGCACGCCAGATCGACGGCGGCCCGCTGGGCAAAGCCAACGACGGCAACCAACTGCCGAACACGCCAAACAACAGCGCCAGCTTGTGGACCACTTACGCGATCACGCCGAAGCTGACCATCGGTGGCGGTGCGTTCTACGTGGATGACGTGTACGGCAGCGTAGCCAACACCACCATGGTCGACAGCTACGTTCGCTACGACGCCATGGCGGCCTACAAGCTGACCAAGAACGTCGACCTGCAGCTGAACGTGCAGAACCTGACGAACGAGGTGTACTACGACAAGGCCTTCTCCACCCACTTCGCCAACCAGGCGGCCGGGCGGACTGCACTGTTGACCACCAGCGTTCACTTCTAACGCAGCAACCCAAAGCCCCGTTCATACCAGTGAGCGGGGCTTTTGCGTATCAAGGCATAATGCACGCCGCGCAGGTAGCGGCAGCAACACAAGGTGAGAGACGTGGTGAAGAAGACGCTGTTCCAATTGCACTGGTTCTTTGGCATCACCGCTGGCCTGGTGCTGGCCTTGATGGGCATCACCGGGGCCTTGTATTCGTTCCAGGAAGAACTGCTGCGCGCATTCAATGCCGATGTGCTCAAGGTAGAGGTGCGCGCCGAAGGCGTGCTGCCGCCAGCCGAGCTGGTCCAGCGAGTCGAGGCCCAGCAACACGACAAGGTGTCGATGCTGTGGGTCGACGTGCGTGAAGGCAACGCCGCACGGATCTTCTTCATGCCGCCACCCGGCGAACGCCGTGGCGAGCTGCGCTATGCCGACCCCTACACCGGCGAACTCAAGGGCAAAGTGGCCGGGCAAGGCTTCTTCAACCTCATGCTCAACCTGCACCGCTTCCTGGCCATGGGCGACACCGGCCGGCAGATTACCGGTGCCTGCACCCTGATGCTGGTGTTCTTCTGCCTCTCCGGCCTGTACCTGCGCTGGCCGCGCAAGGCACTGGACTGGCGCACCTGGCTGACCTTCGACTGGGCCAAGAAAGGTCGAGCCTTCAACTGGGACCTGCACGCCGTGGCCGGTACCTGGTGCCTGCTGTTCTATCTGCTGTTCGCCCTTACCGGGCTGTTCTGGTCCTATGAATGGTACCGCGAAGGCCTGAACAAGCTGCTGGCCGACAAGCCGGCCGCGGGCCAGCAACAAAAACGCGGCGAAGGCCGTGGCCGCCACGGGCCGCAGAAAGTCGACAAGAACGCCCCGCCGCTGGTGGTCGACTACGACGCAATCTGGGCCAACCTCAAAAGCGCTGCCGGCCCAGGCCTGGCCATGTATAACCTGCGCCTGCCGCCGGTGGGTGGCCAGCCTGCCAACCTGTTCTACTTGCTGGACAACGCCGATCACCCGCGCGCGTTCAACACCTTGGTGCTGGACCCGGCCACCGGCCAGGTGAAAAACCACGACCGCTACACCGACAAGTCCTTCAAGGCCCAGCTGCTGCAAAGCGTCTACGCCCTGCACGTTGGCGAATACTTCGGCCTGCCGGGCCGCATCATCGTCACTATCGCCAGCCTGACCATGCCGCTGTTCTTCGTCACCGGCTGGCTGCTGTACCTCGACCGCCGCCGCAAGAAGCGCCAGGTGCGCGAAGCCCGTGGCAGCGTTGCCAGCAACAATGGCAGCGGCGAAAGCTGGCTGATCAGTTTTGCCAGCCAAAGCGGCTTTGCCGAGCAACTGGCCTGGCAGAGCGCCGGGCAGCTGCAAGCAGCGGGCATGCCGGTACAGGTGCGCGCCCTGGCCGAACTGGGTGAAAACGACCTTCGACAAGCCCGCCGCGCGCTGTTCGTGGTCAGCACCTTCGGCGACGGCGAAGCCCCCGACAGCGCCCGCGCCTTCGAGCGCAAGGTACTTGGCCAACCTTGGGCGCTGAACAACCTCAGCTACGCTGTACTCGCCCTCGGCGACCGCCAGTATCCGCACTTCTGCGGCTTCGCCCGCCGCTTGCAGGCATGGCTGGGTGAGCGCGGTGCCAGCAGCGCGTTCAGCCCGGTGGAAGTGGACAATGCCGACCAGGCAGCGCTGCAGCAGTGGCAGCAAGAACTGGCGCAGCTGACCGGCGCCCAGCCGGTGGCCGCCTGGCAGCCGCCGAGCTTTGCCAATTGGTCACTGGTGCGCCGCGAACTGTTGAACCCTGGCAGCCAGGGGCAGCCGGTGTACCTGCTTGGCTTGCAACCGGAAGCGCCTGCCAGCTGGGAGGCCGGCGACCTGGTGGAGATCCTGCCGCTCAATGGCCAGCCCCGTGTCGACGCCTTCCTCAATGGCCTGGCTCTGGACGCCAGCGCCAAGGTGCAGGTGAATGGCCTGAGCGAAACCCTGGCCCAGGCGCTCGCTGGCCGCCAGTTGCCGGCACGTCGTGATCACTTGATCGGCTTGCAGCCGCAGGCGTTGATCGACGCACTGGTGCCGATCGGCAGCCGCGAATACTCCATCGCCTCGATCGCCAGCGATGGCGTGCTGGAGCTGATCGTGCGCCAGGAACGCCACGCCGATGGCCATCTGGGCCTGGGCTCGGGCTGGCTGACCGAGTACCTGCCGCTGAACGGCACCTTGAGCCTGCGCCTGCGGCGTAACAGCGGCTTCCACCTGCCGGAAAGTGCCGCACCGATGATTCTGATCGGTAACGGCACCGGCCTGGCCGGCCTGCGTAGCCTGATCCGGGCGCGGGTGAATGCTGGCGAGCAGCGTAACTGGCTGCTGTTCGGCGAGCGTAACCGGGCGCATGACCTGCTATGTGGCGATGAGCTGCAAGGCTGGCTGGACAGCAGCGACCTGGCACGGCTGGACCTGGCGTTTTCACGCGATCAGGCTGAGAAGGTGTATGTGCAGGATGTGTTGCTGCAGCAGGCTGATGAGTTCAAGCGCTGGGTCGCTGAGGGCGCCTGTGTGTATGTCTGCGGCAGTCTGCGAGGCATGGCTGCTGGCGTGGATGCAGCGCTCAACGGCATGCTTGGGGAGGCCGCTGTGCAGCAATTGATCGAAGATGGACGGTATCGCCGGGATGTGTATTGATCGAAAATTAATGTAACCAGCGCCGGCCTCTTCGCGGGCAAGCCCGCTCCCACAGGGTCCTCACAGATTTCGAATACTGTGCAGTACCTGTGGGAGCTGGCTTGCCGGCGATAGGGCCAGTTCAGGCCGTCAGTGAAGCTCGAAGGTATCGGCATCCAGGTTGGCCGGGAACTTGGCCCGGTAAGCCGCCAGCTCCGCCGCGCTCAACACTGCAGTGAACACCCCGTCCGCTTCCCCGGCACTGAGCAGGCTCTCACCCTGGAAGTCCAGCACCTGGCTATCGCCCGAATACGCAAAGCCTTTGCCATCCGTCCCCACCCGGTTAACCGCTGCCACATAGCACAGGTTCTCGATCCCCCGCGCCGGCAGCAGCCGGTTCCAGTGTTGGCGCCGCGCAGCCGGCCAGTTAGCGGTGTACAGCAGCAGGTCGGTGTCCTGGGCATCGCGGCTCCACACCGGGAAGCGCAGGTCGTAGCAGATCAGTGGGCGAATTCGCCAGCCCTTGAGCTCGAACTGGACCTGGCGCTCGCCCGGGGTGTAGTGCTTGTGCTCACCGGCCATGCGGAACAGGTGGCGCTTGTCGTAATGCAGAATTTCGCCATCCGGCCGCGCCCACAGCAGGCGGTTGCGGTGGCTGCCGTCAGCGGCCTGGATGATCACGCTACCGGTAATCACCGCGTTGCATTTCTTCGCCTGGGCCTTCAGCCACTTGTAGGTCGGGCCGTTCTCCGGCTCGCACAGGCTTTCCGATTGCATCGAGAAACCGGTGGTGAACATTTCCGGCAGGATTACCAGGTCCACCTCGCCCACCTGCTCCAGCAGCACCTCGAAGTGCGCATAGTTGGCCTCGCGGTCGTGCCAGGCCAGGGTGGTTTGCACCAGGGCGACTCTCAGGTTCGGCAGTGTGCTCAAATCGCGCATAGTCGTTCCGCTGCCTGACGCAGCGTCTCCTCTCGTTTGGCAAAGCACAGGCGGACCAGGCGTTGCTCGGGGATGGGTTGCTGGTAGAACACCGACACCGGAATGGTCGCCACACCGTGCTCGCGGGTGAGCCACAGCGACATGTCGACATCGTTCAGGTCCGGGCGGATCTGCGAATAGTCCACCAGCTGGAAATAGGTACCCGCCGTGCGGGTGAAGCTGAACCGCGAACCGTCCAGCAAACCGCAGAACAGGTCACGCTTGGCCTGGTAGAAGGCCGGCAGTTCATCGATGTGCTCGGGGTGCTCGGCCATGAAGTCGGCCAGCGCACATTGCAAAGGCGTCACGCCGCAGAAGTTGACGTACTGGTGAACCTTGCGCAGCTCCGCGCTCAGCGCCGGGGGCGCGATCACGTAGCCAGTCTTCCAGCCGGTCACGTGGTAGGTCTTGCCGAACGAGCTGACCACGAAGGCGCGTTGATACAACTGCTCATGGGCCAGCACGCTGGCGTGGCGTACGCCGTCGTACACCAGGTGCTCGTAGACCTCGTCGCTGACCAGGTAGATATCACGGTCGGCAATGAGTGCCGCCAACTGGTCGAGGTCTTCGCGGGTAATCAACGCGCCACTGGGATTATGCGGCGAGTTGAGAATGACCATGCGCGTGCGCGGGCTCAAGGCATCGCTGAACTTCTGCCAGTCGATGCGGAAGTCGCCGTCGCTGAGTTGCACATGCACGCAGCGGCCACCGGCCAGCTCCACGGACGGCTCGTAACTGTCGTAGCAAGGGTCGAAGACGATGACCTCGTCACCCGCATGGACCACAGCCTGAATGGCACAGAAGATCGCCTCGGTGGCACCGGGGGTGATGGTCACTTCCTGGTCCGCATCCACCTTGGCGCCATACAGGCGCTCGACCTTGGCTGCCACCTGCTGGCGCAGGGCCGGCAGGCCGGTCATGGGCGAATACTGGTTGTGCCCGGCAGCCACATGCTGGCCCACTGCATCGAGCAGGGCCTGCGGGCCGTTGAAATCAGGGAAACCCTGGGACAGGTTGAGCGCACCGGTCTGCACGGCGAGCTGGGACATGGTGGTGAAGATGGTCGTGCCGACGTTCGGCAGTTTGCTGCGGATCATGGAGCCCTCTTTCCTGGGGTGTATCCGGCACGGGGTGGAGTCCGAGCATAGCGGATCGGGCGGTCAGGAAAAAGGTTGAAACATTAGGGGCATTGCTTTGGATCAAACGGCCTCTTCGCGAGCAAGCCCGCGAAGAGGCTGAGGCGGAATCAGCGCTTGTCGCGGCGCTTCTTCTCGGCCTTCTTGTGGTGCGACATCAGGCGGCGCTTCTTGTTGACCTGGCGGTCGGTGAGGGTGTTCTTCTTGCCCTCGTACGGGTTCTCACCGCCCTTGTACTCGATGCGGATCGGCGTACCGACCAGCTTCAGCACACGGCGGTAGGTGTTCTCCAGGTAACGCGAGTACGACTTCGGAATTTTCTCGGTCTGGTTACCGTGAATCACAATCAGCGGCGGGTTGGCCCCCCCCAGGTGGGCATAGCGCAGCTTGATGCGGCGACCGTTCACCAGCGGTGGCTGGTGCTCGCTCACGGCGTCTTCCAGGATCTGCGTCAGCCGGCTGGTAGGCCAACGGGTTACCGCCGACTTGAACGCGGCCTGCACCGACTTGTACAGGTTACCCACGCCAGTGCCATGCAAGGCGGAGATGAAGTGGATGTCGGCGAAGTCAACGAAGAACAGCCGGCGCTCCAGCTCGGTCTTCACGTAGTCGCGTTCGCCGGGCTGCATGCCATCCCACTTGTTCAGGGCGATGACGATGGCGCGGCCCGCTTCCAGGGCAAAGCCCAGCAGGTTCAGGTCGTGGTCCACCACACCTTCGCGGGCGTCCATGACGAAGATCACCACGTTGGCGTCCTTGATCGCCTGCAGCGTCTTCACCACCGAGAACTTCTCGACTTCCTCGTGGATCTTGCCGCGTTTGCGCACACCGGCGGTGTCGATGAAGGTGTACTTCTCGCCATCGCGTTCGAACGGGATGTAGATACTGTCACGGGTGGTACCCGGCTGGTCATAGACCACCACGCGCTCTTCACCGAGCATGCGGTTGACCAGGGTGGATTTACCCACGTTCGGGCGGCCGATAATGGCGATCTTGATGCCATCTTTCTCGCTCGGGCCAGGGATGCGCACAGCTTCTTCGCCTTCGGCGACTTCGGCGTCCAGGGCTTCTTCGACCTGGTCGCGCGGCAGGTGGCCAAGCACGGCCTCCATCAGCGCGTTGATGCCACGGCCCTGGGAGCCCGCCACCGGAATGGCGTTGCCCATGCCCAGCGGCGAGAACTCGGCGCGAGCGACGTCGGCGTCGATGTTGTCGATCTTGTTAGCGACCAGAATCGCCTCTTTGTTGCGCTTGCGCAGGTGCTCGGCAATCATCTGGTCGGCGGCGGTCATGCCGGCGCGGGCATCGACCAGGAACAGCACGTAGTCGGCTTCTTCGATGGCCATGAGCGACTGCTCGGCCATTTTCTCGTCCATGCCCACTTCGTCACCGGTAATACCACCGGTGTCGATCAGGATGAAGGAACGACCCTGCCAGCTGGCATCGCCATACTGGCGGTCACGGGTCAGGCCCGACAAGTCACCGACGATGGCATCGCGGGTTTTGGTCAGGCGGTTGAACATGGTGGATTTGCCGACGTTCGGGCGGCCCACCAGGGCAATTACGGGAACCATCGGCTCTCCACTCTCGAATTCTTGAAAATGCAAAGGCCGCTGCAAGGCAGCGGCCGGAGTACGGGCGGCGTGTCCTACGCCGCAGCTTGAAGCCCGCCAAGGCTTCAAGCATAGCTTCAGCGGATGGTCAGTGCCTCGAGCTTGCCGCTGTTGCCGAAGACGTAGATGGTGTCGCCGACCACAAGTGGGCGGGCGCGCAGGCCATCGCTGTCGATACGCTCACGGCCGACGAAGCGGCCATCGACCTGGCTCAGCAGGTGCAGGTAACCTTCAAAGTCGCCTACCGCTACGTAGCTGGAAAACACTTCCGGCGCCGACAGCTGGCGGCGCGCCATGGTGTCGTTGGTCCACAGGGCGCTGGAAGTGCGCTCGTCGACGCTTTCCACGGTACCCGACGCTTCGCTGACGTAGACATTGCCGAAACCTTGGGCAACGCCCACGTAGCTGGACGCATCACGCTGCCACAGCACACGGCCGCTTTCCAGGTCCAGGCCCGCTACACGGCCCTGATAGGTGCTGACGTAGAGGGTTTCACCGGACAGCAGCAAGCCGCCATCGATGTCGACCACACGGTCCAGCTCGGAACGGCCTTGTGGAATGGCCACACGGCTTTCCCACACTGGCACGCCGTTATTGATGTCCACCGCCACCACCTTGCCAGTGGACAGGCCGGCAATGGCCAGGCGGTTGGTGGCAATCGGGGCACCGGTGCCACGCAGGGTCAGTACGGCCGGGGTGTTTTCGTAGATCCAGCGGCGGTCGCCAGTAGCGGCATCCAGGCCAATCAGGCGGTCGTCCTGGGTTTGCACCACCACCACATCACCGTTGTTGGCAGGCGGGGCCAGCACTTCGCTGGTCACGCGGGAGCGCCAACGCTCTTCACCGGTGCTGGAATCCAGGGCAATCACTTCACCCTTGAGGGTGCCGAGCATGACCAGGCCATAGCCCACGCCAACTGCGCCGGAAACCTGCAGCTCCAGGTCCTTCTTCCACACGACATCGCCAGTGATGCGGTCCAGGGCGAACACTTCGCCGTTGACGTCGGAGGCGTAGATACGGTCGTTCTCGATGGCCGGCACCAGGGTGTTGTAGGTTTCACCCTGGCCGTCACCGATCGAACGGCTCCACTGCTTCTTCAGCACCACTTCCTCGGTGAACTTGGTCAGCTCGGCCGGAGGCAGTTCCTTCTTGCTGTTGCTGCTGCAACCTGCGGCCAGCACGGCCAGGGTCAGCACTGCTGCATGTTTCCAACCGATCACTTACGCGTCCCCTTTAGCCAGGTCATCCAGCTTCAATTGCAGGCCACCGACTGCCGCGTCATCGGACAGCGCAGCCTTGGCTTTTTCGTAAGCGCTGTGTGCGTCGGCGGCACGGCCCAGTTGCACCAGCAGGTCACCTTTCAACTCTTCACGGCTGGCCAGGAAGGCTTTGTCGGCATCACCGTCAAGCAGCTTGAGCGCGTCTTCGGCCTTGTTCTGGGCGGCAAGCACGCGAGCCAGACGCTGGCGCGAAATCTCGCCCAAGGTCACGTCGGCCGGCTTGTCCAGCACGCTTTTCAGCTCGGCAGCGGCGTCGTCGAGCTTACCGCTCTCGACTGCCACCTTGGCCACGAACAGGCTGCCGTACTGGGCGTAAGCAGTACCGCCAAACTCGCTCTTGAGCTTGCCGGCCAGTTCCGCGACCTTGGTGGCGTCTGGCTGGCCAGTCGGCGTCAGGCTGGTCTCAAGCAACGCCTGATACAGCTGCGAGGCACCTTGCGACTGGTTGTTCTGGTACTTGTGCCAGGTATTCCAGCCCAATACCACCACGCCGGCCAGCAATGCGCCGGTCAGCAGCGGCTTGCCGTTGCGATTCCACCAGTCCTTGACCCCTGCCAGATCATCATCATCGGTACTCGACACCCCAATACTCCTTTTCGCCTATTCGTTGTTGAACCGCGTTACGCCTGCGCGATCGCGGTTTCCAGGTGCTCTGCCAGAGCATCCCAGGCAATGTTCTGTTGTTCGCCCTGGCCACGCAGGGGCTTCAAGCCGATTTCTTGCTTGGCCAGCTCGTCGTCGCCCAGGATCAGGGCGAACAGCGCGCCACTCTTGTCGGCTTTCTTGAACTGGCTCTTGAAGCTGCCACCACCGGCGTTTACCGCCAGGCGCAGGCCCGGCAGGCGGTCACGCAGGCCTTCGGACAGGCGCAGACCTGCCAGTTCGGCCTGCTCACCAAAGGCGCACAGGTAGACGTCGATCTGGCGGCTGATGGACTCCGGTACCTTGCCAAGGGTTTCCAGCAGCAGGATCAGGCGCTCGATACCCATGGCGAAACCAACGCCGGTGGTCGGCTTGCCGCCCATCTGCTCGACCAGCCCGTCGTAGCGGCCGCCGGCACACACGGTGCCCTGGGCGCCCAACTTGTCGGTGACCCACTCGAACACGGTCTTGCTGTAGTAGTCCAGGCCACGTACCAGCTTGGTGTTGATCACGAACGGAATGCCGGCTGCGTCCAGGCGGGCCTTCAGGCCTTCGAAGTGCACGCGGGACGCTTCGTCCAGGTAGTCTTCCAGCTTCGGCGCACCCACCAGTACCGCCTGGGTGTTCTGGTCCTTGCTGTCGAGAATGCGCAGCGGGTTGCTCTTCAGGCGGCGCTGACTGTCTTCGTCCAGCTGCTCCAGGCGTGCCGAGAGGAACTCGACCAGCGCGTCACGGTAGCGTGCACGGGCCTCACTGGTACCCAGGCTGTTGAGCTCCAGCTTGACCGCGTCCTGGATGCCCAGCAGTCCCCACAGGCGCCAGGTCAGCATGATCAGCTCGGCATCGATGTCCGGGCCGTCCAGGTTGAACACTTCCACGCCAATCTGGTGGAACTGGCGGTAGCGGCCTTTCTGCGGGCGCTCGTGGCGGAACATCTGGCCGATGTACCACAGTTTCTGCACCTGGCCATTGCCGGTGATGCCATGCTCCAGCACGGCACGCACGCAAGCGGCGGTGCCTTCAGGGCGCAAGGTGAGCGAATCGCCGTTGCGATCCTCGAAGGTGTACATCTCTTTTTCGACGATATCGGTCACTTCACCGATCGAGCGCTTGAACAGCTCGGTGAACTCGACGATCGGCGTACGGATCTGGCTGTACCCGTAGGTGTCCAGCAGCCCGGCCACGGTGCCTTCGAAGTAGCGCCACAGTGGCGACTGTTCTGGCAGGATGTCGTTCATGCCACGGATGGCTTGCAGCGATTTGCTCACGAATAGTCCTTACGAATTCTGTGTGTCAGCCACGGGCGATCAGCGCCGCGTCGGCTTCGGCCTTTTCGGCCGCTTTCTGGCGGATGAGTTTTTCCAGCTCATCGACCAGGTTGTCATTGGTCAGCTTCTGCGCAGGCTTGCCATCGATGTAGATCAGGTTCGGCGTACCGCCGGTCAACCCTACATGGGCTTCCTTGGCTTCGCCCGGGCCGTTGACCACGCAACCGATCACTGCCACATCCAGCGGCACCAGCAGGTCTTCAAGGCGCCCTTCCAGCTCGTTCATGGTCTTGACCACATCGAAGTTCTGCCGCGAGCAGCTCGGGCAGGCGATGAAGTTGATGCCACGCGAGCGCAGGTGCAGCGACTTGAGGATGTCGTAGCCGACTTTCACTTCTTCGACCGGGTCGGCCGCCAGCGAGATACGGATGGTATCGCCAATGCCTTCGGCCAGCAGCATACCGAGGCCGACGGCGGATTTCACCGTCCCCGAACGCAGGCCACCGGCTTCGGTGATGCCCAGGTGCAGCGGCTGCACGATCTGCTTGGCCAGCAGGCGGTAGGCTTCGACGGCCATGAACACGTCCGAGGCCTTGACGCTGACCTTGAAGTCCTGGAAGTCCAGGCGGTCGAGGTGCTCGACGTGGCGCAGGGCCGACTCGACCAATGCGGCCGGGGTCGGCTCGCCGTACTTCTTCTGCAGGTCTTTTTCCAGGGAGCCGGCGTTGACGCCGATACGGATCGGGATACCACGGTCGCGGGCGGCATCGACCACGGCGCGTACACGATCTTCACGGCCGATGTTGCCGGGGTTGATGCGCAGGCAATCCACGCCCAGCTCGGCCACACGCAGGGCGATCTTGTAATCGAAGTGGATGTCGGCGACCAGCGGCACGCTGACCAGCTGTTTGATCTTGCCGAACGCCTCGGCGGCGTCCATGTCCGGCACCGATACACGCACGATGTCCACGCCGGCATCGACCAGGCGCTGGATTTGCGCCACGGTGGCGGCCACATCGTTGGTGTCGGTGTTGGTCATGCTCTGCACCGCGATGGGCGCATCACCACCCACCGGCACATTGCCGACCCAGATTTTGCGGGATTCGCGACGTTTGATCGGAGATTCGCCGTGCATGACTTACTGTCCCAACTTCAGGCGAGCGGTCTCGCCACTGGTGAACGGGGCAACATCGACGGCCTGGCCGTTGTAGCTGACCTGGGCGCCACGGGCAAAGCCCAGACGCACCGCGAACGGCGGCTTGCCGGTCAGTTCGAGGTTGTCCCCCTTGCGCTTGATGGCGCTGAACAGCACCTTGCCGTTGCCATCGGACACCTGGGTCCAGCAATCGGCGGTGAACTGGATGGCGACCTTGGCGCTGCCTGCCGGTACTGCGGCTGGCTCGGTGACAGCCACGGCCGGCGCCGGTGCGGCAGGTGCAACAGCGGCCGGTGCCGGGGTAGCCGGTGCTACCGGGGTAGCCACTGCAGCAGGTGCAGGCTGCGCGGACACTGGCTGGGCCGGTGTCGGCGCAGGCACTGCAGCAAGGGTTGGCGCCGGGCTTGCCGGTGCCTGTTCAGCAGCGGCGGCGGGCTGTTCGGCAGCGCCCTGCTCCAGCGCCAGCGGTGCGCTTTCGGCTTGCTGGCCAGCGGAAACAGCCTGGTCTTCAGGCTCATCGAGCGGGTGAATCTGGGTGGTGCCGTCGGCACTTTCGACTTCGACGTGCTCCAAAGCAATCTTGGCCAGGTCCTTGCCACGCAGGCTGCCCTGGTCCTGCCACCAGACGAAGCCGCCACCGACCACCGCCACCAGCAACAGCAGGCTGACACCGCGCAGAATGTTGTGCGACAGGCGCACCGGCTCTTCGATACGGCCCAGCGAGTGCACCTCGCTGCCTTTGGCGTGGGTGCCGGTGTAGCGGTCGAAGGCCTCTACCAGGGCGGCCTGGTCGAGGTCCATGAGCTTGGCATAGGCGCGAATGTAGCCACGGGCAAACGTATGCCCTGGCAGCTTGTCGAAGGCGCCGGTTTCCACGTGGTTCAACGAACTGACAGTGAGGTTGAGCTTGCGGGCCACCTCGGCTTGAGACCAGTCCCGTTTCTCACGGGCCAGGCGCAAAAGCTCACCGGGGTTCTGGCCAGGCGCTACTGCTACTTCGGGATGCGCGGCGTTCATCGTTGCTCCGACAGGTATTGCTGATATTCCGGCGTACCGGGATAAAGTCGTTGTAATTGCTGGCCCATCTCGGCCAGTGTGCCCTGCTCGTCGAACACCCGGGCAAGGCGACTGCCCAGCAGCAGGCTACGGGCATCGTGGTCGCTCAACTGGCTGAAACGATCGTAGTAGTCCCGGGCCGGCACATAATGCCTGTTTTCGTAGGACAACTCAGCCATTTCCAGCAACGCTTTCGGTTGCCGCTGGTTGAGTTGCAACGCTTTCAGCAGGTAAGCATGCGCCTGGTCGCGGCGATCGAGCTTCAGGGCAGTCAGGCCCAGGTTCTCGTACACGCGTGAGCGCTCAGGATACAGGGTATCGGCGCTGGCCAGGCGAAACATCTGCTCGGCCTCGGCAAATCGCCCCTGAGCATAAAGGAAACTGCCGTAATTGTTGCGCATTCGCGTGTCGCCGGCGCGGGCTTGCAAGGCCTTGCGAAAGTGGGCTTCGGCGAGTGCCGGCTCACCTTCGGCCTGGAATACCAGCGCCAGGGCCGCGTGCGCGTCGGCATCGGTGCTGTCGAGGGCCAGGGCCTTGCCCAGTGGCGCCTTGGCCTGCGCGGTCAAACCCTGTTGCAAATACCCCAGGCCCAGTTGCACATAAGCCCGCCCCGCCTCTGCCCTGCCCTGGCGGCTGGCCAGGGGGTCGCTCGCGCCGCCCGACACACAGCCGGCCAGCAGCAAGAGCGCAAGGATCGACAGCGCGGCGCGCAGGCTCATGGGCAAAGTCCCGGTCAGTGGCTGGCGGCGCTGTCTTGCAGCTCGACGTCCGCGGAGAGCTGGCGCACAGCGATGTAGCGCTCGCTACGGCGGGTGCGGTCGTTGACCTGGCCGACCAGCTGACCACAGGCAGCATCGATATCGTCACCACGGGTGGTGCGGGTGGTGACGTTGAAGCCACCGTGGTGCAGCAGGTCCTGGAAGCGACGAATGGCGTTGTTGCTTGGCCGCTCGTAGCCCGAATGCGGGAACGGGTTGAACGGGATCAGGTTGATCTTGCACGGTACATCGCGCAGCAATTCGATCATTTGCGCGGCATGCTCAGGCTGGTCGTTGACGTCCTTGAGCAGGGTGTACTCGATGGTCAGCACGCGCTTGCCACCCAGGGTGGACATGTAGCCCATGCAAGACTCCAGCAGCACTTTCAGCGGGTACTTCTTGTTGATCGGTACCAGCTTGTTGCGCAGTTCGTCGTTCGGTGCGTGCAGCGACAGGGCCAGCGACACGTCAATGTGCTTGGCCAGCTCGTCGATCATCGGCACCACGCCCGAGGTGGACAGGGTAACGCGACGCTTGGAAATGCCATAGCCCAGGTCATCCATCATGATTTTCATGGCGGCGATGACGTTGTCGAAGTTCAGCAAGGGCTCGCCCATGCCCATCATCACCACGTTGGTAATCGCGCGGTCGACTTTGGCAGGGACGGTCCCGAAGGATTTGTTGGCAAGCCACACCTGGCCGATCACTTCGGCGGCAGTGAGGTTGCTGTTGAAGCCTTGCTTGCCAGTGGAGCAGAAACTGCAGTCCAGGGCACAGCCGGCTTGCGACGATACGCACAAGGTGCCGCGGTCGTCGGTAGGAATGTAGACGGTCTCGACGCAGCTGCCGGAGGCAACGCGGATCACCCACTTGCGGGTACCGTCGGCGGAAATGTCTTCACTGACCACTTCCGGAGGCCGAATCTCGGCAACGGCCTCGAGCTTTTCGCGCAAGACCTTGCCTACGTTGGTCATGGCCGCAAAGTCGGACACGCCAAAATGGTGAATCCATTTCATCACCTGGCCGGCACGGAAGCGTTTTTCCCCGATCGAGTCGAAGAATTGTTCCATTTCCGGCTGGGTCAGACCCAACAGGTTGATTTTGCCAGTAGATGTCGTCATGGATTCACCCTCACCCGTAAGCTTTCGCTTAGCGAGTGGTTACCTCGGTAGCAGCGAAGAAGTAAGCGATTTCGCGAGCAGCAGCAGCTTCGGAGTCCGAACCGTGAACGGCGTTGGCGTCGATCGACTCGGCGAAGTCAGCACGGATGGTGCCTGGAGCAGCTTCTTTAGGGTTGGTAGCGCCCATCAGCTCACGGTTCAGAGCGATGGCGTTTTCGCCTTCCAGAACCTGAACAACAACCGGGCCGGAAGTCATGAAGGCAACCAGGTCACCGAAGAAGCCGCGCTCGCTGTGCTCAGCGTAGAAGCCTTCGGCTTCGGCTTTGGACAGTTGCTTGATTTTCGAGGCAACGATTTTCAGGCCGGCTTCTTCGAAGCGAGTGGTGATCTTGCCGATGACGTTTTTGGCAACGGCGTCAGGCTTGATGATCGAGAAAGTACGTTGAACAGCCATGGAAAACTCCAGAATATGAGTGACACGAAAAATTAAACCCGCGAATTATACGCGGGTTCCGGGGGATTGCCTAACCTGCAAGTGACGCTTAGTCGGCTTCGTCGATCCAGGCAGCCTGGATGGCCTCGAGCACTTTCTCACCGCCGCGTGACGGATCGTCGCTGAACTCTGGCAATGCCAGCACCCAGCGGTGCAGGTCTACGAAATTCACATAACGAGGATCGACCTCAGGCTTGCTTTCTGCAAGCTGAATGGCGATCTCAAGTACATCAATCCATTTCAGGCTCATGGTGCAAACCTCAGTGCGGCGCTTCAGCGGCGTGGTTGAGCGAGTACTTGGGGATCTCGATGGTCAGGTCTTCGTCAGCGACGACCACCTGACACCCCAGGCGCGACTGCGCTTCCAGGCCCCAGGCCTTGTCCAGCATGTCTTCTTCCAGCTCGTCGGCTTCTTCCAGCGAGTCGAAACCCTTGCGCACGATGCAGTGGCAAGTGGTACAGGCCTTGACGCCGCCGCAGGCACTTTCCATCTCGATGTGATGGTCGTGGGCCAGTTCCAGGATATTGGTCCCGGTCGGCGCCTCCACGGTCAGCCCCTCGGGGCAGAACTTCTCATGCGGCAGGAATGTCACCAGCGGCATCGGTTACTCCTCGATCTCATTCAGGTTGCGCCCGGCCAGTGCGGCTTTGACCGTCGAATCAAGGCGACGGGCGGCAAATGCGTCGGTCACCTGCGACAGACGCTTGGTCTGTTGCTCGATGGCTGCGCCATCGGTGCCGGCCAGCAAATCACGTAGTTCTTGCATCTGGAATTCGATGGCTTCGCGCTCGTCACGGCTGAGCAGGCGCTCACCGTCGGCGTCCAGGGCGCCCTGTACCGCTTCAAGCAGGCGCTCGCCGTCCACCTGGTGCTCGCGCAGCTGGCGGGCGTGCTTGTCGGAACCTGCGTGTTCGAAGGAGTCCTTCAGCATGCGGGCGATTTCACCATCGGTCAGGCCGTAGGACGGTTTGACCTGGATGCTGGCTTCCACGCCCGAACCCAGTTCGCGGGCGGCGACGCTGAGCAGGCCATCGGCATCCACCTGGAAGGTGACGCGGATTTTCGCCGCACCGGCAACCATGGCCGGAATGCCGCGCAGCTCGAAACGGGCCAGCGAGCGGCAGTCGCTGATCAGCTCGCGCTCACCCTGCAGGACATGGATCATCATGGCCGTCTGGCCATCTTTATAAGTGGTGAACTCCTGGGCACGCGCCACCGGAATGGTGGTGTTGCGCGGGATCACCTTCTCCATCAGCCCGCCCATGGTCTCAAGACCAAGCGACAGCGGGATGACATCGAGCAGCAGCAGTTCACCACCTTCGCGGCGGTTGCCGGCCAGGGTGTCGGCCTGAATGGCGGCACCGATGGCCACCACCTGGTCAGGATCGATCGAGGTCAGCGGGGGACGGCCGAACAGCCCGCCCACGGCTTCGCGCACTCGTGGTACGCGGGTCGAGCCACCCACCATGACCACGGCACTGACTTCTTCCAGCTCCACGCCACTGTCGCGCACGGCGCGGCGGCAGGCCTTGAGGCTGCGGGCAACCATCGGTTCGATCATGGCTTCGAACTCGGCACGGCTCAGCTCACCCTGCCAGGCGCCATGGCTGACGCCGACCACGTCGGCGTCGGTCAGCGCTTCCTTGGCGGCGCATGCTGTTTGCAGCAACGCACGCTGGGTGGCCGGATCCAGGTCGGACGACAGGCCAGCCTGCTCGATGATCCAGCCGGCAATGGCGTGGTCGAAATCGTCACCACCCAGGGCGGTATCGCCACCGGTGGCCAGCACCTCGAACACACCAGCGGTCAGGCGCAGAATGGAAATATCGAAGGTACCGCCACCCAGGTCATAGATGGCCACCACACCTTCGGCATTCTGGTCCAGGCCATAGGCCACGGCAGCCGCCGTCGGCTCATTGAGCAGGCGCAGCACGTTCAAACCAGCCAGGCGCGCAGCGTCCTTGGTGGCCTGGCGCTGGGCGTCGTCAAAATAGGCCGGCACGGTGATCACCGCGCCTACCAGCTCGCCACCCAGGGTCGCTTCGGCGCGCTCGCGCAGCACCTTGAGGATGTCAGCGGACACTTCCACCGGGCTTTTCGGGCCCTGCACAGTGTCGATGAACGGCATATGCGACTCGCCACCCACAAAGCGGTAGGGCAACTGCTCGCCCAGCTGCTTGACGTCGGCCAGGCCGCGCCCCATCAGGCGCTTGACCGACAGCACGGTGTTCAGCGGGTCGCTGGAAGCGGCATCACGTGCGGCCTGCCCCACTTCGTTGCGCCCTTCGAGGTAGCGCACCGCGGACGGCAGAATGACGTTACCCTGCGCATCAGGCAGGGGCTCGCTACGGCCGCTGCGCAATGCAGCGACCAGAGAGTTGGTGGTACCCAGGTCGATCCCCACCGCCAGGCGGCGCTGGTGCGGCTGAGGGCTTTGACCGGGTTCGGCAATCTGCAGTAGGGCCATGCTTATCTGAATACCTTAGGTGCCATCACGGGCGACACCGGGTTAATCGTCGAGGCGCTCTTCCAGTTGGCGCACTTCTTGGGCGAGCTTGTCGAGGAATTGCATGCGACGCATCAGGCGCTCGGCCTTTTCGCGCTCGCCTGGGGCATCCCAGCAGGCGGCAAAGTCCTCGTTCAGGGTGTCCTGGGCAGCCTTCAGGCGCCGCTTGAACACACCCACGCCGTCAAGGTCGGCTTCGTCCTGCAACTCTTCGAGCTCTTCGCGCCACTGCATCTGCTGCAACAGGAAGTCCGGGTCGTGGACCGTGACTTCCTGGGGCACTTCATGACCACCGATGGCCAGCAGATAGCGGGCGCGACGCGGCGCACTGCGCAGTGTCTGGTAAGCGTCGTTGAGGGCTGCGGACTTCTCCAGCGCTACACGCTGCTCACGCTCGGAGGCGTCGGCAAAGCGGTCGGGATGGACTTCGCGGGCCAACTCGCGGTAGCGAGTGGCCAGCTTGTCGAGGTCCAGGCGGAAGCTTGGCTGGAGGTCAAACAATGCGAAATGACAAGGAGTTCCCACAGCCAGCCTCAAACGTTGAAGCTTTCGCCGCAGCCACACTCACCGCGCACGTTGGGGTTGTTGAACTTGAAGCCTTCGTTCAACCCTTCCTTGACGAAATCCAGCTCGGTGCCGTCGAGGTAGACCAGGCTCTTGGGATCGATGATCACCTTCACGCCGTGGTTCTCGAACACCTGGTCTTCGTCCGCCAGTTCGTCAACGAACTCCAGCACGTAGGCCAGGCCCGAGCAACCGGTGGTGCGCACGCCCAGGCGAATGCCCTCACCCTTGCCGCGCCCGTCGAGGGAGCGGCGAATGTGGTTGGCGGCGGCTTCTGTCATGCTGATAGCCATCAGGACTCCTTACCTCGCAACAGGCGGCTTAGATCAAGCCTTTCTTCTGCTTGTAATCGCGTACCGCTGCCTTGATGGCATCTTCGGCGAGTACCGAGCAGTGGATCTTGACCGGCGGCAACGCCAGTTCTTCGGCCAGCTGGGTGTTCTTGATGGTCTCGGCTTCGTCCAGGGTCTTGCCCTTCATCCACTCGGTGGCGAGGGAGCTGGAAGCAATGGCCGAACCGCAGCCGTAGGTCTTGAACTTGGCGTCTTCGATAACGCCCTGCTCGTTGACCTTGATTTGCAGACGCATTACGTCACCGCACGCCGGGGCGCCGACCATGCCGGTGCCAACGTCTGGGTCTTCGGCATTCATCTTGCCGACGTTGCGTGGGTTTTCGTAGTGGTCGATGACCTTTTCACTGTATGCCATGGTGCAATTCCTTCCTCATCAGGGAGCCGCTCTTGCCGGCGACTGCTTAGTGGGCGGCCCACTCGATCTTGGAGATGTCAACGCCGTCTTTGTACATGTCCCACAGCGGCGACAGCTCACGCAGTTTGTTGACGGCCTCGCAGACTTTCTGCGCGGCGTAGTCGACTTCTTCTTCGGTGGTGAAACGGCCGAAGGAGAAGCGGATCGAGCTGTGCGCCAGCTCGTCGTTGCGGCCCAGGGCACGCAGTACGTACGAAGGTTCGAGCGACGCGGAGGTGCAGGCCGAACCGGACGAAACGGCGATGTCCTTCAGCGACATCAGCAGCGATTCGCCTTCGACGTAGTTGAAGCTCAGGTTCAGGTTGTGCGGTACGCGGGCAGTCTGGCTGCCGTTGACGTACAGCTCTTCAAGGTCCGAAACCTGCTTGAAGAAGCGGTCGCTCAGGGCCTTGATGCGCGCGTTCTCTGCGACCATTTCCTGCTTGGCGATGGCGAAGGCTTCGCCCATGCCGACAATCTGGTGAGTTGGCAGAGTGCCCGAACGCATGCCACGCTCATGACCACCGCCGTGAATGATGGCTTCCAGGCGTACACGCGGCTTGCGGCTGACGTACAGCGCGCCGATACCTTTAGGGCCGTAGA
This sequence comes from Pseudomonas sp. URIL14HWK12:I5, assembly GCF_900176445.1. Lineage (NCBI taxonomy): Bacteria > Pseudomonadati > Pseudomonadota > Gammaproteobacteria > Pseudomonadales > Pseudomonadaceae > Pseudomonas > Pseudomonas sp. URIL14HWK12:I5. The sequence continues at coordinate 292,407 of NZ_FWXQ01000007.1, forward strand.
CCTTGTGCGCCGAGAACGACATCAGGTCGACTTTCAGTTTTTGCAGGTCGATTTCGACCTTGCCGGCCGACTGGGCGGCATCGACGTGGAACAGGACGCCGCGCGAACGGGTCAGTTCACCGATGGCGGCGATGTCGTTGATCGAGCCGACTTCGTTGTTCACGTGCATCAGCGAGACCAGGATGGTGTCGTCGCGCAGCACTGCTTCTACCATGGCCGGGGTGACGATGCCGTCTTCGCCTGGCTCAAGGTAGGTGACTTCGAAACCTTCACGCTCCAGCTGGCGAGCGGTATCCAGGACCGCCTTGTGCTCGATCTTGGAGGTGATGATGTGCTTGCCCTTGGTCTGATAGAAGTGCGCGACGCCTTTCAGCGCGAGGTTGTCGGACTCGGTGGCACCGCTGGTCCAGACGATTTCGCGCGGATCGGCGTTGATCAGCTCGGCAACCTGGCGACGACCGTTCTCGACCGCTTCCTCGGCCTTCCAGCCGAAGACGTGGGAGCGCGAAGCCGGGTTACCGAAGTTCCCGTCGACCAGCAGGCAGTCGGCCATCTTCTGGGCCACGCGTGGGTCGACCGGAGTGGTCGCGGAGTAATCGAGGTAGATCGGCAACTTCATTTGTCTCTCCTATCAGGCGGTGGCGTCGCTCATCGTCCCTGGGGGATCAATCGACGGCGGACGTCTCAATCTTGTCCAGCTGGGCGGTTCGGCCTGCGACACGTCGCAAGTCCTGGCGCTGGGCGACTTCCTGTACCTCACGGCGCATGACGAGGTCGGCCAGGCTGATGCCGCTGAGGAATTCATGGATCTGCTGGCTGAGGTCGCACCACAGGTGGTGGGTCAGGCAGGTATCACCGGCATGGCAGTCCCCGAGGCCCTGGCAACGGGTAGCATCGACCGACTCGTTGACCGCATCGATGACCTGGGCCACCTGGATGGTTGCCATGCCCCGCGACAGCTGGTAGCCACCGCCTGGACCGCGCACGCTGGAAACCAGGCTGCTGCGGCGCAACTTGGCGAACAGCTGTTCCAGATAAGAGAGGGAAATGCCCTGGCGCTCGGAAATATCGGCCAAAGACACCGGCCCATGCTGCGCGTGCAACGCCAGGTCGAGCATGGCGGTCACGGCGTATCGGCCTTTGGTAGTCAGTCGCATGGCTATTGGGTACCACGGGAGTTTCGGGATGTGTGCGAGTATGCGATTCCCGAGCATTTAAGTCAACTATAAGACCTACTGCTTTAGTCGGGTTTGCATCGGGGAGGCGGGCGCGAGTGTAGCAGACGAGGGGCGTGAGCACACGCCCCGTATGTCACTATGATTTCAGTGCGGCGCAATCAATGCGACTGAGTGTCGCGCTGGGCCACCTTGGCCTCCTCGGCAAAATCATCTTCCGGCAGGGCTGGCAGCTCCTTGGCGCAGTAGTCGCTCCCCATCTTGGTCAGGGCGCCACACATACCCTCCAGCCGCTCGTCCACCGCTTGCAAGTGGTCGAGCATCTGGCCGATGGCACGCGCCACCGGGTCGGGCATGTCGCCACTGACGCCGTAGGCATCGAAGCCGATCTTCTCGGCCATGGCCTTGCGCTTGGCCTCGACTTCGTTGTCTTCGCTCTTGACGATGATCCGCCCAGGGATGCCCACCGCCGTGGCGCCCGCTGGCACCGCCTTGGTCACCACTGCATTGGAACCAATCTTGGCCCCCGCGCCGACCGTGAACGGGCCCAGCACTTTGGCCCCCGCCCCTACCACCACGCCGTTTTCCAGAGTGGGGTGGCGCTTGCCTTTGTTCCAGCTGGTTCCGCCCAGGGTCACGCCCTGATAAAGGGTGACGTCGTCGCCGATCTCGGCGGTTTCGCCAATGACGATACCCATGCCATGGTCAATGAAGAAGCGCCGGCCAATGGTGGCGCCCGGGTGGATCTCGATACCGGTCAGCCAGCGGCCGAAGTTGGACACCAGCCGGGCCAGCCACTTGAAATCACGCTTCCACAAGGCATTGCCCAGACGGTGCAGCCAGATGGCATGCATGCCGGGGTAGCAGGTGAGCACCTCGAAGGCATTGCGCGCAGCCGGGTCACGGTGGAATACGCTTTGAATATCTTCACGCAGGCGTTCGAACATCTGTCAGTCCTTCCGTTTATGCGGCTCGCCCCGGACCACTTTCTGGGTCTCGGTAAGGATGCCGCGCAAAATGCTCATTTCCGAACGCTCGACCGCCACCCGCCCATAAAGCCGGCGCAAGCGCGGCATCAGGTGCTTGGGTTTTTCCGGGTCGAGGAAGCCGATGCCCACCAGGGTTTTTTCCAGGTGGTCGTAGAACAGCTCCATTTCGTCCATGGTCGCCAGCTCGCTGGCGTCAACCTTCTCGACTTTTTCCGGCGCTGCACCGCCAGCTAGCCACGCCATGCGCACCTCATAGGCGAGCACCTGCACGGCAGCAGCGAGGTTCAGCGAACTGAAGTCGGGGTTGGAGGGAATGTGCACGTGGAAGTGACATCGCTGCAGTTCTTCGTTGGTCAGGCCAGCGTGTTCGCGCCCGAACACCAGGGCGATTTCTTCGCCACCATTGGCATGCTCCACCGCCTTGGCACCGCACTCGCGCGGGCCGATCAACGGCCAGGGAATGCTGCGCTCGCGGGCGCTGGTGCCCATGACCAGGTTGCAGCCGACCAGCGCCTGCTCAAGGCTGTCGACCACCTGGGCGTTATCCAGCACATCGTCGGCGCCCGAGGCACGGGCACTGGCATCCACGGCGGGGAATTCTTTCGGCTGCACCAGCACCAGACGCGACAAGCCCATGTTTTTCATGGCACGCGCAGCGCCGCCGATGTTGCCGGGGTGGCTGGTATTGACCAGAACAACACGAATATTTTGCAGCAAGGTGTTGTGCTCACAGATGCAGGAATCAGGGGCTTCGATCTTACAGAACCGACAGACGTAACGCCATGAAAGCAAATGTGACACTTCTGCCGCCAAAGTTTTCTGCTAGAATGATCGGCTTTCTTCTTTAACATCTCCAGGTGACCCGCCCATGCAGCCTATGCTGAATATCGCCCTGCGCGCCGCTCGCAGCGCCAGTGAACTGATTTTCCGCTCCATCGAACGCCTGGATAGCATCAAGGTGGACGAGAAAGAGGCTAAGGACTACGTTTCCGAGGTTGATCGCGCCGCCGAGCAGAGCATCGTCAACGCCCTGCGCAAGGCCTACCCGAACCACTCCATCCAGGGCGAGGAAACCGGCCTGCACGCGGGTAGCGGCGAAGAAGGCAAGGATTACCTGTGGATCATCGACCCGCTGGACGGCACCACCAACTTCCTGCGTGGCATCCCGCACTTCGCCGTCAGCATCGCCTGCAAATACCGTGGCCGCCTTGAGCACGCCGTGATCGTCGACCCGGTTCGCCAGGAAGAATTCACCGCCAGCCGTGGCCGTGGTGCCCAACTCAATGGCCGTCGCCTGCGCGTCAGCTCGCGCACCAGCCTGGAAGGTGCCCTGTTGGGTACCGGCTTCCCGTTCCGTGACAACCAGATGGCTGACATGGACAACTACCTGGGCATGTTCCGCGCCCTGACTGGCCAGACCGCCGGCATCCGCCGTGCCGGTTCCGCCAGCCTGGACCTGGCCTACGTGGCCGCTGGCCGTTTCGACGCCTTCTGGGAGTCGGGCCTGTCCGAGTGGGACATGGCAGCTGGCGTGCTGCTGATCCAGGAAGCCGGTGGCCTGGTGAGCGACTTCAACGGTGGCCACGACTTCCTCGACAAGGGCCACATCGTTGCAGGCAACATCAAGTGCTTCAAGGCCGTACTGACGGCCATCCAGCCGCACCTGCCAGAGAGCATGAAGCGCTAAGCGCAGATCGCCGGAAAGCAAAAAGCACCCCTCGGGGTGCTTTTTTTTGCCTGACAGCTTTGCATTGCCTGCACCGACCTCATCGCCGGCACAGGCAACAAGATCACTGCCCTGCCTCGCTCAGGATCAGCTTGCCATTCTTGTCCACTGGAATGGTCGACCCCGGCTCACGATCCATCTTCACCTTGCCGACCTGATCGCCAAGGGTGTAGGTCACGTTGTAGCCCACCACCTTCTCACTGATGTCATTCACCGTGTTGCAGCGAGTTTGCGTGGTGGTGTAGGTGTCACGCTCCTGCATGCCTTCCTGCACCTTGTTACCGGCATAACCGCCACCGACCGCACCGGCCACGGTGGCGATCTTCTTGCCGGTGCCGCCGCCAATCTGGTTACCCAGCAAACCACCGGCGATTGCACCCACCACAGTACCGGCAATCTGGTGCTGGTCCTTGACCGGTGCCTGACGCGTCACGGCGACGTCCTTGCAGACCTCGCGCGGGGTTTTTACCTGTTGTTTGATCGGTTGCACGTCGGTGACCTGCGCATACTCAGGCCCCTTGTTGACCAAGCTGTAGGTCGCCACAGCACCTCCGGCAGTTACACCGACAGCACCCAGTACCGCACCCACCAGCATTGATTTGTTCACATGAACCTCCTGATCATACCCGCGGGGGTTAGCCCGCCTTCTCCCAGCCTTGGAGCAAAAAAAAAGGCGCGAGTTCAATACTCGCGCCTTTCGGGCAGCCAAACGGCGTGAGACAAGCCTTTATGGGCGCTCGTCCACACCTTCCGCCTTGGCCGGCGGGATCAGGTCTTCGCTGTTCAGGTTCAGCCAGATCAGCACCACGTTGGCGATATAGATCGACGAGTAGGTACCGGCCATGACGCCGATGAACAGGGCCAGCGAGAAGCCGAACAGGTTATCGCCACCGAAGAACAACAGCGCAGCAATGGCCAGCAAGGTCGAAACCGAGGTGGCGATGGTACGCAGGAGGGTCTGGGTGGTGGAAACGTTGATGTTTTCGATCAACGATGCCTTGCGCATGACGCGGAAGTTCTCACGCACCCGGTCGAATACCACGATGGTGTCGTTCAGCGAGTAACCGATGATCGCCAGCACCGCTGCCAGCACCGTCAGGTCGAAGGTGATCTGGAAGAACGACAGGATACCCAGGGTGACCACCACGTCGTGGATCAGCGAAACGATCGCGCCCACGGCGAACTTCCACTGGAAGCGGAAGGCCAGGTAGATGAGGATGCCGCCCAAGGCCAGGAGCATGCCCATGCCGCCCTGGTCGCGCAGCTCTTCACCTACCTGCGGGCCGACGAACTCGACACGCTTGAGGGTGGCCGGGTTGTCACCGCCTGCCTTTTGCAGGGCAGCAGCTACCTTGTTACCCAGTTGCGGGTCATCGCCCGGCATACGCACCAGCAGGTCGGTGGTGGCGCCGAAGCTCTGCACCACAGCCTCGTGGAACCCGGAATCGACCAGCTCGGCACGCACCGCCTTGAGGTCGGCCGGGCGCTCGTAGGTCAGCTCGATCAGCGTACCGCCGGTGAAGTCCAGGCCAAAGTTCAGGCCTTTCTGCCACCAGCTGAACAGCGCCAGCACGGTGAGGAGCACGGTAATGGCGAACGCGACATTGCGCACACCCATGAAGTTGATGGTTTTCATCGCAGCTCCCTCAAACCCACAGCTTCTTGATGTCACGCCCGCCGCAGGTCAGGTTGACCATTGCACGGGTCACCATGACGGCGGTGAACATCGAGGTGAAAATCCCGAGGGACATGGTGACCGCAAAGCCTTTGACCGGGCCGGTACCCATGGCGAACAGGATGCCGCCGACCAGCAGGCTGGTCAGGTTGGCGTCGATGATCGCGGTGTAGGCGCGGTTGAAGCCTTCGTGGATGGCGCGCTGTACCGACATGCCGGCGTTCAGCTCTTCGCGGATACGCGAGAAGATCAGTACGTTGGCGTCTACCGCCATACCCATGGTCAACACGATACCGGCAATACCCGGCAGGGTCAGGGTGGCGCCCAGCAGCGACATCAGTGCAAGCAGCAGCACCATGTTGCCCGCCAGGGCGATGGTGGCGATCACGCCGAAGCCGCGGTAGATGGCGATGATGAACAGCGAGACGAACAGCATGCCCCACAGCGATGCATCGATACCCTTGGTGATGTTGTCGGCACCCAGGCTTGGGCCAATGGTACGTTCTTCAGCGAAGTACATTGGCGCAGCCAGACCACCGGCACGCAGCAGCAGGGCCAGTTCGGACGATTCGCCCTGGCCGTTCAGGCCAGTGATGCGGAACTGGCTACCCAGCGGCGACTGGATGGTCGCCAGGCTGATGATTTTCTTCTCTTCCACGAAGCTTTGTACGGCAACGTCCTTCTCGACGCCGTCGACGGTCTGCTTGACGTAGCGGGTGACCGGCTTCTGCTCGATGAAGATCACCGCCATGCTGCGACCCACGTTGCTGCGGGTAGCGCGGCTCATCAGCTCGCCACCGTGGCCATCCAGGCGGATGTTCACCTGTGGGCGGCCGTGCTCGTCAAAGCTGGCCTGCGCGTCGGTTACCTGGTCACCGGTGATGATCAGGCCACGCTCTACAGGGGCGGAGCGGCCGCCTTCGCGGAACTCGAACACCTCGGTAGTGGCCTTGGACGCGCCTGGCTCGGCACCGAAGCGGAACTCCAGGTTGGCCGTTTTACCGAGAATACGCTTGGCTTCGGCAGTGTCCTGCACACCTGGCAGCTCGACCACGATACGGTTGGCGCCCTGGCGCTGTACCAGCGGCTCAGCCACGCCCAGCTCGTTCACGCGGTTGCGCACGGTGGTGAGGTTCTGCTTGATCGAGTATTCGCGGATTTCGGCAACTTTTGCCTGGGTCAGCGCCAGACGCAGCACCGCAAGCTCGTTGCGCTCGGTGGTGGTCAGGTCGAAGTCATTGAAATTCTTGCGGATCAGGGCACGCGCCTGTTCGCGGGTAGCATCGTCAGCGAAGCCCAGCATGATGCCGCCATCCTGCTGAGGCAGGCTGCGGTAGCGGACGCGCTCTTTGCGCAGCAAGGTCTTGACCTCGCCTTCGTAGACTTTCATGCGGGCCGTCATGGCCTTGTCCATGTCCACTTCCAGCAGGAAGTGCACACCACCGGACAGATCCAGGCCCAGCTTCATCGGGCTTGCACCCAGATTGCGCAACCATTGCGGGGTAGTCTGGGCCAGGTTCAGGGCCACGACGTAATCATCGCCCAGCGCCTTGCGCACGACATCCTTGGCTGGCAGTTGGTCTTCCTGGTTGGTCAGGCGGATCAGCCCGCTGCCCTTCTCGCCCAGGCTTGCGCCCTTGACGGCGATCTTGGCATCGACCAGCGCCTTGCTGACGCGATCGAGGTCGGCCTGGTTCACCTGCAGCGCCGAGCTGGCACCGCTGATCTGCACCGCAGGGTCATCCGGGTAGAGGTTGGGAGCGGAATAAATGAAACCGACCACCAGTACCAGCACGATCAGTGCATATTTCCACAGAGGGTATTTGTTCAGCATCACGCCGCCCGTTCAAGACGCGGGGCGCGTTGCGCGCCCCGACTGGAAAGAAAAAACGGTAACTCAGATAGCCTTGAGCGTACCTTTTGGCAGGGTGGCCGCAATGGCACCCTTCTGGAACTTCAGTTCGACGTTGTCGGACACTTCCAGTACCACGAAGTCATCGGAAACCTTGATGATCTTGCCGGCGATGCCGCCGTTGGTGACAACTTCGTCACCTTTCTGCAAGTTGCTCAGCAGGTTCTTCTGCTCTTTGGCGCGCTTGGCCTGCGGGCGCCAGATCATCAGGTAGAAGATGACCAGGAAACCGACCAGGAAAATCCACTCGAAGCCAGTACCGGCTGGGCCGGCGGCGGGTGCTGCTGCGTCCGCGTAGGCGGCGGGGATCAAGAAGCTCATTGGGCACTCCTAATGTAAATTTTCTAATAATGTGTGCGAACAGTCAGTCCAAAGGCGGCACAGGCAGCCCGCGCTTGGCGTAGAAGGCGTCGACAAAGGCGGCCAATTTACCCTGTTGAATAGCCTCGCGTAAACCGGCCATCAAGCGCTGGTAATGGCGCAAGTTGTGGATGGTATTCAGCATGCTGCTCAGCATTTCGCCGCACTTGTCCAGGTGATGCAGATAGGCGCGGGAGAAGTTGGTGCAGGTGTAGCAGTCACAGGTCGGATCCAGCGGCGATTCATCGTGGCGATGGAACGCGTTGCGGATCTTGATCACCCCTGTATCGACGAACAGATGGCCGTTGCGCGCATTACGCGTCGGCATCACGCAGTCGAACATGTCGACGCCGCGGCGCACACCCTCAACGAGATCTTCCGGTTTGCCTACCCCCATAAGGTAACGAGGTTTGTCAGCAGGCATCTGGCCCGGCAGGTAATCCAGCACTTTGATCATTTCGTGCTTGGGTTCGCCCACCGACAGGCCGCCAATGGCCAGGCCATCGAAGCCGATGTTTTCCAGGCCTTCCAGCGAGCGCATGCGCAGGTCCTGGTACATGCCGCCCTGGACGATACCGAACAGTGCTGCGGTGTTGTCGGCGTGGGCGTTCTTCGAGCGCTGGGCCCAGCGCAGCGATAGCTCCATGGAGGTGCGCGCCACGTCGTGCTCGGCCGGGTACGGGGTGCACTCGTCGAAGATCATCACCACGTCCGAGCCCAGGTCACGCTGCACCTGCATCGACTCTTCCGGGCCCATGAACACTTTCGAGCCATCGACTGGCGAGGCAAAGGTCACGCCCTCTTCCTTGATCTTGCGCATGGCACCCAGGCTGAACACCTGGAAGCCACCCGAGTCGGTGAGGATCGGGCCTTTCCATTGCATGAAGTCGTGCAGGCCGTTGTGCTTCTTGATCACCTCGGTGCCTGGGCGCAGCCACAGGTGGAAGGTGTTGCCCAGGATCATCTCGGCGCCAATGGCCTCGATATCGCGTGGCAGCATGCCCTTGACCGTGCCGTAGGTGCCCACCGGCATGAACGCCGGGGTTTCCACGGTGCCACGAGGGAAGGTGATGCGACCACGACGGGCCTTGCCGTCGGTGGCCAGCAGTTCGAAGGACATTCGACAGGTGCGACTCATGCTTGATCCTCGGGGCCGCGTGGCGCCGGATTGCGGGTGATGAACATGGCATCACCGTAACTGAAGAAGCGGTACCCGTTCTCGACCGCCGCCGCGTAGGCGGCCATGGTCTCGGGGTAGCCGGCGAAGGCCGAGACCAGCATCAGCAGCGTGGACTCCGGCAGGTGGAAGTTGGTGACCAGGGCGTCGACCACATGGAACGGCCGGCCTGGGTAAATAAAGATGTCGGTGTCGCCGCTGAAGGCCTTGAGCACGCCATCACGTGCCGCGCTTTCCAGCGAACGCACACTGGTGGTGCCAACCGCGATCACCCGGCCGCCGCGTGCGCGGCAGGCTTCGATGGCATCGACCACATCCTGGCTCACTTCGAGCCACTCTTTATGCATGTGGTGGTCTTCGATCTTGTCGACCCGCACCGGCTGGAAGGTGCCCGCCCCCACGTGCAGGGTCACGAAGGCCCGCTCCACGCCCTTGGCGGCGATCTTTTCCAGCAGCGCCTCGTCGAAGTGCAGGCCCGCTGTGGGCGCTGCAACCGCACCGGCACGCTGGGCGTACACGGTCTGGTAACGCTCACGGTCGGCGCCGTCGTCCGGGCGGTCGATGTAAGGCGGCAGCGGCATGTGGCCGACGCGGTCGAGCAGTGGCAGCACCTCTTCGGTGAACCGCAGCTCGAACAGCGTGTCGTGACGCGCGACCATTTCGGCCTCGCCACCGCCATCGATGAGGATGACCGCGCCTTCTTTCGGCGCCTTGCTGGCACGCACATGGGCCAGCACCCGGTGGCTGTCGAGCACACGCTCCACCAGCACTTCCAGCTTGCCGCCGGAGGCTTTCTGGCCAAACAACCGCGCCGGAATCACCCGGGTGTTGTTGAACACCATCAGGTCGCCGGGGCGCAGGTAGTCGAGCAAGTCGGGGAATTGCCGGTGCGACAGCGCGCCGGTCGGCCCATCGAGCACCAGCAGACGGCTGCCATGGCGCTCGGCCAACGGGTGGCGGGCGATCAGGGAATCAGGGAGTTCGAAGGAGAAATCGGCGACGCGCATGATGATGTTCGGTTCGGCAGGGCCGGGAAGTTTAGCCCAATGTGTGAAAATTGACCATGAAAGCCGATTGACCGACCAGCGGCAGCTCTCTATACTGCGCGCCACTGCCCTGATGGCGGAATTGGTAGACGCGGCGGATTCAAAATCCGTTTTCGAAAGGAGTGGGAGTTCGAGTCTCCCTCGGGGCACCAATCCGAGCCTGTAGATCCTTGATCTACAGGCTTTTTTTATTTCTGAGGCGTAATTTTGGCGTAGCTCAGGCTGTTGCGAATGCAAGCGCACAACCCCGAGCAGCGAAAACGTAATCAGCAGGTAGCGGGTTCGATTCCTGGTGCCAGGATCGTACAAATAAAAGGCTTGCAGCGATGCAGGCCTTTTTTTGTCCACCACCCCTAAAAAGCCCACTGGGTGTGCCGTGGCGTCATAACGGCAATCCATCATTCGTGTGCAGTCATCGAGGGTCGATAATGGAGTTATCGAACGTACCTGATCCCGATCAGGTAGACAGCGGAGTCGCAGGCAACCAGCAACCTGGTTCTCTTGACGACATCGCTCCCACCCCGCCCCCGTTGGAGGGTGAGTTACTTCCTCGGACAGTCATTCGACTGATCGAAGGGAGTCCAGATCACTATGGCGGAGACCAGCTCGGTCCAGTGATTTCCGCCATCATCAACGATGCTCAATACGACAAAGAACAAGCACGCGGACAGGTCACCGCCATCCAAGCCCGCCTAGACGCAGCCAATGCAGAGCTCGTTGAACAGCGCTTGATTAATGCCCGACTTGAGGAACAGCTGAAAAGCACTGAGGGACAGCTTAAGAGCGGGTTTTATCGAAACATATTCGAGAAATTCTTAACCTTTTGCAGCCCTGTGGCCTTCTCTGTCGCAATTGAATTGTTCAGATTGAAATCCGATTTGTGGTGGGCACTGGCGGCCCTAGGCATAGGGCTTCTCGCGGTCAACTTCTTGCCAGCCAAGGGGAAAAGCTCATGATTCAACCTATCGATACGCTCAGAATAATGGATGTCCAAAATCATGGAGTCGCCAACCAAGAGCGCATAGCAATTTTCGTCCAGAAGATGTGTGACCTCGCGGAGTACTGCTTGATTCTGACGTTGCCAACGCCAGAAGGCGGGGCAGTACCGGTCAAGGATCACATGCTTTGGTTCGGGCAAGGGGTAGTGAATCCTGGTGACTGGATTTTTGTGTATACGGCAGCGGGATCGACCACCATCTTGCCAAACCTTACTAATCAACCTCTCCCTGGATTCCCCCCTCTGCGGTACATAAATATGCATTGGGGCAAGGATCATACCGTTTTCCAAAACCGAGCCTTAAGCCCAATGCTGATCCGAATTGGTGGAACAGGCACGTTGCTGCCTCCTGCCCCGACGTACCAGGGCAACGTGAATAGCGCAGCGCAACCCAGACTCTTCTGAGTAGCGGGCGACCGTAAAGATAACTGTCGATGTGTGAAGGGTCGGTTTTTTCGAGCTGATGATGTGAATGCACGCGTAGCGAGCCGCCCCTCCGCACGTAGAAAAGCAAAATTTAGGTTGACCCCTAAAAAGCTTGTCAGATTTGTCAGATTGTTCTTCTTACCTATGTCTAACCCTTATATCTCAAGGCTTACAGCGTTTTGATGTAGTGTCAGAAAGGTGTCAACGGACTGTCAGAACCTGACAAAACCACACTGTCAGATTTAATCATTTCAAGTGATTGATTTATAAGGTTTTTTTATTGTGCATGTCAGATCTGCATCGTTTTTGACACTGCGTTGTCAGATCGAAAACCCAGTAAATACGCGGCCTCCAACCGATTTCCTGACAGATATCCATGTTCTGACAGGCTTTTGGGGGTCAGCCTGAAAAACCTTTCATGGGGCACCCCGGAGCTATCCTTCAAAATGCCCCACGAAGCGAATTGATCGAGATGAGAAAATGCGCAAAGCAGCCACCCAAGCAGCCCTCCCGAAAATTGAACTGATCCAGAATGGTGAGGCCTGGGAGGTGCACTGGGACTACCAGGAAGCACCGGAAAGCGCGGTACTGTTCAAGCGCCGCGAGTACCTGGATGGCTACATACATGGCAGCCTGGACGGAATCGGCATCCACCCGAAGAACGTCTCCTGTGCCAGTGCGCGTACCGGTACCGTGAAACGCCTTACCGAAGACCAGGCGGTGAGGTTCAAAGACCGCCTCGAGCACATCCTGATCCCCGTGGTGGCCAAAGAATTTGAGCGCTTGAAGAACCTGGGCGACCTTCCACACATGTGGCTGGCGACCGGTACCGAGGAGTGAAACGCTCTGCAATGCCGGTGAATCGCTGAGCCCCCACCCGCCGGGGGTTCCAGCCGGATCGGCGCCCTGCTCCTGGTGCGCTGTGCGCGCACGAAAATGACGGCGTCCAAAAATGAAAAACCCGGAAACCGGGTATTTTTTCGCCAGTCCCTCACGGAATTCGCGGGCTCTAGCCATGGGCGCCCTGTCCCGCCACAGCGGCCAGTCAGCCGCACGGCGTTGCACAACCTTTCATTTTCTTTCACAGCGTGCAATTGCCACCGGCCTGCGCGCGCCCAGTTACGGCGCGGTCTGCAGCTTGGTTTGCACCACCCGGCCGGTTTGCACGATTTCACGACGAAAAGCGCGTCGGCGGGAGGGGGATAAGTGATTTTTCCTCCCGATTTTTTTTCCCGTCCCAGTTTTTGGATATCCTGCATGCTCAAGTATCTTTGCCGGGGAAGGCACCATGAGAGACCTAGGGAATGCAGGGGAAGATCAGGTAAAGGCGTGGTGCGCGCTATCTGGTATCACTGCCAACAAGGCGGTCATAGATCGGTACGGCTGGGATCTTCTTTTTGAAATGCCCAGCGGCTTTGGCTTAGCTACTGCTTCCGGGCTGCATCAGTCCGCTTACGAATGCAAAGTCCAAGTTAAAACGACCGATGGCGGTCCCAAAGGTCTCTCAATTGAGTTGTCGAATTTGCACGCTATGGCTACGACAACCTTTCCGTCGTTTTACTTGCTTGTGGACTATGATGGCGGCGACGTACCCAAGTCTGCTCATCTTGTCCACATTGATGAATCTCTCTGCTCAAGGATCTTAGAGCGCATTCGAAGAGAGACGGCAGAAGACAATAATGTCAAGCTTAACAAAAAGACTATGAGCTTGGATTTTGCCAGCGCACCTAGACTTCAGTCGCTAAATGGCGAGGGATTGAAGCAAGCAATAGTTGAGTGCATCGGTGCTTCGCAATCTGTTTATGTAGCAAATAAACAGCAGCATCTTGCTTCAGCCGGGTATGGCGAAGGCGCTCTCAGCGTGAGCTTCACTGTTGATGAAGAAGACATCAAGCGTTTCGTCGACATGGCCATAGGCGACGAATCAAGATTAGAAGTTAAAGACTTCAGGTCATTTGAAACTAGATTTGGGATTCGAGACAACGCCCCCCTAATTCAGAGTGAAACAGCACTCATATCAATAGAAGATGCTGGCCCGAAAGAACTGGGGAGCATGGTTTTTAGAAATCCAAAAGATGGGACAAAAGTGGAGTGGGAGGCGGATGTATATCGTGCAGCAATGGGGGAATGGGTTCCTGCAGAACACCGAAAAATGAGGATGCGCGCGCCTCGCTTCACCATCGACATCAGACCGGACGGGAAAGAAATTACATTTTGGTTTCACAAGCGGGATAAAGACCAGTCCACCGTGAAGGACCTGATAAAGCACTATCAGCTTCTGACAATGCTGCAGGAGCCAGAAGGCGCAAAGTTGTCGTTATTTGCTCGGCAGCGAGAGCTTAATGCGACAATGAGCATTCATCGCTTCAAATGCGATTACACCGGAGCTCTAAAATCCATCAAGGATGTACAGCGACTTCAAGGCGAGTTTGGTTATCATGATGATTTGAATATATCTCCTAACGAGCTTGGTGAGAAACAAGTGGCCATTGCTGGAGTTTTGATGCTGAGCAGTGACGAAAATTCCGGTGAGGACCTTCGCTCATCTTCCATTGCATCAACGAAAAATGATGGTGTTCGGTTTGTTGAAAACATAATTCCTGGCTACGTCCAGCTTGGCGAAATACACTTCCTGTCTTTGATATTAGTGAAGGGTGAGCTTGTTCAATCAGGTGCTGATTATGAGTTGATTGCATCAAGTAGGCGCCTAATTTATAGGACTTACGGCAGGGATGACGTGCATGGTTTGAAAATGATGGTAGACGAAATTCAGGCGTGCGTGAGCAACCATCATTCAGGGGGTATTGATACAGATTTAATAGAGGAGTTTATGGATTATCTTCGCGACTTGATAAGGCAAAAAGAGCTGGGCAAGTAAGATATATCCTCCAAAGGTCAAAATCTGTGAAAAGCCTGAGAAGCACCACACACGGGCTTCTCAGGCACGGCTTACAGGATGAGCGACTTACCATCAGGTAGGACGTAGCAGAAGGTTTCCATGCCATTTCTCCGCATGGTCACGATCGAGTCATAGCCGTTGGCTGAAATGCCGGCCGATCGCCATGATAGGCCGGCTCGGTATCGGTACCCATTCCCGGCGGCGAATAGCGCGCCTCCAGGATTAAGCACTGCTCCCAAGTACCATTTGCCGGTTGCGGCTCCGCGCACCAGGAACTCGCTATCGATGCAGTAAGATCCATCGCCGGCGCCGTAGTCCTTATCCATCCACAGAGCCATCTGCCCGTTGATTGGATGTTGCAGCACTACACCCCATGCGTTAGGGGCCTGGGCTTTCGTGCCCGAGCCTAGATTGTCGGCCGGGACGAACTCTGTCCGTTGGGTGTCAACGCCATCTAGTACAAGCTGGGTACCCTGGAAGCCGTTGCTAATGAGTTGCAAACCGTAATCTCTGCGCACCAAAACATCCTCGAGTGCGGTGAACGCTGCCACTACCTCCACGCAGCCCGGGACGATGCCTATGCTAAAGGCTTGGCGTCCGACTTCTCGTCCCGATACTTTGGTGTTGTAAGCCTGCAGATGGTTGATGATCTGCATGGTGATGAGCTGTGCCCTACCGCTGCCCTGCGATACAGGCACTCCGTCTGCCAAGATCTGCCAGAGCTTGTTGGTGGCCGTTGGGGCTCCGCCCGATCCACCATCAGAACCATGAGCCCCACCAGTGAATGCTACCGGCCCGCCATCGCCATTTTTCGCGGCCATCAATTGCATGGGTGGCAACCAGTCACTATTGGACGTGCTCATGTTCTGCCAGACAGCGTCGGCCAGGGATCCACCAGGTGCGGACTCTACCGTCCGAATGTTAGGGATCTGATTGATACCGTTCAGCGTCCAGGTCAGACGGTAGCATCTGTTCTCGCTTGCCCAAGCCATGATGAATTCGCGTGCAGCAGTCATAACCCACTCAATAGGCCGGTCATCGCCAGTGTGTGAGGTCGAACGCACGCGATAGCGGCTCGGGTCGATGATGTAGCTGTAGCCCGGATGGAAATCGGCATTCGCCGCCACGTATGTGCCGTAGGCCGGCAGAGCATCGGTATCCAGGGTGATCTTGATTTCCAACCCCAGTACGACCGAGCTGACCAAGTTGATAGTCTGGATGCCGCCGCGTGGGAGTACCGGTGTCGCTGCATCGGTGAAGTTGATGACTGTCAGCAGCGGGTTGGCCTGGGTTTCGTAGTTGGCCGCGTCGATCTCTTCGATGATCCAGCCGTCATCCGGCCCGGCCAGCAGCTGGGTACCGTTCTTGAAGTAGCCAACGCGGTAGTACTTGCCCGGGCGTGCCCCGTTCACCTCGATGTCCAGGAGCACATTCATGAGCGTGGTGGGCGCCGAGCTGGACTTTCCGCCCCGCACCTTTGCCCGCAATGGCAGCACTCGCCCTTTGTTGATGGCCAGCATGTCGCCCAGACCCGAGATGGCCACGTAACAAGCCGGGTCGATGATCCAGGAGAAAGGCCCGCTCGATGCGCTGTTCAGTGCGTTCATCGGCGTGCCAGCGGCGCTCAGTTCAGCAGCGTCGATGGTGATGATGAATTTCAGCCCGGGACGCTGCTTGGGGGTCATGGTGAAGGACTGGACGCCGCCTGTGCGTACGATCGGCGCCGGCGCGTCGGTGAAGCTATGAATGTTGGTGGCCGTGCCGGTTGCAGCGTAGGTCGCCGCGTCGAACTCCTCGATGACGACGCCATGAGCTGAAACCCCGTTTATGGTCGCCTCGTTCTGGAGGTAGCCAACCCGGAAGAATTTACCCTCCAGCAGCGAGGCTTCGCCAACCACCTGGATATCCAGGAACAGCTTGTTCCACTGCACGTTTGCCGGAGAAAGTACTTGGCCACGGGTCATGGCGCGCAGCGGATAGGCCTTGCTCTTGTTGATCGTTCGGGTGTCGGCAGCACCGCTTGGCAGACTGGTCTGCTCGGAGGCCGCGCCGGCAACTTTGCGGTAAAGGGTCACGGCAGATGCGCCCGAAGTGCTCGGGACGCTGAAATACCCACCTTCTTCGGTGTCGCGAAGGCCGTCGGCAATGGTCGGCTTGAGGTTTTTGGAGGCCTCGGTAAGCAGACTGGCCAGCTCTGCGCGCTCAGCTGATCGCTGGGCCTGCAGCAGCGTGTCGGTCACATCGTTGAACTGCACGCGAATCCGGCGATCACGCTCGCCCTGCTTCACACGCAGGTCATACAGGCCATTGGGCGCCGCGATCTGGATCAGGCCGTCATTGGCTGCCGTGAACGGATTGGTCACCGGCACGCCGCCGGCGTTGACCACCCCCGGGGCTTGGGTTTCAGTGCCGCGCAGGTAGACGTAGCAGTCAGCACCGGGCAGAACGTGCCCTTCATCGTCTTGAGCGAAAAAGTTTTTCAGTTCCATGTCATTTTCCGGTGATGGGCTTCAGTTGCCCATTGAGTAGGAGGCTTTCGGTGCTGTGAGCGGTGAAGGCTGCGGCGTTATCGGGCACTGGGCTTGGGCCATGCTTGTGGGCGGCGATCTCGGTGTTCATCTGCATGACCAGGTCGATCAGGTCGCACAGGATCTGCAGGACGTTCACCGACTCGGAGCCAAGCCAAGTGGTTTGGGCGATGCTTTTCCGGGCACCCAGGACGCGCTCCAGGAGCATGCCGCCCACGGCCAAGTTCATCTTCTGGGCGACCACCTGGTTCAAGTCCCTGCCCGTGGCCAGGTTGAGATCGTCCACCGACGCCAGGTTGGCCGCGCCGGCGGATAGCAGCTTGAGCGCGCCCAGCGCCTCGATCGTCTTGATGCCGCCCACAGACTCGGTGGAATGGTCATCCACGGTGCGGCTGTCACTCTGGTAGCGCTCGGCATTGGTCAGGCTTTCAACCTGGCGATCGGTCGACTTGTCGGTGATCCCACCGTCGGTCTGCCGCATCCAGCTGCCGTCGGCCGTGACACGCTGCTGCGCGGCCTCGCTGTGTTGCCACACCTGGTCACCTTTGGGCAGGCGCGGCAGGGACAGGCCGTGCGGGAGGATGCAATGGATGAAGGGCTTGTGTGGCAGGCCCTGGGTGAAGCCGACGACCACGGTCGTGCCTTCTTCGGGGAAGCTGAAAAAGCCCATTTCATCGCCACCCGTGGGCACTGGCAGCGGTACGCCGGCCAGTGTCGGCATCGCGGTGTCAGGCTCGCCGGTCTCGTCCAGGACCTGCAGGTCGACCGCGAAGCGCGGCCGGAAGTCGTCGCAGATGCTCGCGCCGGCGGGAGCATCGGCCACCCCGACAACCCGGGCCATGCGCGGCAGGTGGTAGCCGCCGCTAAGCTCCGGGAACATGCGTTCTACACAGCGACGGATTGCGTCTTCCATTTGATCGCCATTTCGGTACCGACGAGGGCCACAGAGGTAACGCGCTCGCCTTGGTTGATGGTTGCACCCGGGCGCAAGCCAGGCAGTGCCGCGATCACGGCGCTCTGGTTGCCCTGGTAGTTGTTGAACAGCTCGACCGGCAGCTGCAGCGCCGAGCGCTCGCCGAAAAAGCTGTGCTGCCAGCTGCCCGCGAACACTTCGCCGTCGCCCTGCTGCTGCCAGATGAAGTCGGGGATGCTGAAAACCCGGGCCAAGCTGTCCATGGCCTGGAATCCCGAGGCCAGGCTGTAGAAGAACGGCGCCTTAACTGCCGCGTAGGCCTGTTCCGGCACACGGAAGCGCAAGCCTGTTTGGTCGCTGATTGCGGCCAGCACGGTGCGCAGGTCGGCGTGACGTAGGTTCAGCGGCAGCGGCTTGGCCAGGATCGCGGCCAACTCCCGGCAGTACAGGACCTGCTCCACCTGGTTGACCGAGGTGGACCGCTCCACATACCCGATGAAGTGGCGCTGCAGCGGCGCCGCGTTGTAGCCGATATCGAGCGTGACCAACCCCGACACAGGCGCGGTGGTTTTGATGGTGAACTGGGCGCGGCCGGGGGTGCCCAGCTCCAGGCGCACATCATGTTTGACCAGGTCGTGCTCGATGCCCGCGATACGCAGGACGCTGTGGAACTTCACGCTTTGCTCCCCAACCAGTCATCCAGCTTTTTCAGAGTGGTTTCGAAGCCGGTCAGGCCTTGTCCGGTACCGCTGCCATCGGCACCACCGGCGCCGCTGGTGGTACCGCTGACGCCTTGCCCCGGTGCACTCTGAGTCGTTACGGCGTTGCCGGCCCTGCGCTTTTCCACACGCTCGGGGTTCGACAGCTTTTCAGTCAGTCCGAACTGGATTCGCCAGCCGCGCAGCGTGTCGTCTTCCCGGGCACTGACGCCATCGGTGAACTGCACCTGACGCATGCCCATGGCTGTGGCCGTGTCGTTGACGATGCGGTAGGTCTTGAGCTGGCCACCGCTTTCCGTGGCCTCGGCCAGTCGCATGAGCGAGCGCAGGTACTCCGCGTCGACGAAAGGGATCAGCAGCGTGACGGTCAACGTTTTGGGCTTGAAGCCCTTGTGCGCCGTATCGGTGTTGCTGGTCTGCCCCGACATATCGCCGCTGTCGATCCGCATATCCGCGGTGACCTTCATGCTGTGGCCTTGGATCTTCTGGCCGTCCAGAAGTAACGTCATAGGCCCACCAGCTCGCGTACGAAGCTCAGCCCAGGCAGCGAGCCCACCAGCATGGCGCCGGCGGAAATTGGCCATTCGTGACCTGGTGCGGTACCCGCCAGCAGCTGGCGGCGCAGTTCGACCGCATTGCCGGGACCGATCAGCCGGGCCGTCATGGTGGTGTCTGCCGTGGCACCGTCAAACTGGGCCTTGAGGTCATCGAGCTGCTTGGCCATGGCGGCGCTGCGCTCAGCCTTGCGGGTGGCCAGCGCCTGCAGGTCTGCCATGGGCGAACTGGCCGCAAAGCTCTCCAGCGCGGCCAGCTGGCCCGCCATGGCCTGGCTAGCGGCCTTGGTGATGGTGGAACGCTCCAGGGGCAGCTCGCCCCAACGCGGCAACGCGCCGGCGCTCGGCAGTTCCCATTTCACGGCCTCCAGCTCAAACAGCCGGACGGCGCGGTTCTGCGCACGCTGCAGGTCTGGCAACGGCAGCACGGCGTTGAAGCGCCCCAAGGTCGAGGCAAAGTGGTCGTAACGGGTGCCCAGGAACATCACCACCAGTGCGTATTGTTCGCCGCCGGGGCTGTTCTGGTCGGTGACATCGCCCAGCTTGCTGCCCAGGTGGTTGAGCATGTTCGGCGCCGACAGGTAGCGCTGCAGGCCACGGCCTTGGCCAACGCCACTTTGGAAAGGCGTCACCACCAGGCACTTGGGTACCTCGCCCAGGGCGGATGCCAGGCCTTCGCGACCTGCGGCCACTGCTGCTGCCGCCATCCCGCCAACCGGGTTAGGCGAGGTAGTAACCATGTCCTGGAGCGCAGCCAGGCGCGTGCCGGTGCTCGCCAGCTCGCTCGCGGCCAGGTCCTTGGCTGCATCCAAGTCGGACAGCCAACTGGTCGAGTTGCTGGGCCAGCGCATGGTAACGGCGTTCCAGGTCATTGCGCGTCAGCCTCCCAAGCCACCGCCCCGAGGGCTGCGAGATCCTTGGCCTCGCGTGCCTGTTGCAGACGCTCCTTGAACACGTAAGAGCGCTGCAGGCGTTGCAGCTTGAACAAGGTGAACTCGTCGGCCACTTGGCGCAGCTGCGCGGCGGTGTGGGTGCGGAAGGCCTTTACCCCGGCCGCGTCCGTGCAGGGATAGTCCACATCAGTAGCCAGGGCGGCGGCGCCGATCAGGTTCTGCTGATCGTCCAGGGCGCTGCTGTAGCACTGCCGGTCGCCAAGGGCTTGGGACCAGAACCCGCCAGTGATCTCTCGGGTGCAGGCGCTGTCGATCGCTGCAACCTGCGCCTGATACAGCTGTTCCACCGCCGCCGGCACGTCATCGATCCAGTCGCCGTCTTTCCAGATCTGACCTGGTCCTGGTGGCTCGAGGGTGAAGCCCGCCGGCAACTGGCCGTGCCGATCAATCGCCACTGGCTCGCGGGTCTGGGTGTTGTAGGCGGTCAGCCCCAGGTAGGAGTCGATAAGCTGCCAGCGCTGGCCATCCCAGTGGGCGGCCTTGTGCTCAGGGATCGCCGGCGGGGCCAGCTCGACGCAGCCGCCAGGGATCAGCCAGACGCCCTCCTCAAGTGGTGACGGGTCAGCGATCGCCTCCCCGACGAAGATGCCCAGGTGATCGGTCTGGAACACGATCTTGGTCTGCATGGCGTGGCCCTTAGTATTTGACGTAGACCGGGAAAGCGATGTTCAGCGGGCGCGTTTCGGTGCCCCCGGTCGCGTTCACGGTGATGGTGTGGATGTGGTCGGGGACGGGGGCCACGGTGATGGGGTGGGTGTGGCTGCCCGCGCTGCTGGTGGTCGAGTAACCGTTGATGCCGGTTGTCAGGTCGTCACCCGAGGTCAGCACCTCGCCTGTAGTGACCTGGCCAAGCACCTGACCCTCTTTGACCTGGTGCGTGTGGTCACCGGCGGCGGAGCTGGTAGCGGTAGGCGTGTGGGCGCCGGCGGCGGCCGATGTCGCGGGGTGGTTGTGCGACTTGTAGTCATCGGTCTGCAGGCTGCCCCGGGTTCGGCTCGGGTCGAGGCCTTTGCCATCGTCCAGGGCGCGCAGGAAGCGGCCACGCACATCCTGGACGTTGAAGGTAGTTACCCCGTCGCCGGCACCGTAGCGGGTGCCGATCTTGGCAAACAGCCGGGCGAACACGGTGCGCGACACGGCGGCGCCATTGGCCCGCAGCCACCCGTCTGGCGGCGTGTCCTGGTCAAACATGGCCAGCATGCCGACCAGGTTGCCCTCGATCTGCTCGCGGGCAGCCTGGAGCGCTTTGGTGGTGGCCAAAATCTCGCTGCTGACGTCGCTCGGGTTGTCCGTTTTGGCATTGGGCAGGTTGCCCAGATCCACGTCTTCCTTGGTCGTGGCCCGGGCGCGCAGGAATTCGTAGTCTCCTTTCCGGGCTGCCAGGTGCTCGATCACGGATGTGGCAATCGGCTCTGACTTGCGCAGGTCGGTGATAGCCCCCGAGGTCGCTACGCTGGCCAGCTCGATCAGGTAGTGCTCGGTGCCGTCGGCGTCCTGGTAGTCAGCTTTGCTGCTGCCGAAGGCGACGGTCCATTGCGCGCCGACGTCGTTGCCCTGACGGCGCAGTGCCACGTCTAGCCAGGCCTTGGCTGGCAGTGCCGGCAGTTGAACCTGGACAGGCTCACTGAGTGCCAGGCGCACCCCTTCGATGTACGCCACCCCCGCTTTGACCTGGTACAAGCCGAAGCTCTGCTCCAGCTGCAGGCCGCTGTCCAGGAAGCAGACTCGCCCGTAGATGTCGCGGTTGCTCAGCTTCTCGCGGCGATCGATACCGGCCAGGCGCACGCTGAAGTCGTGCTGCCAGGTGCTCGCGTCCACGGTAATGCCAGTGATCTGCTGGGCCCCGTCGTACTCCACCAGGAAGTTGCGGGTGATGTTGTTGCCGATCTGCAGCGGCGGGATGTTCTTGCGCTTCTGCTGCAGCGGCACATAGGCCACGGCCAGCAGGATGTTCTCCTCGGTCTCCAGGCCGATCCAGTTGAAGTCCCAGTCGCCCACGCTGGAATCGACCATGACGCTGTAAATCACCTGGTTCGGGTTGACATAACCCGCCCGATCCACTGCCACGGTGTAGACCTGTTGGCTCACCGGCGGCTTGCCGGCGCCACGGTTTACCGGGGCGTTGGGGTTCAGG
Source organism: Pseudomonas sp. URIL14HWK12:I5 (assembly GCF_900176445.1). Classification (NCBI taxonomy): domain Bacteria; kingdom Pseudomonadati; phylum Pseudomonadota; class Gammaproteobacteria; order Pseudomonadales; family Pseudomonadaceae; genus Pseudomonas; species Pseudomonas sp. URIL14HWK12:I5. The sequence continues at coordinate 314,590 of NZ_FWXQ01000007.1, forward strand.
TTCGGCACGTTGGCAAAGATGAAGCGCACAACGTTCAGGACCTGCTTTGCAGCCTGTTTCTGAGCGATCAGCGCCTGGCCAGCGAGGGTAATGCTTGCTCCCATGGGGTCTCCTAGGTGTTCTCGGTGGTCACGACGGCCAGTTCGTTGATAACGACCAGGCGATCGGCGGTGTCGTCCAGGACGGCAACCAGGGTTTCCTGGTCGTCATGGAAGTGGGCGATGCGCATGCCCAGGGTTACCGGGGTGATGGTCGTGAACTCGTAGCGCCGGCAGGTGCGGCCGTACTGCTGAATCAGCACGCGCAGCAGCACGGGGTTTGAGCTCAGCTGGGTGTCCGAAAGGTTCAGGCGGATAACGTCCCAGTCCACCCCGTCGATGCGCTCCTCGATCTCGAGGTAGCCAACGCCCAGGCGCTGGAAGATCCGAACGGTGCCGGCCACGCTCCCCGCATCCACGGCGTTGATGAAGGCGTACTTCACCCGCAGGCGGTACAGGCTCTCCGGTTCGCCCTGGAAGCGCTGAATGTCACGCTGCCAAGCCAGCAGATCGAGGACGGACAGGTGGCAGGTTTCCGCGTCCAGCTGCAGCAGCGGCCAGGTCAGCCACTGTTCCACCTTTGTCCACCAGGACTGGGCCGCATCGCGCAACTTGGAAAGCTCGACGCCTTCCAGCCAGAACGGGAGCTTGAGCTTATTCACCAAGCACCACCTGGACGCCATCGAGGCGCGGGATGTTCAGCTGGGAAATGATGTCGGTGTTATCGAAGTCCAGGGACTCGATACCCGAGAACTGCTCGTGCAGTTCCTCGCCCAATCGGCTGAATGAAAACCGCGATTGTGGATAAGTTCGGGTGGGCTGGAAGTCGCTGTCCGTGCTTTCCCGGAACGCTGCGCGGATGAACAGCTCGATGTCGGTCAGCAGCTGGTCCTGCCGCTCGGCACCCACCAGGGCTGTCAGCCACACCGTTACCCGGACGATGTGCTGGGTTGCCGGCATTTCGGCCACCAGCAAGTCATCGCCATGGCCATGGTTGCCCTGGTCACGGATATGGCTGTTGATCGACTCCAGGTAGCTGTCTGCCGGCGAACCTGCCTGGAACAAAACGAAGGCATTGGCGCTGCCCGGGCCACGGGGCGCGTTGTGTTCGAAGTACACACCGTCGGGCTCGACGCCCGGGAACGCGGCAATCATGGCCCGATACACGGCGTCGGTGTGCCATTGGTTGACGGCGCTGAACTGATTGCGTGTGCGCAGGCGCAGGTCGTCGTCGTGCTCCTGGTCTGCCCCGGGCTGGCTCAGCCAGCCATCGGCGTTCACCACCTGGATCACACCAGGGATCGGCTCGGGCAGGATCGAGTAATAACCAGGTGCAAGGTTGTAGCCGCTCCCGGCCTCGGTGGCCTCGACCGGCACCAGGACTTGGGCATCACCGTCGATAAACTGGGTCGCGGCAGTGGTGATCAGCACATAGACGTTGCCGTTGATGGCTACCGATTGCACGCGCACACCGGCGGGGATCTCCAAGGTGCCGGCAACCCCGCTGCGGGTGAACAGCAGTTGGCCTTGGGCCTTGGTGGAAGGCTTGCGGGTGACGTTGACCGCCCAGGCCAGCATGTCCAGCCAGCTGCCAGTGGCGGTCTTGACGAAGAAGTTCGGCAGCACGGTGGCCACGATGAACTCGATCAGCCACATAACAGGCTTGGTCACCAGAGCGGTGACCAGCCGCCAGAACGGCGACCAGGCGCTGGTGTTGCTGAGCTTGCTGCCCTGGGCGGCAACCTCTTTCTCCCAGGCTGCGCGCAGGCCCGCTTCGGTCGTAGGGACGCCGGCGTCCTGCAGGGCTTTCTTGAAGTCCACGTCACTCACAGCACTACCTCAGTCTTTCCAAATGCCACGGTGGTGGCCTTGAGCAGGTACTGGCCGCTGCCGGTTTCGATGATTTCCACGGTGCCGGGCACCAGGCGCTCGTCTTCCTCCACCAGCAGCTCCAGCTGCTTGATGCAGTCGGTACGGCGGAAGCGGTCGCGCTCGGCCATCAGCGTCACCAGCAGACCGCTGTCGCGGATCATGTGGCCGATGTCCTGGGCGATGCTGGCCCGGTCCTCGACCAGCAGCGGCTGGTTCGAGGGGTCAAGGGTCAGGTCGTTGTCGGTGATCAACAGATCGATATAAATGCCCATCAGCCCACCGCCATGCTCATCGTGTTTTCGATCTCCAGCGGGCTGATTTCCTTGCTGGTCGTGATGTTCATGTTCTCAACGTGCAGCTTCTTGCTCTGATCGCTGTTGCTGGTGGTGGTGTTCTGGATCGAACGCAGTAGCCCACCCGGCGGCACTGCCGTGGGCCCTTTCGGGCTGATGCTCACCCCTGACTGGTTCAGGTTCTGCCGGGCCTGCTCTGCCTGAACGTCCGGAATCTGCGGCAGCTTCGGCAAGTCGGCGAACACCGTGTCGATCTCGACGCCCGGGATCTTGTTGAGCATCCCGATCAGGCTGTTGATGGAGTCCTTGAAGATGGACACGATCCCGTTCCAGGCGGTGCTGGCCATGCCGCTCCAGCCGCCGATCGAGCCGAACCAGTTGGAAAGGCTCTGCAACTGGGCGCTGATCCACTGGAAGGCTGCGGTGTTCATGAGTGCACCGGTCCACTGATCCCAGTAGACGATCGCCGCTGCCACCGCCACGCCCAGGGCGATGATGCCGGCGACGACCAGCAGGACGGGGTTGGCCAGCATTGCGGCGTTGACCAGCCAGATGGCGCCCTGCCACAGCAACATGCCGCCACGGACCAGACCCATCCAGGTGTACATGATCACCAGGCCCGCCACGAAGCCGGTGACCATCACCGTGTGGTAAAGGAACATGGCGATCGAGCGGTATCCGGTCCAGGTCAGGATATTCCAGACCACGACCATGCCCAGCCAGACCATCCGGCCCATGCCGACGATCAGGGTTAGCGCTGACATCGCGGTGATGATGCCGAGCACGGCCAGCGTGGCGATGCCGAGCGCCTTGGTGATGTTCGGGAATAGCTGGGTCCAGCGGGTCAACGTCTGGCCGATGCCGACCAGCTTGTTCATGAGCGGGGTCAGCATCGGGATCAGCGCCTGGCCGAATGCAATACGCAGGGCCTGGACCGCTTCCCCGAACTGCTCCCACGGGTCGACCATGGCCTGCGCCATTTTCTCGGCGTTCTCCAGCCCTCGCACCTTGCCCAGCTCAGCGATGCCGTTGCGCAGCCGGTCGGTGTCCATGGCCAGCGCGCCGATCACCTGGGCGCCTTCGCCGCCAAATGCCTCGACCAGCTTGGCATTGCCTGCTGCGCTCTTGAGATCGCCGAACTTGCCTTGCAGTTTGCCGAGGATGTCCAACATCGGCAGAACCTTGCCGTTGGCGTCGGTGAATTGCATGCCCAGCTTTTCCGAGGCGTTGCCGATGTTTTCAAAGAACGCCTTGTAGCGACCGCCGGCGTCGCCGCCTTCCATGGTGCTGCTGAGCGTGCCGATCACCGCCATTTGCTCGGCAAAGCTGACTCCCGAGGCCGTTGCGATCGCGCCCGCTTCCTTGAAGGCATCCTTCAGTTGCGCACCGTCCGTGCGGAACATCTTCACGGCCAGGGCCGTCTGGCTGGTCAGCTGCTCAACCCATTGCACCCGCCCGACCCTGTCGGCTTCGGTCTTGAACAGGTTGTACATGCTGCCCAGGTACTGGCTGGTCGTTTCAGTGTCGGCCTTGGTGGCCTTGGCCAGCACGCTGCTGGCATTGGTGACGGTGGCCAGCTGGTTGCCGACCAACCCTTGGATGGCGCCCTCAATGGATCGGGCCGAGGCAACGAAGTCCACGGCGCTGGCCCCGTATTGAACGGAGAACTCCAGCGCCTTGGCATTGAGCGAAGACAGCGCGTCCTCGGCAGTGCCCATCGCCCTGACATCGCCCAGCGCCCCGTTCAACTCCCGCGCCGGATCCAGCAGCGCGGTGATGCCCTCGAACGACTCCCGCATGCCAACGAAGCCGGCGCCCATGCGCACGATGTTCGCAGCGCCGGCGTCGGCCAGGTCGGTGATGGTGTTCTTGATCTTGCTCGCTGGGCCGGTGACCTTGTCGGTCAGGCTCAGGATGAAGGCCAAGCGGGCAGATTGATCAGCCATGCGGTCATCCGTTCAGTGCGTGGGCAATGCCATTGGCGACGGCGATTTCGTTCCGTCGCCAATACTCGTCTTCCAGCCATTTCGCGGTACCAAGGTTCTCGATCGAAGGCTCGGTACCGGGAAGCCAGCGCTGATGCAGGGCACAGAGCTGGCCGAAGCTGTTCTCCGTCAGGCCGTCAGCGTGCTCGAGGACTTTTTTACGATCACGCCCAGGTCAGGGGCGTATTCCTCGACCAGGGCGCTGGCCAGGGTCATGGTGTAAACCGGGTTCACCAGGAACGGCTTGAGGGACGCCTTCTGTTCCTGCTTGACGGTGCTCATCAGCAGGTTGTGGGCCGGTGCCACCTTGTTGGCCTGGGTGGTGCCGTTGAAGTACTTGGTGATGTCCTGGGGGGTCAGGGTGAAGTCGAACTCTTGCTCTTTGACTTCCAGGGTGATGGTGCGGTTGGCTTCGGTCATGGTGCGGTTCCAGTGGTAGTGGTTGGTTTGGGGCAGACGGTGTCGATGTGGTCCTGCAGCCCCAGGATCATTTGCTCGCTGAGGGCGAGCTGATCGAGGAGGGTGAAATAATCCGGTCGAGCGTTTGGCGCGAGTTCGGCGGTGGTTCCATCAGCCATGCCGGCGGCGCCGGAACTGGCGGGCACTGAGGCGACGGGGCAGATGGCTTGGACGAACAGCCGCTGATCGCCAGAACCGACAGAAAGGCGAAGATCCTCGTTTTTCTTGCGTGCATTCCTCAGCTCCTGAGTGTGTTTGGCGTCATTAGCTGCAGCAGTGGCCAGGCGCGCAGCGGTTATCGTTGCTGCGATGCGCAGGCCGTACGCTTCTTCAAGCGCTGCATCGCGCTCAGCCCGCACCGTTACCAGTTGGTCCTTGTATTCCCAGACAGCCCAGGACAGCACCGCCATCAGCAACAGGGTCAGAACTGAACGCACGGAGTCGAAGGTCATTGCAGGCACAGCCTCATTTCATCGAGCCGGCGGGCATGCAGCCCAGGAACGAACACCTTGTTTCCCTTGGCATCGGTCACAAAGGCCCAGACCGGACGGCCATCCGCGCCCCAAGCCAGCGCCCGGCAGCCCTCGGCGATGCGGCCCGCGTTGATGAGGCCCACGGCCCGGCTCGCGCAGGTACTGGGCTCGCCAAAGTTGTGCCCATGGCTCGACAGCGCGTCGAAGGTGTTCTGTTTGATCTTGTCGTTGGTCAGGCAGCTGGCCAAAACCAGCTGGCCCTTCTCGACCACCAGCTGCTCCACCTCGGCACAGCGCGCCGGCGACCAGTAGTCACCCACCACCACCGGGTAAGGGCTGGTGTAGCCGGTGATTCCCTTGCACACGGTCGGCAGGCCCCGGGCCAGCTGGTCGGCATACACGACGTTCTGGCCGTCGCCCTCCCACTTGCCCAGGAACGCCATCAGCGTGCTGCTGCTCAGCACTAGGGCGATTGAGCCCGTCAGGATCCTGTTGCGCAGGCTCATGGCTTAACCTTCCAGTCGCGCAGCATCTGGCGATACTTCGGTACCAACAGCAGGATCTGCAGCACCATGTAGACGGCGGTCAGCATGTAGGCGACCGATGACCAGTCAACGGCGCCGGTGACCCCTGTTGCAGCCACACCAATCGCGGGCGAGGCCTTGGCCAGGGCAACAACGGTGTCCTGCGCGGCCTGATTCGTGCTCATCGTTGGCCCCCTTTCTCGAAGGTGGACTGGCAAGGAACGCAGCGAGTCTTGCCGCCCAGGGCGCGCCGCGCCTCGGGGATATCACCGCCGCAGTCTTCGCAGTGGGTCAGGCTCGGCCCGCTCGAGCGCGCACGGTCCAGGACGGCAGTGATCGCCTGGTCACGCTGACGCTGCTCGATGACCTGGGCGCGATCAAACGGGCAAACCATCAGGTCAAGCCCTCGATCTCGGCGGCGGACAGGTAAGGCACGCCGTTGATCTTGACGAAGTCCGGGCTGGTGACGTCGTACGGCAGCTTGTGGGTAGTCTTCGCGCCGCCCTTCGGGTCGATGGCCAGCAGGCTGGACACGCGCAGCTTGCAGCCGAAGGCCTCGATCCGGCATTCCTCGTCCCCGACTTTGCCGAAGAAGACGATGTCGAACGGCTCAAGCTCGCGGAAACTGCCGGCAGTCTTGGCCTGGGCGATGATCAGGTTGAAGTTGGTGCTGTCCACCTCGATTTCGCCGGCGGCCGAAACGTCACCGTCTACATGCCCATTGGGAACACCACGGGTCATGGCCACCGTGCTGTTGTCGGTGATGTCCAGCGAAGCCGCCTCGACGTGGAGCAGGCTGTCACCCAGGTTCACGTCAAAATTCTTGCCGCTAAGTTTTGCTGACATGGGTTACTCCGAATCGTCGTTGGAAAGGTCCAGCGCGATGTTCGCGGTGATGTCTTTCGGGCAGTTGAGGGGGCGCAGGGTCAGGTAGGCCACGACAGCGGTCTTGCTGAGCCAGTTGATGACGATGTCGCCATCCTTGGGCTGGGTGATTTCACCCGGGAACACTTGGTCGCCCACGGTGGTGGACTTGGCCATCGCACGCAGCGGGGCCATCAGCGAGGTGATGTTCTTGGCCATGCTGTTGGCCGAGTTGTTAAGGCGCCGATCGGCGATGCGCTGAATCAGCAGGATCCGCACCCGGCGAGCCGCCTTGTCGACGACGCGCAGGTTCTCGATCACCTGGTAGTCGCTACCCGGAGCATCGAGCAGGTTGCCGTCGCCCCAGTACACGCCCGGATAGTCCGCATAGGTCTGCGGCACGGACAGACGCGCGGCATCGAGCACGGTCAGGGTGGCCGTCTGCAGCGGTATGCCGTCCTTGTCGATTGGGGTTTCACCCAGCCCCAGAACCGGGCCAGTGGCCACGCGCATTGGGCTGTCGGCGACGCTGACGGCGGCATTGGCCAAGCGGCCGGCCAGCACGCCCAGGTTGCTGCCATGCAGCTGTGGCACCACCATCACGCGCTGCAGCAGCAAACTGTCGGTGATCGCCTTCTGCTCAAGCTGGTATTCGCTCCAGGTCTGGGTGGGCAGGATGCCGGCAGTAGCCGCCATCACGAACAGTCGACGGGCATAGGTGTTGCCAATGGCCACAGCCGCCTCGTTCATGGCTGTCAGCTCGGCGCCGGCGGTCACCGGCTTGGTGATCACCACCGCCTCGACCGAATAGCCGTGCTGCATGGCCTTGGCCAGGGCGTCCTGCCAGCTGCCATTGGTGGCCACGGGCATGGCCAGGCAGGCCCAACGATCGCCGCCATTGAGGCGCGCAGCGTTGATCTGGGTCTTGAGCTCGCTGGCTGCAACGCCCAGCTGCACATCAAGGTCGCTGTCCTGGTTCAGGGCGAGGATCTGGCCGACGTTCTTCGACGCCGCACCGATGTAGAGGAAATAGCGCTCAACTTCGGTCACAGCACCCTGGCCGAGGTTGAGGTTGTTGACGCTGACTTTGCCGAGTGCCATGTACGCCTCGTTAAACAGGTGAGTTGAGGATCTGGCGCAGCACCAGGTTCACCAGCTCGCTGGTTTCACTGCTGCTCGCGCCCAGGAACTGGCGAGCCGGCAGGGAGATTTCCCAGCTTTGCGCGCCAGAAGTAGCTTGTCGTTCGGTGTCGAGGATCCGGATCAGCAGGCCAGCCTTGGCATAGTTCAGGTGTTCCTGGATCCAGGCGACCGATGCCCTGGTGGCGGCCTTCTTCCCGGGCAGGCGGACCTTGAACCCAAGCTGACGCAGGCGCTTGGCCTGCTTTTGGGTGGCTGCGGTACCGGGGGGAACCTTGTTCCATTGGCGCATTTGGGCCGCTGTACGGCGCTCGGAGACGCCGTTGTGCTGCTGCGAGGCAACCCAGCGGGTAAGCGCGTTCCGCCAACCCAGTTCGGCCTCATCGCCGTTTAGGCGGGTGACCTCGAGGAGCTTGCCGAGGCCCGCTTCCATCTTCTTCTTGCCCTTGGTGCTGTCCTTGCGCGGGGCGAAGGGAGTCCCGTCCACGTTCTTCTGGTTGCGGATGCGTTGCCGGCTTAACGTGCGCACGCGCTTACTGACGTTGTTCAGCAGGCGTTTGCGCTTGGCCAAGGGCAGATCCAGGAGGGCCAGCAGGTTCTCGGCCTCGAGCATGCCGCGCACGTCCAGGGCGAGGTCATTAGGCGCCATCTGCGCTCACCTCCCCTGCTTCGGCCACCCACAGGTCAAACGGGGCAAGAGCCCAGGTCCGGCCCAGCACCTTGATCTCGCCGTCGGGATCCTCGACCAGGTGCTGGGGTTCGATGAACTGCACCTTGATGTCCACGTCCGCTAGGTCGTTGTCGAGCATCGTGACCTCGAAGGTAACGCTCGGCAGGTCCTCGCGTTCCTTGTCGTTCTCCTCGAGCCAGCTGCCAACCAGGGCAAACAGCCGCACCGGCGCGTCAGCGAAACGCTCGATAGCGATGGTGGCGGTGTACTGCATGTCGCCCATGTGTAGGCCTTTCTCGCCCGGCTTCCAGATGAGGTCCATCTGTACCTGGTCGGTCCAGCTGTCGAGCTGCTCAGGCATCACCAGCTGACGCTCGATCAGATAGCGGGTCAGCGCCTGCAGCTTGATCACAGCAGCACCGCCGTCATGCGGCCACGGCCCTGCAGGGCTCGCGCGGCTTGCTGACTGAAGGCCAGGAAGGTTTCGGCACGCTCAGGCGCCTCTTTGCCGGTGTTCTCAGCAAGATCGCGGCGGGTGACGGTCGCGAACTGGGTCAGCAGGCTGGCTTTGGCTCGGGCGTAAACAGCGCGCTTGTACAGCGACGCCTGGAAGGTGCGCTCCGGCAGGACGGTGCTGTCTGCGGATTCAACGTTTGACACTCCAACGTCCTGCCAGCGCGCTTTCAGCTTGGCCAGGTCGAGGTTTACCTCGTGCATGGCCGTGGTCAGGTCAGCAACCAGCATGTCTGCGAGATATTCAGCCGGCAGGCGGTAACCCTTCTGGAACTCGGCAATCGAAAGATCCGGCCAGAAGCCGTCGTTCTCGATGCTTTGATCCACCAGGGTGGTGGGCTTGCCGGAAAATCCGCTCATCGCTGGCCACTCAAATAGGGCAGGTTGCTGCTGCGGGAAGGTCGGGGTCATGAATGACTCGGCCTTGCCGTAGCAACTCCCTGCGGGGGGGAAGACGGTTACTCGGTGTCGGTGCTGTCGCCGGCCGGCTCTTGCTCGCCCGCTGCCTGCAGGACTTCATCGAGCCGGGTTGCAAGCTGGGGGGTCGGCTGTTCGCCTTGAGCGATCGCCTTGGCCAGCGCCTTTCGTGCACCCGCCAGGCGCGTACCCACGCCAATGCTTTCGTACAGAGCCTCGGCTCGTTCGAAGTGCACTATGGCGGAGGTCCAGTCCTTGCGATCCATTGCCAGAATGCCGAGCTGCTTGTGGTATCGAGCCGGAATTCGCTCGAACAGGGACCACTCCCCATCCACCCTGGGCAGCAGGTTACTGACGTAGGGTTCAGGGCTACGGCTGGCCTTGTATTCGGCCTCGGCCCACTCAATCACCTCGTCCGCGATAAAGGTCGGCACGTCGCGGTCGAAGCCTTCCGGCAGTTTCTGACCTTGAGCCATCGCGAAGTCGGCAAGTGCCAGTCCAGCCTCGAACTGGGCGGTATCGAACAGCCAGATCACGACGTACATCAGTACCTGGTTAGGGAAGTTCAGGCCGGATTCGCCGTAGCGCCCGACGTATTCCAGGTACTTGGGCAACAGCTCGTCGCGCTTCATGAGCTGTCGCTGCTCGATGCTGTTGAGGCCCTTCAAGCGCTCGAGGTCCACCTTCAAGGCGTCCTCCATCAGCTTGTAGTGCTTCTGGGCGTTGGCCGGGCTGTTCAGCGCTGCGGCCGGCGAGTACGCCAACGGTGCGGCACTGGCGGCAGCATCTGCCGAGCCTTGTGCGAGGGTGCGCCGCTTGTGCGCCAGTGCCAGGCTCATCAGATCACCTCAACGTTTTCGGTCAGGGCGATCTTCTCCAGCTGCTCGATCACATAGCCTTCGTTACGGCTGTTGTAATCCTCGACGCGGGAGCGTTTCGGGTTATCGACGGTCTGCTTCCGCCAGCTGGTGTCCTGGTAGTAGATCGACAGGTTGTCGAAACTGGTAACCAGAACCGCGTTGACTGGGAAGTACGGCACGCTGAACGCTGGCAGACCGCCGTAGGTGGCGATCACCTGCTGGCTCTCGATGCGCTCCTTTTCGGTCGGCGTGCTGCCCTGGCTGGTATACAGCTTGGCTTTGTCGGCGGCCAGAAGGTCGCTGCCGATGATGGCGACCAGGTCACCACCGTCACGCACGCGCTCATCGATCATCTGCTTGGTGTCGTGCACCAGGGCGTCAAGGTTCGCATAATCGCCGCCCACGCCCATGGTGACCTTGCCAGCCACCGCACCTTCCTTCAGCACCTGTGCCGGGACCTGCTCACGGGCCTGCTGCAGCCAACCCTTGTTCACGTCCTGGAGCAGAGGGTATTGGGTCATGTCCGTCTGGGCGGCAGCATGAGTACCGTGGAAGCCGACCATGATGCGGTCCAAGGCGATCTGCTTCTGCACCGCAGCCGAGTACTTCTGGTGGAAGTCGGGGAATTTCGCCCAGGCATCGATCTTGGCGTAGGCCAGGCTGACATCCGACTCGGTCGAGGACAGCTCGTAGCTATCCTGGTCCAGTGCTGAGGCATCTTTCGCCTCGCGGTCGGTGGTCTTGGTGTTGGTACGGCCGGTCACCGGACCGGAGGTGCCCAGGAACACCTTCTGGCCCTTGATTTCAGTGACCGGAAGAATGTTGATGCGCTGCAGGAAGTCAGCTTTCGCGGTAATCGCGTCGTTCAGTTCCTGCGCGATGCTGGGCTCGACGCTGAACATACGGGTGACAACTTCCACACCGTAGGTTTCGGCCATCGCCACTTGCATCGCAGCATACATCTGCGCGCCGTAGAGACTCAGATTCTGGGCCATGTCAGAGCACTCGCTTCGCTTTGTCGGGGGTTACACCAGTGGTGCGAGGCACCTGGCGGCCTTGTGGCGTGTTCTGCAGCGCGCTGAACTGCTGCTGCAGGTCTTTCAAGGCCGCCAGCACAGCCTTGTTACCGCCACCATTGCGGCGGAACTCGCGTTCTTCTTCAGCCGTGGTGACGATCTCGTCCACAGCGGTGCTCACGTCGTCGACCAAGGTTTGATCGGGTTCTGGTGCATCTTCAGCGGCAGGCTCGATCACTGCCTGGATGCCGGCAGCGACAACCAGCAACTGGGCCAGCAGGGCTTTCAAAGCCGTGGCGGTAGCTTCGTCCATTGGGGGTTTGCTCTCGGGTTGGGTAGTTGGGGTTTCGGGGGCGGTGGCGGGGGCCTCTTCAAGGCCAAAGCGCTTGAACAAGCCTGTGAACATTGCAACGAGCCGACCGATCTCACCCTGCGGCTGGTTGTCATTGAACGAGCCCATGGCGACAGATGCCGCGTAATAGGAGGTGTCATTGGAGCGCTTCGAAAAGTAGAGCTCCTGGGTGCCGACACTGGCGGGCTCGTCAGTGACGCCAAGGCCGGTCAGATAAGCTTTGCCGGTACCCCGGAAGTTCGGGGTGATCTCGACGCTGCTGAACAGCTTCTGCCCGCGATCGTTCAGATAAAGCAACTGATCGTTGGGCTTCAGCTGGGCTTCCAAGGCCACCTCGCCAGGCTGCAGATCATCATCATCCTCAACCAAGCGCACGGCGTAGACGGTCCCGTGGGAGCCAGGCCAACGATCGTGATCGCACCAAATCACCGCCGTGTAGAACGATGGCTTATAGGTTTCAGCAATGTCGCGCAGGTCCTGGGCAAAGATCTCGCGACCATCAGCGGTCAGGCCGCTGACGGCCACACGTTTCCAGAAAGAGACAAGGGATCGAGGCATGGGGACCTGATGAATTGATGACGTTGAGGCCCCCACCATATGGTCCCAACTGCCCCTCAACAAACGGTTTGACTGCGCCCTCCTCCTATTTGCACGTTATAGGACAAGAGCGGAAATATACCGGGAGTTAGCGGCACAATCGGCGCTTAGACTGCGCCGCATGTACTATTCGAACGAAGTCAAAGAAGCTGCCAAACGTCTGTTCCTGCGCCGCTGCAAGGCGAAGGAAATCCAGGCGCAACTCGGGCTGCCTAACGTCCGGATCGTCTATTACTGGATCCGACAGGGCTTATGGGAGGACATGCTCACTGACGAGGAGCCGATGACGGCCGTCAGCCGTCGAATCACGCTTCTTTATGAGAAACCCGGGGCGCTGACCGAGGCCGAGCAGAACGAGCTCGACCGGCTGATCACACAGCGCGAACGGCTGGTCAAGCAATGCGTCAAACCGGCCGCTCCCGCGCCTCAAGCGGAACCGACTGATAGCCAGGGAGGCGAACAGCCTCGTCGCGATCGGAACGAGCGCGGCCAGCGTAAACGTGGGGAGCGTGGCGAGAAGAAACCCAAGCCGGCGAAGAACGATGTCACCGGGCTCACCGAGGTAGATTTCCTCGACAAGTTCATCAGCAAGATGTTCGGCTACCAGAAAGAGCTGTTCGCGGCCAAGCAAAATCCGCTGACAGCCCGGATCCGCAACATTCTCAAGTCTCGCCAGGTGGGCCTGACCTACTACTTCGCCGGCGAAGCCTTCATGGATGCCGTGCTCACTGGGGACAACCAGGTGTTCCTCTCGGCCAGCCGGGCCCAGTCTGAGATCTTCCGCAGCTACATCATCTCGTTCGCCCAGGAATGGTTCGGCCTCGAGCTCACCGGTAACCCCATCGTCTTGAGCAAGGAGGGCAAGCCGTGGGCCGAGCTGCGCTTCCTTAGCACCAACAGCAGTACCGCCCAAGGCCACCACGGGCACGTCTATGTTGACGAGTACTTCTGGATCAAGGATTTCGAGAAGCTGAATAAAGTGGCTTCGGCCATGGCCACCCACAAGAAGTGGCGCAAAACCTATTTCTCCACGCCAAGCGCCGTCACGCACCAGGCCTATCCCTTCTGGACTGGCGAATCCTTCCGCAACCGCAAGAAGAAGCGCGGCACGCCGGCAGTGGCCGAGTGGCCAGCGGCAACGGCATACAGCGCCGGCGCACTGTGCCCAGACGGCCAGTGGCGCAAGACGATCACGATCCTGGATGCGATCAACAGCGGATGCGACCTGTTCGACCTCGAGCAGCTGCAGCTGGAGTACGACGACGATGCGTTTGAGCAGCTGTTCATGTGCAAATTCATCGACAGCTCGCAGGGCGCGTTCCACTTGGCCGATCTGGAGCGGTGCTACAGCGATCTGTCCCTGTGGACAGATTACGATCCCGACGACAAGCGGCCCTTCGGCAACAGACCGGTCTGGATTGGTTATGACCCCAGCCGAACCCGGGACGACGCCACCTGCGTGGTCATTGCGCCACCGCTCGAGGAGGGCGCCAAGTTCCGGATCCTGGAGAAGCACAGTTGGCGGGGCCAGTCGTTCAAGTACCAGGCCAACGAGGTCAAGAAGCTCACCGAGCGTTTCAACGTCCAGCATATCGGCATCGACACCACTGGCATCGGCTATGGCGTGTTCGACCTGGTGTGCGACTTCTACCCGCGTGCTCAGCCGATCCACTACAGCCTCGAGACCAAAAATGCCTTGGTGCTCAAGGCGCAGGACACCATCCAGCACGCCCGGATCGAGTGGGATGCCGGCAGCAGCGACATCGCCCAGGCCTTCCTGACAATCAAGCGTGGCACCACCGGCAGCGGCCAGGTGACATACAGCGCCTCGCGTACAGAAGCCACCGGCCATGCCGACATAGCGTGGGCCATCATGCACGCCCTCCACAACGAACCCCTTAACACCAATCGGCAGCGGCGTAGCCGCTACGTCACCAGCGGATCAGGTACCCATGGCACAAACTCACGTAGCCCATCAGCAGCCCAGACAACCCGTGCGAGCCTTCACGTTCGGCGCGCCCGAGGCCGTTCTGACCAACAACATCGCCAACTACCTCGGGGTGTTTCCCAGCGACGACGGCACCATCTACACGCCACCAGCCTCTCGGGTTGGTCTGGCCAGGCTGCTACAGGCCAACGCGCACCACGGCGCGATCCCGCCGTTCAAGCGCAACCTGCTGCTGCGTGAGTTCATCCCGTCGCAGGGTTTCAGCCTGCAGGCCATGAGCCGATCGGCGCTGGATTTCATGGTGTTCGGTGAGACATACCTGTTACGCAAGACCAGCGTCTTCGGCCAGGTCCTGGAGCTCGAGCACCTGCCCGCGATCAACATGCGGGTAAAGGTCGACGGCGGATTCGTGATGCTCATGCCTGACGGCGGCCGGCTTGAGTTTGACCAGGACGAGGTCGAGCACATCTTCAACTACGACGTGCAACAGAATATCTACGGCATTCCCGACTATCTGGGCGGGCTGCAGGCGCTGCTGCTCAACGAAGCCGCCACCCTGTTCCGCCGGCGCTACTACAACAATGGCGCCCATGTCGGGTACATCTTCTATTCGAACGACCCGAACATGAGCGAGGCGGACGAGGAGGCGCTGCAGGCTCAGATCTCCGGCAGCAAGGGTGTGGGTAACTTCCGCAGCATGTTCGTCAACATCCCGGGCGGCAGCGAGAAGGCCATCCAGATCATCCCGGTTGGTGACTTCCAATCGAAGGATGATCTGGAGAAGGTCAAGAACATCACCAGGAACGACATCATCGCGGCATGGCGTATGAACCCCGCCCTGGCCGGCATCATCCCCGAGAACAGCGCCGGGTTTGGTGACATCGAGAAGATCGACCGGGTGTACACGAACAACGAGATTCGCCCCATCTGCCAGATGTTCAACCAGGTGAACAACACACTGCGCGCAGACAGGCGAATTAGCTGGAAGTCACCGGAAAACGCCGACGAAATCGCTGCCTCTGGTAACGTTTCATAGGTGATATAACTGAAAAATGACGGCATAATGATGGCGCATTGAACCCTGGGGAGGGACACCATGCGAGTCTACTGCACGACTTGTGGCCATAAAGGCCGGATCAGTTCGCGGGACAATGTCACCCGCGCCTATGCAAAGCTCTACTGCCAATGCCTGGACGCAACGTGCGGGCACACCTGGGTATCCGAGCTGTCGTTTTCGCACACCTTGAGACCTTCTGCGCAGCACCTGGATACGCTGATCCTGGACCGCATCAAGAGTCTTCCGGCGGATAAGCAAAAGGAATTGTTCGATCACATGAGCAGGCCTGCAGCCTGATTGGAACCGCCGGCCGATTGGTCGGCGGTTTTGTTTTGGATGACTCAGGAATCCGTGTCGTCCGGATTTTTGGCCAACTGCTCAATAAGGCGCCTCACCTGGTGACGCTCCTGCTCCCGCATCTGGCGAAAACGACCGATCAATCGACGTTCGTTTTCGCTCAGACCGGACCATTCGAAGTCCCTCAGTTCAACGCAATCCTGCTCAGCTACTGCCAAATTCAACATTTGCTAACTCCTTGATATGCAAAGTGAATTTTCAGTTAACAAGGCAGTCATGAGGCTTCAAACAGGAGCGCGACGAAAGGACGGATACTAATGTCCAGCATCATCAAACATAGCTTTAAGGAAGCGGCGCAGCGCTCGCTGGTCTTCAACTGGGATCTGCCGGTACTGCGAGAGGACCGAGTCTTCCTCTGGGCTGAGGGATTCACGAGCCGCAGTCTGGCGAACACCGGTCAGGATGTAAGGAACATCGAAGCCCATCGCCCAGGCTTTGCTCAGATATGTCGCCGTGGCATCGCTAGCGCCCGCCTCATAGTTGGCCTGGGTTCGCTTAACGATGCCGCAGCCCGCGGCAGCCTGGTCTTGGGTAAGTCCGCAACGCTTCCGTTCGTCGCGCAGCCGAGCCCCGATATCTTTCGAATCGTGCAAAATCTTTCATCCAAGGTGTTTACAAATGCATTTTGATGCATCATTCTGCATTCTCACTCACACGAAAATGCATGGAAATGCACTATGCCTAATACCTCGATCAGCGAGCAAGCCCGCCAACGCGCACGTGAAGAACTGGAGCGCCGCGGCCAGACGGTGAAAAGTTTTGCACTACAGAATGACCTAAACCCCAGCACCGTCTACGCGGTGCTGAGGGGTCAGAGCCAATGTCGGCGGGGGGAGGCACACCGTGCTGCTGTCCTGTTAGGCATCAAAGACGGCGTGATCGAAGAGTAAGGCAACTGGCCACTAGGGATAAATCAGAACATGAATCGCTCAGTTCTCAAGACAAGGAAGGATGTGGTCAGCGCGATCATCCGCGCATACCCAGGCGGTCGGGCTCAGGCAGCTGCGCACCTCGGCCTCGAGCTCAAGAAGTTCGACAACCACGCCTACGAAAACAACAACGCCCGTCCGCTCAACGACCTGCAGTTGTGCCAACTGGAAGCCACAGCCCACACGACATTCCTGCCGGAGTTCATCGCTTCGCTGTACGGCGGCATCTTCGTCAAGGTCGCCGATGTCGACGCCCTGGACAACGTCGAGCTCTACGCTATGTCGATGGTCACCTCCGCCAAGCGCGGTGCTGTTGATCTGGAGATTGCGAAGGCCCTGGCCGATGGGTCCATCACCACCGCCGAGGCGGAAGAGATCATGCGCGCCCATGAGGCCCATATGTCCGCTCGCCATACCGAGGTGCTATCGGCGATCGCGCTGCACCGCGCCCGTGCGGGGGTTGCAGCATGAGCACAACACACCCTGACTACCAGGACGTACTCAAGTCCTCGGCGATGCACTACCTGCAACGCCACCAGGCCGAACACCTGAGCGGCGACGACCGTTTGTTCGCCCGTGCTGTTTGCCACCTGGTCGCCGACCACAACGTTTCTGACCCAACTGCTGAAAAAGCCGTGCACCTCGCCATGACCGACCTTGGCCTGGGCGCAGCTGATCGCTCGCACCCCCGCGCAGCGCGCACCTAATCCAACCCATCGCCCTGCCCCGCTTTCCGTGGGTTTGGGTGAGCTGCGTCCGAAGTCGAGGTTTCGATGGATAACAAGATGGTGATCAAGGCGGAAATGAGCCCCGAGCAGGCCACCGCCCTGCTGGCTTTGCTCAAGTCTGAATACCGCCTGGCTCTCACTGAGCACTGGTGGACGGATGCCTACCGCTACGTGCCGGAGAAAGACCGGCACACCGCAATCGTCCTGAAAAACCCCGTCATGGGCGCGCAACGCCGGCTGATCGGCGCGCTGACCTACAGCCTCAAAACTGCGAAGTAACCGTCATGATGAATGAAGATATCCGCTCACAAGTGTTGCAACGGCTTGAAAGTGATTTCGGCCTAAAGCTGCGCGTTGGCACCAACTACATGCGGGGCGGCGTATGTCCGGCCTGTGGAAAGAAAGAGTTGTATGCCCGCCATGACAACCCGTGGCAGATCCGCTGCGGGCGCCCGGAGCGCTGCGGCCACATCGAGCATGTCAAAGGCATCTATGAGGATCTGTTTGAAGACTGGAGCAAGCGCGCCCCGGCCACGGAGAACGACCCCACCCTGACTGCCCGCACCTACCTGGAATTCGCCCGGGGCCTCGATGCGTGGAAGATGACCGGCTGGTTCACCCAGGAAAACTACGTCAACCAGGAAAGCGGCGAGGCCAGCGCCACGGTCCGCTTCCCCCTGCCGAACGGCGGCTACTGGGAGCGGCTGATTGATCGCCCTGGGCGCTTCGGCAAGATGAAGGCCCGCTTCAAGTTCGGGTACAGCGCGCAGGGCCAATGGTGGTGCCCGCCAAGCCTCAAGCTTGAGACTGTCGAGGAGCTGTGGATCGTTGAGGGAATCTTCGACGCCATCGCCCTGGTGCAGAACGGCATCGACGCGGTGTCGGCCATGTCGAGCGTCAACTTCCCGATCGAGGCGTTGAAACAGCTGGCCGAGCAGCGCCCTGGCAATTTGCCAACATTGGTCTGGGCCCTCGACAACGAGCCCACTGCCCGCGGCTACCTGCAGCGCTTTGCCAAGCAGGCATCGGATATGGGCTTCGAGTGCAAGGCCGCACTGATCCCCCAGCGCGACAAGAAGGTGGACTGGAACGATCTGCACCAGCGTTGGCAGTTTGAAGAAGAAGGCCAGGCCCGCAACCACAAGCGCACACGCGACCTGGCTGCTGCCCGGCATGAGGGCGACCTGCTGCTGGCTCCGACTGCCCGCGAGAAGGCTCTGCTGATGTACATGTGGGACGAGGGCTTCACCGAGTTCGCGTTCGACTTCGGCAACCAGACCTATTGGGCCAAGTTCGACCTGTCCAAGCTCGAGGAGGAGCAGAAGGAGCTGGCCGGCAGCAAGGACCAGGACGACGAAGAGGATCGCCGCGATGTCTTGAAGAAGGTTTGCTCGCTGAAACTGCTGGCCAACTGCCGTTTCCAGGCGCTGTACAAGCAGGTCAGCGATGTCACCAACGAGGCCTGGTTCTACTTCCAGGTGGCCGGCAAGCAGGACGATGACGGTGATAACTACACCTTCACGCCCAAGCAGATCTCCTCGAGCAGCGAGTTCAAGACCCGCCTGATGTATTCCGGGGCTACCTGGTTGGGCACACAGAAGCACCTGGACCAGATCATCCTGCGGCAGACCGAAGGCCTCAAGACCGTCGAGACTATCGACTTCCTGGGCTACAGCCGCGACCACCAGGCATACATCTTCAACGACATCGCCATCCACAACGGCTCGATCTACAAGGCCAACGACGAGGATTACTTCGAGTTCGGCAAGCAGCGCGTCAAGTGCCTGATGAAGTCGGTGAAGATCAAGAACAAGCTGGACGCAAAGGACTACCGCGAGGATTGGCTGGAACACCTGTGGACCTGCTTCGGCGAGAACGGCGTGCTGGCCCTGACCTACTGGTTCGGCTCGCTGTTTGCCGAGCAGATCCGCGCCGAGCATGAGAGCTTCCCGTTCCTGGAAATGTCCGGTGAGCCCGATTCGGGCAAAACCACCCTGATCAAATTCCTTTGGAAGCTGTTTGGTCGCCTGTACGAGGGCTTTGACCCGGCCAAGAGTTCGTTCTCTGGTCTGAGCCGAGCCATGGGACAGGTGGCCAACCTGCCCCTGGTGCTGCTCGAGGCCGACCGGAACACCAACGAGGACAACACCAAAGCCTTCGAGTGGGACCAGTTCAAGGACTTCTATGGCGGCGGTACCTTGCGGACCCGTGGCGTGAAGTCCAACAGCAACGACACCTACGAGCCGCCGTTCCGCGCCTCGATCGTGATCGCTCAGAACGCCATCGTCGTTGGTCACGAAGCCATCATCAGCCGGATCTTCCGCCTGCCCTTTCTCAAGCCGACGATCACCGAGGCGAGCCGCCGGGCCGCTGACGCGATCGTGCAGACCGAGCTCGAGGACGTCAGCCACTTCATGATCAAGGCCATGCGGGCCGAGCCGAAGATCCTCAAGCGCTTTGCCGAGCTGTATCCGAAGTACCGCGCCGAGCTGTGGGCCAACCGCAAGCTGACCTCGGATCGTGTGATCAAGAACCACGCCATGATGCTGGCCCTGGTGGACTGCCTGCAGCTGGTGATCGAGATCCCGGAGCACATGGTTAAGGAGTGCCGCAAGTACGTCGAGAAGGCTGCCAGCGAGCGCCAGGCGGCGATCACCACCGACCCGAAAGAGGTGAACGAGTTCTGGCAGGTCTACGACTACCTCGAGTCGCTGCCCGGGGCCCCTCTGGTCAACCACAGCAAGACCCCTGGCCAGATCGCTATCAACCTCAACCAGTTCGCCGAAGTGGCCGTGGAACACCGGCAGCGGATCCCGGAGCTGGGCGTGCTGCGCCGCCTCCTCAAGGACTGCCGTGCACACCAGTGCCTCTCTGAGTCGAAGCGCACCGAAAGCGCCATCCGGTTTCGCATTCAGCAGGCACGGCCATTGGAAAACATCCCCCAGTCCGTTCGCTGCTTTGTCTTCCGGGAGTAACCGCCATGGACATTCACGTAATCAACAGCGACTGGCAGGTAGAGGCGCCGGACCTGATGGGATTCGTCACCGCCCGACTGCCGGCCTCAACCGGATCCGTGCCTCACATCTACGCAGATGCATACGCCGCAGATGGCCTGCTGGAGATCCTGGAAGTGCGCGTCGCACGCGGCGAGCGCGGGATCCTGGTCATGGACTGTTCGCGAGCCCAGGTGCAGGCAGTCCTGGAGTGGGGCACCTGCGACGACGACGGCCAGCTGCAGGACCTCGAGATTTTCCTGGTACGCCGTGACTAGCGGCTGACCGGCAAAAAAGGCGCCGAGGAGTTGCACCTCCCCAACGCCCACCAACCCCAAGGAGAAACAACATGCAAGTAGAAACCCCCGAAGTCGGCACACAGAAGGCTAACACAATGCGGTACGACACCCTGGTAATCCGCGGTGCCTCAGGCAAGACAGTCCCGCGGGAAGTTGACGGCGGCGAAGTTGTCGCCTGGAGCGTGGGCCACGGCCTTGCGGCCATGGATGCACTGGAGGATTTCGTTGGCGACTTGGCAGACGGCAGCTATCACGGGCTGGCGAAGGGCGCTGCAGATGCCCTCAACCTGATGCGCCGCCGCCGAGCCACTGGCTGGGACGCTGACGTTATCGCGGAAGAACCACCAGCAGACTGGCAATCGGCCGTTTCTCGCGCCGAAGTGATGGCCCGCGAGGTGTTCGGCGAGGAAGACGATAACGCCATGCAAGCCATTGACTACATGGCTGGGCTGCTCCTGGCGTTTGAGCCACTCCGTAACCCTGTACAGGGGGACGCGGAATGACCCTCTCTCTCAACATAAAGAAGTTCAAAGTCAAGGACACCTGGAAGGACTACGAGGTGACGCTCGAGGTGGACCTTAACCGACTGACCACCTCGCGCGCTGCGCTGATCAATAGCTTCTGGACTGGGGCCGAGGACCGGGTGGACGAGGAAGGCGAAGACGTTGTCCGTGCCGTCATCCGCATGGCAGGCCATGAGCTGATCTGCGCAATGCTCGAGAACCATGGGGCCAGATTCACCGACAAACAGAAGTTTCCAGGGGAGCGATTCAGTAAGGAGCTGCATGTCAGCGAAGGCTGGGGCGGCGAGGTTCCTTGGGACAACTTCGGTTGGTGCGGGATCCGAGTCGTCGCAGCTGACGTCCAGCAGCCCTCATTCGAGGAGCTGGCTTTGACGGAGGCGACTTCATGAGCCAACAAACACGCCCCCGCTTGGCCAGCCACGCGCTGGACCTGCCCAACCACTGCGACATCTGCAACAAGGCCCGCTCCACCAGGAAGCACCAGCGCTGCAGCCAGATCCGCCAGCAGCGGAAATCAGTTGAATGGGAGGCCTACATGGCCAACGTCGAAGCCAAGAAAGCACAGCAGGACCGCCGATATGCACGCTAATCAAACTCCAACCCACGACCTGGTCATCAGCGTTCGCCTCAGCGCCGGCACCTACACCGCCCGAGCCCGCGGCGAGAAGGCCACCGCCAGCAGCACCATCAGCGCCGATGCAGCGGCACGCGCCTTAGCGAGCAAACTCGGAGCCCTGATGGCCCAACCTGATCTGTTTGCAGCCAACCGCTGCAGCACCGACCCACACGTTCAATTCACCGCCCAGCGCTGCAGCTGAGAGAAAAGCCGAAATGAGTAACGTGCACGCCCCCATGAACGAATCGCTGATGCTGGAGAACGCCGCTCTCATCAGTTCGCTTAACGAACTGATCAATCAGTTGAAGCGACCGCAAATTTCAATCCAGGATCAACTGTGGACAACACAGGACATTGCCGACTATCTCAAGTTGGCCCAATACACAGTGGAACGCCGCGTCGTTGTACAGGACACCTTTCCGGAAAGCATGCAGCCATGCGCTACCGGAGAGCGGGCATCCAAACGATGGTTTGCTGGGGAAGTGATCTCCTGGAGCAGGCAAAACAGAGCAAGACTGCCAGAACCCCGCGCCAGGAAGCGTGCATAAAGTTAAAGCCTGCCTTGCGCAGGCTTTTTTCAATCAAGGCGTAATGCCATTTCTGAAGCAGTGGCGTTGTAGTAGACCATCAATGAACGAGGGTCTTTGTGGCCGGTGATACGAGCAAGATCGAGCACATCGACCTTTCTCGCCAATCGGGTGATTGCTTCATGACGGGTGTCATGGAATGTAAGCCCCACAATCGCCACATCGTCCCGCACCTTCCTAAACATCGCATCGGCCGACGCGGACGTCAGCCTGAATAGTTTTTCAGCACCTTTCTTCTCCCCCAACAATATCCCGATCAATCCCACGGCCCGCTTGCTGAGAGGCACATTTCGGCTAGATCCGTTCTTGGTCAAAGGAAGATGCACAAAGCGCTGTTTGAGGTTCACAGCCTTCGCGGTGATCCCAAGAATTTCGCCTTGCCGCATAGCGGTTTCCAGGGCGATCAGAAATGCCAAGGCCAGCTCCTGGTGAAGCGTCACTGGAGGTTCGGCTTCGACGTATCCAAGCCGGTTGAGCAAAGCTGTTTCCTCCGAAGGCTCGATGCGGCGGTCCCTGGGCGGATTGTTGAGCGGTCGCTTCACATCGCGCACAGGGTTGACGATGCATGTGCGCCATTCTCGACGCGCAATCTCGAACACTGACGACAGCAAAGTCATCTCACGGCGAACGGTGGGACTGGCCACTACTCGAAGCCGGGCATCACGCCACTTGGCTACCTGGTCAGTAGTGACGTCCGACATGAATTCCCCTACCCATTCAAGTTCGGCGTCAAACTTGTCCAGCCGGAGCTCTTCCCATTTCTTCCCAGCCTTAGTGGGGGTAACGTCACGCTTGTAGCGGCGCAACGCTTCAGACACGGTCATTTCCACAGAGCACTTGGGCCCGCCGGTAGATGCCAAAATCTCGGCCTCACGGGTGGTAGCCCATGCCACTGCTGCGGCCTTCGTCGCAAATGTTCTGGTGTCTCGGACCCCCAACCTAGCCACCTCAGCTCGCCAGCCACCGCTACGCTTCCGAAATGATGCCATTCCCAACCTCTGTCCTTGCTGGCGTAAAAGTGGCGTAAAGGCTATCACGCCAACGCAGCCAATCGCCGTGAACAGCACTCAGGGAATCAGCGAAAAACCAGCGTAATCAGTGGGTTGAAGCTGTACGCCAGCTATGGCACCTTTCTGCCAGCGTCTCTCAGTTGCCCCCTCGGGGCACCAAGATCCGGAAAAAACCGACCTTATGGTCGGTTTTTTTTCGCCTGAATTTTGATCTCTCGTACAGATCGCAACTTGCACGGCCACTGTAGGAGCGGCTTTAGCCGCGAACACCGGCAAAGCCGGTGCCATCCACCGCAGCGTCTGATTCGCCGGTGAACCCGCTCCCACACGTGCAAGGATGGCACCTCAGATGATGACGATTATCAGATCAATTATTCCTGTGCCCACCACAGCCTCAGGCGGGTTTGGTACCGAGATCCTCAGCAAACCGAAGCAGGTACCCGTCAGGGTCCTGCACCAGGAAGTTGCGCTGGCCAATCAATACGTGAGCGCTGCGGTACCAGCGCTCTTCAACCGGGTTTCTCAGACCATGCCCTGCTGCGTTCAACGCTGCAACCAAAGCCAATGCATCAGGGCATGCGATAGACAGGTTGATCCCACGCCCATAGGGCGGCTCCAGCGGGCCAACGCGCCAAGGTGATTCGCTGTGCCAGTCCTGTTCCAGCATCAACTGGCTGCCGCCAAAAGACAGGAAAGCGAATTGGTCTTCAGGCCGTTCGTACTCGACCTTGAAGCCAAGTATTCCGCAGTAGAAAGCAAGGCTGCGTTCGATATCACTGACAATGAGTTCAGGCACGAGCGCATTCGTTTCAACCATTCTTGAGTCCTTTCAATTCCCCAAACGAAGACAACGCGGGAGGCCCAAAGCCCCTTGTCAATTTGACGCCGCCCCAATGACTTCAGGGCCTCCAGCCATGCATGAAGCCTATTGGCCACGATATGCGCTAGCGCTTAACCTGTCACTCGTCGGATATATTCCGAAAGTATTGTCAGCATAATGGCACTTCGCCATATTTGCGCTCCCTTTTCACCACGCACCGTGTGACCCATGAAAACAATCGCGCCCTGCATGGCGGCAATGATGCTGCTCAGTGGGTGCAATGGAGTGCCAACCTCGTACGTTTCCGATCCCGTCTACAGCCAGGCTTTCGTGGTCACCTCCGGTGCCCCGCTGCCCATGTTGCTGATGGCCAGCGCCATCCAGTGGAACGAGGATTACGCCGTAACTGCCAAACACACCCCCTTCCTGCGCAACGTGGTCCACGAGGGCCTCGGTGATGTGGTGTTCTTCAAACACAAGGCCAGCAACGTGCCGGATTGGCGCCAGTATGTGCCGGGCGAAGCCGTGACGGCGGTGGGTTTCAACAGTTTCATGATGCCGATGCAGGGCAAGGGCCATGCGCTGGCGTCGCTGGTGCGGCTTGAAGGCACGCCAGGCAGTGTTTTCTATTCAGTACACGACGGCCCCATCACCAAGGGCATGTCGGGCGGGCCTGTGTTCGCCGATGACGGCAAGGTGGTCGGCATCAATGTGGCCATCATCCCCACCAGCGAGATTGATGCCGGCAAGCGCCCGGACCTGGCTGGCAAGGCGCGGATCAGCGTGTTCATGTCGTTCAACGAGATCGACAAGGAATGGCGGCGCTTTGAGTACCTGACGGCGCACAAGGGCAAGCCTCAGGCACCGGCTTCGATCAAAGGCTATGTGGCGGTTGCTGCCAAGCCTTGAGTCAGGTTCCGGAGCGCGTTTGCGGATGATAAGCGGCTTGTGATGTGAGGCTGATGGCCTCTTCGCGGGTGAACCCGCTTTTGAGACTTGTGCAGTGCCTGTGGGAGTGACCCGTTCGTTTCTTGCCCGGGCTTTTTCAACGTAGATATTGGCTCGGGCTATTTCACTGTGGTCCTAAAACACTGCAGTCCAATTCCTACAAAGCCTGGCACTGAACACGTCTGGTAATACACCCAGACGAACCGCACCGAACCATGCTCTCCCCTCGACGTCCGATTCTGCATCCCCCGCGTTTCGAGGCCCCCCGCGTGAAAGACATCATCACCCGCAAGTACCGCCTGGTCGTGAAGACCATCGGCTACATCGGCTGGTCGCTGTTCTGGCTGCTGATCTGGGATGTGCTGGTCACCATTGATTTCATGCTGTTCTTCAACAGCAAGTTCACCCTGCCGCTGATCCCGCTGACTTTGCTGGGCTCGGCGCTGGTAGTGCTGGTGAGTTTTCGCAACAGCAGCGCCTACAACCGTTGGTGGGAAGCTCGCACGTTGTGGGGGGCGCTGGTGAACAGTTCGCGCAGCTTCGCAAGGCAGACGCTAAACCTGATCGATGACCCGGCTGATGGCCTGAACCCGGTCAAGGCCACCCTGCTGCGCCGGCACATCGCCTATGTGAACTGCCTGGCTGCACACTTGAAGGGGGAGAGCTGCCCGGATGAACTGATGGCCTTCATCCCGCCGGCTGAATTCGAACGGCGCAACCGCTCGAACAACTTTGCCAATGACATTCTCGGTGGCTCGGCGGCCTTGCTGGCGCGGGAATACCAGGCCGGCCGGCTGGACAGCATCCGTCTGGCGCGGCTGGAATCGACGCTGGTGGACCTGTCCAATGCCCAAGGCGGTATGGAGCGCATTGCCAATACACCGCTGCCCTACCCTTACGTGTATTTTCCGCGACTGTTCATCACCCTGTTCTGCCTGATCGTGCCAATAGGGCTGGTGGAGTCGCTGGGCTGGTTCACGCCGCTGGCTTCGACAGTGGTGGGGTTCATGTTGCTGGCCATCGAGCGAATCGGCACGGATTTGCAGAGCCCATTCAAGTTCAGTGAGCACCAGATCCAGATGGACACCATTTGCGAGACGATCGAGCGGAACCTGGAGTCGATGCAACGGGAAGCGCAGTGTGGGGAACTCGCTTAGGCCCGCACATAGCGCTGGCGCAACACATCACTCAACGTATCCACCAGCAACACCAGCACCAGCATGCCCAGGATCACCGTACTGGCCTGGGCCTCCTGGAACAGGCTCAACGTGGTGTACAGCATCTGCCCCAAGCCCCCTGCCCCGACAAAGCCGAGCACGCTGGCCATACGGATATTGTTTTCCCAGCGGTACAAACTGTAGGCCAGCAACTGCGGCCACAAATTGGGCAAGGTACCAAAACAGAATGCGGCCACCTGGCTGCCGCCCTGCAAGCGAATCGCTGCCGCTGGCTCCGGCGGCGCATTCTCCAACGCCTCGGCAAACAAGCGTCCCAGAACACCGGCGGTGTGCAGCGCCAACGCGAGGGTGCCGGCATTGGGCCCAAGACCGGCCGCCAGGACTGTCAGCGCAGCCCACACCAGTTCCGGAATGGCGCGCAGAGCATTCAGCAGCAACCGCGCTACGCCCTGTAATGGCCAACCGAATCGCCCTGCCGCCGGCAGTGCCAGCAACATCCCCATGACCATCGCCAACAAGGTGCCCAGACCCGACATGGCCAGCGTCTCCAGCGCCCCGCGCCACACAGCCTTCAAGTGCCCGGTAGACAGGTCCGGATGCAGGAAGCGCCCTGCGTACTCGCCCATCTGCCCCAACCCGCCGTTACCGACCAGCGCTTGCAGGTCCAGCTCCAGGTAAGCGAACGAGGCCAACACCGCCAACACGATGGCGCCCAGCAACAACAAGTTGATGACCCGGTTCATGCCAGCCTCCAGCGCAGCAGGCGGCTGAGCAAGTCGGCCAGCATCACCAGCAGCAGGAAGGTGAGCAACATGCTGGCCACTTCCGCCCCGGCAAACATCCGCATCGACAGGTCAATCTGCTGCCCCAGCCCGCCCGCCCCCACAAACCCCATCACCACCGAGGCCCGCACCGCGCACTCCCAGCGGTACACGGTGTAGGACACCACCTCGGACGCCGCATTGGGCAGAATGCCGTAGAGAAACGCCGTCAGCCGGCCACTGCCCGCCTGCAACAAGGCATGGGCCGGGCGCTGGTCGACCGATTCGAAGATTTCGGCGTAGACCTTGCCCAGCATACCGCTGTAGGTAATGGCGATGGCCAATACACCCGCCGTCGGCCCCAGCCCCACGGCCCGCACGAACAACAGCGCCCAGACAATTTCCGGCACGCTGCGCAGGAAGATCAGCAACCCGCGCACCGGTAGGCGCAGCAGGCGCGACCAAAGCCCTGCACGCCCACCACGGGAGGCGGCACGCAACGACAAGGCGCGACTGGCCATCAGCCCCGCCGGAACGGCTAGCAGCAACGCCAACGCCATGCCAGCGGTGGCCACGGCCAAGGTCTGTAGCGTGGCTTCATACAGCAACACGAGAAAATCGGCATCGTGGGCGGGTGGCCAGAAGGCGCTGGTGAAACTGGCGATCTGCTGTCGGTTCTCGGCCTGCAACAGCACTCCGGGGTTCAGTTCGCTCAACTGGATACCCGGCCACAGTATCGCCACGCCCAGCAAGGCCAGCAGCAGCCGTGGCAGCAAGGCCGGATCGCGGGTGTCGGCCCTCAGCATCGCGGGATCTGCACCGTCAGAATCGGCCCCTGGGTTGGCGGCGAAGCCAGTTGTTCATTCGCGTACAGCGCCTCCAGCATGTGTCCGGTGACCGCTTCTGCCGGGCAATCAAACACTACCTGGCCCTCGCGGATACCGACGACCCGGGGGAAATGCGCCAGCGCCAACTCCACCGCATGCAGGCTCGCCACCAGCGTCACGCCATTGGCCTGGGCATGGCGGTTTAGCAAGGCCAGGCTGTGGTCGGCCAGCACCGGGTCCATGGCCGACACCGGCTCGTCGGTCAGCAGCACCTGTGGCCGCTGGTAAAGGGCCCGGGCAATACCCACCCGCTGCAACTGACCACCCGACAACTGCCCGCACTGCACGAACAGCTTGTCTGCCAGGCCCAGCTCTGCCAGCACCTGGCGCGCCCCCGGCACATCGCTGGGGTACAGCAGGTTGAGCAAGCCACGCGTTAACCCCCACTGCCCCAGCCGGCCGGCCAGTACTGCCGTCACCACCCGTTGGCGCGGTGGCAAGGGCGGTGCCTGATGCACCAGGCCGACCCGCGCCCGCAGGCGCTGGCGTGCCCTGGCGGATAACGCCCAGGGCTGCTCACCCAGCAACTCCACGCGCCCGCTGCTGGGCTGGATGGCCGTAGCCATCAGGTGCAGCAAGCTCGACTTACCCGCCCCCGACGGGCCAATGATCGCGACACGCTCGCCCTGCTCGATGCTCAGGTTGATCGCGTCAAGCGCGCGCACCTGGCCATGGCGCAGGCCGGCACCATGCAGGTGGATTGCCACGTTCGAAGCAGTCACTTGAGCAGGCCAGCCTCACGCGCAGCTTGCTCGGTGCCTACATAGTTTTCAGGCTTGGTCTCGATGAAGCGGCTGGCGGCCTGGAGGTCGAGGATAGCCTTGTGCTCCGGATTGGCCGGGTCGAGGTCGAGGAACGCTTTTTTGATCTTTTCTTTCAACGCCGGCGCCATGTTGCCGCGCACGGTCCAGTTGTAGTCAAAATAGGTCGGGGTAGTGGCGAACACTTTCACCTTGGCGGTATCGACCTTGCCGGCATCCACCAGTTTCTGCCACACACTGGCATTGAGCACGCCGCCATCGACCTTACCCGCCTGCACCCAGGCCACGGTGGCGTCATGGGCGCCAGAGTAGGCCACACGGCCGAAGTACTCTTCAGGCTTGATGTTGTCCTGCTTGAGCATGAAGTAACGCGGCATCAGGCTGCCCGAAGTAGACGAGATAGAGCCGAAGGCGAACGACTTGCCCTTGAGGTCGGCCAGGCTCTTCACGTCGGGGTTGGCGGTGATGAACTTGGAGGTGAACTGCGCGTCCTGCTCACGCTGCACCAGTGGCGTGGCGGCCGGGTCCTTCAGGTGTACCTGAACGAACGTGAAGCCACCCAGCCAGGCCAGGTCCAGCCGGTCGGCGGCCAGCGACTCGACCACAGCCGGGTAATCGGCCACCGGTACGAACTTCACTTCCATACCCAGTTGCTTGGCCAGGTACTCGCCCAACGGCTTGAACTTGCGCTGCAGTTCGGTTGGCGCTTCGTCGGGGATGGCGCTGACCCGCAACACTTCAGCAGCTTGGACGACAACGGCACAGCAAGACAGCACAAGGCCGGCGGCGAGCGCCAAGGGGCGTTTGAGCATGGGTGTTCTCCGGTTCAATAGCGGGGAAATGCCGACAAATCCGTCGACACCGAGGATTATAAGAGGCCAAGGCCCAAAGGCCAGCTTTGCTACAATCGCGCAACAATTTGACCTGTCGAGGTGCATATGAGCGAGCCGATTCGCCTGACCCAGTACAGCCATGGTGCCGGCTGTGGCTGCAAGATTTCCCCCAAGGTGCTGGATGTGATCCTTGCCGAAAGCGGCACCCAGGCCCTGGACCCGAAGCTGTGGGTTGGCAACGCCTCGCGCGACGACGCTGCGGTGTACGCGCTGGACGACGAGCGCGGCGTGGTCTCGACCACCGACTTTTTCATGCCGATTGTCGATGACCCGTACGACTTCGGCCGCATCGCCGCCACCAACGCCATCAGCGACATCTACGCCATGGGTGGCGACCCGCTGATGGCGATCGCCATTTTGGGCTGGCCGGTCAATGTGCTGCCACCGGAAGTGGCCCGCGAAGTGATTCGTGGTGGCCGTGCGGTGTGCGCCGAAGCAGGCATTCCGCTGGCCGGCGGCCACTCCATCGACGCCCCCGAGCCAATCTTCGGCCTCGCCGTCACGGGTGTGGTCAGCAAGCGCTACCTCAAGCGCAACGATACCGCCACTGCCGGCTGCCGGCTGTACCTGACCAAACCGTTGGGCATCGGCATCCTTACCACCGCCGAGAAAAAGGCCAAGCTGCGCGCACAAGACCAAGGCCTGGCCCGCGACTGGATGTGCACCCTCAATACCCCCGGCAGCCGCTTCGGCAAACTCGACGGTGTAAAGGCCATGACCGACGTCACCGGCTTTGGCCTGCTCGGCCACCTGGTGGAGCTGGCCGAAGGCAGCGGCCTTACCGCGCACTTGGACTACGCCGCCGTACCGCGCCTGCCCAGCGTCGAGCATTACCTGGCCGAAGGCTGCATCCCCGGCGGCACCTTGCGTAACTTCGAAAGCTACGGCCACAAGCTCGGCGCACTCAGCGACGAGCAGAAACACCTGCTGTGCGACCCGCAAACCAGCGGCGGCCTGCTGGTGGCGGTCAGCCCTGAAGGTGAAGACGCGTTCCTGGCAGTCGCTGCCGAACTGGGCCTGCAACTGTCGCCAATCGGCAAGCTGGTCGAACGACAGAGCCACGCGGTCGAGGTGATCTGATGCGCCCCGACTGCACCGATTTCCGCCGGCTGTTTCTCGACGACGTGCCGATGATGGACATGCGCGCCCCCGTCGAATTCGCCAAAGGCGCCTTTCCTGGCGTGGTCAACCTGCCGCTGATGAATGACCAGGAGCGGCAGAAGGTCGGCACCTGCTTCAAGCAGCAGGGCCAGGCAGCTGCCATCGCCCTGGGCCACCAGCTGGTCAGCGGCACCACCAAGCAGGTTCGGCTGGACGCCTGGGTGGCGTTTACCCAGGCCCACCCCGAAGGCTACCTGTACTGCTTCCGTGGCGGCCTGCGTTCGCAGATCGTGCAAGGCTGGTTGCGTGATGAAGCGGGCATCCAGTACCCGCGCGTCAAGGGCGGCTACAAGGCCATGCGGACCTTTTTGCTGGAAACCACCCAACAGGCGGTGGCGCAGTGCGATTTTGTGCTGCTGGGCGGCCTTACCGGTACTGGCAAGACCGACGTGCTGCATCAGCTGGATAACGTGCTGGACCTGGAAGGCCATGCCAACCATCGCGGCTCCAGCTTCGGCAAACGCGCCACCGCGCAGCCGGCGCAAATCGACTTCGAGAACCAGCTGGCCATCGACGTACTGAAGAAACGCGACCGAGGCGTTGAACAGTTCGTACTGGAAGATGAAGGCCGCATCGTCGGCAGTTGCACCGTGCCGCTGGAGCTGTACCAGGGTATGCAGCAATACCCACTGGTGTGGCTGGAAGACAGTTTCGCCAACCGCGTTGAACGCATCCTGCGTGATTACGTGGTCAACCTGAGTGCCGAGTTCGCCGCTGTGCATGGCGAGGAGGAAGGCCGCCGGTTGTTTGCCGAGCGTATGCTGCAAAGCATGGCCAACATCTACAAGCGTTTGGGCGGCGAGCGTTATCAGCGGTTGTCGGCGCTGCTGGGCCAGGCGCTGGAAGCGCAGCAGCGCAGCGGCGCGGTGGAGCTGCACCGGGGCTGGATCGAAGGCTTGTTGAACGAGTATTACGACCCGATGTATGCCTACCAGCGTGCGGCGAAGGCTGAGCGTATTGAGTTTGCCGGAGATGCCGTGGAAGTGCGCGAGTACCTCAAGGCCCGGGCGCTGCGCGAACCTCGGGGCAAGGTCTGACAGGTTTAGCCCTGCCCCCAAGGGCAGTGCAGTACCTGTAGGAGCGGCCAGTCATTTCTGACATGGCTTTACTGCCCCGGGCTAAGCACCCGTTCCAGCTCCGCCGCCCGGTCGCGGGTCATGTCCATCACACACGTCCCGCCTTCCAACTGCGCCAGGGTCCCGCCACTGGCCTGCACGTGGAACTGGCAATTGCCATCGCGGTAGGCCATCCACTTGCGCTGCACATCGCGCAAGCTTTTCTGCTGCCCGACCTCCAGCTTGCCCATCAACTGCTTGTACACCCGGTTCAAACGCTGGTCCTGCACCTGCGTTTCAGCCTGGATGCACGCACTCATGGCCACCGTGCTGGAGGCCTTGTCCATGCACTGCCCGTAGGCCGGCGTGTAGTCGTCTGCCACTGCCAGTGGCAGCACACAAGCCAGTGCCAGGCCTGTCAGATAATGCTTGGTCATGCGCCCCCTCCTTATGGGTATCAAAGCGTCTGCGGCTGCTCTGGTGGCATCAGTACGTTGCCCGGCTCGAAGCGCAACGATGGCATCTGCGTTGCCGCGTAAAGCGTCACAGCCAACGCTGCGATCAACGCTACATCAAGCCAGTTCCAGCCCGGCATGTCGTTGGCGCTGCGTGCCTTCCAGCAATGCCAAGCCTGGCCCGCACAAAACATCACCATCGCAGCCAGCCACAGGTAGAAACCGGCACCAAAGCCGGTGCGCTCATGAAACGCGTAGCTCTGGTTGTCCGGCAAGCGGTCAATTCCGAAACTGCTGGCAGCCAGGTACAGCGCGGCCAGCCCTGCCAGCAAAGCCAGCCTGCGGAACCGCCGATGGGCAAGGATAGCCAGGGCCAGCAGCGGGTTGGCAAACCATTGGAACAAACCGAAGGGCATGCCCCATGGCCCGTACAGCAGCATCTGCAGAGCCGGCATGTGGCGCTCGCCGCTCATCAGCGCACCATCGAAAAACAGGGCAAGCACGTACAGCAGCAAGCTGATGCTCAGGTAGAAAACGGGCAAGGGACACACCTGAAGGAAACCGGACAGCGTACGACCTTAACTCAGGCCCTGCCCCGCTTCCAAACCTTCAATAGGTGCCCCACGGCAACACCCTGCGACGCAAGGCTATGCAACTGCTGGCTCAAGCAACAAACCGTAGATCCCTGAGTCAGACAGCTCGCCGGCCACGCACCAACGCGCCCGTAGCGTGCCTTCAAGCACAAAACCCTGGCGTTCAAGGGTACGCGCCGAGCCTTGGTTACGCGGGTCGATCTCCCCTTCCAGGCGGCGCATGTGCAGGGTGTGGGCGAGGTAGTCGATGAAGCAGGTGAGCGCTTCGTCCATGTAGCCCCTGCCCTGCACGGCGCTGGCCAGGCAGTAGCCAATCTCGCCACGGCGGGAGACATCGTCGATGTTGAACAACTGGACCATGCCGATGAGTTCGCCATTGTCGCGGCGGTACATGCCGAGCTTGAGCTGGTCACCATTGGCATAGGCTTCGCGGTCGGCGGCCAGGGCACTTTCGGCTTCGGCCAGGTCTTGCCAGGGGGCATGGTGCCAATAACGCATGACCTCGGGGTCGGCCATGATCGCCAGCCATTGCGCGGCATCGGCATGGCGCATGGGGCGCAAGTGCAGACGCGGGCTGTCGAGGCAGAGGTCACTGGGGAAACTGCGGGGTGGGGTCACGCCGGATCTCCTGTCCATTGCTGGGGAGATGACAGTTTAACGTCAAGCGCTGGTTTCGGGCATCCCGGGGCTGCCGCGCAGTCCATCGCCGGCAAGCCAGGGTCCCACAGGATTACCACATGCTTTGGGCTTTGCGCGGTACCTGTGGGAGCTGGCTTGCCGGCGATAGGGCCAGTACAGGCTAGCGACAATGCCTCAAGCCACCTCAGCCCCATCATCCGGCCAATGCGGCTCATTGGCCCCCGGCGGCGTCAGCGGCGGCAGCCCATACGCCGCCCGCGCATCGTCACAGCTGGGGTTGTGCACCCCACCTTCCCACGACGCCTCGAACTCGCGGCAAGGGCTGGAACGGTTGGCATAGATGGTACAAGCCACCTCTTTACCGATCTCGCCCTCAAGGCTGACGCAGCGGCATGGCTTGGCATCGGTGCCGATCATGGCAACGCGGGTGGGGTTGATCTGCACCACCAGGTCGTCTGGCACAAGGCCCCCGGCAGACTGGCATTCGCCCCAGAAGAAGGACACACGGAAGTACCCGCAGCAGGCGCCGCAGTCAAGGCAAGGGTTATATTCAGACATGATGTCACGGAGGGAAGGTTGTTGTTATCGGGGCTGGCCCGCGGCGCCATTTTCATTCGAACCCGGGGCGGCTGGATAGAGGGGCCAAGCAAAATATTTTGCCGCTGATCCGGCCGCCCGCATCCGCTACCGCAGCGCCTTGTAGGTAGTTGCGTCCCAACGCGTCAACGCCAGGCCCTCGGTCGGGTCATAGTCATCACCGCACACCTTGCTGAAGTGCGTACAAGCCTCGCCGCAATGCACCAACCGATTATCTCGCTCACCCTCGGTCAGCACCGTGTAAGACTCGCTGCGCATGGCGTGGTACTGCCTTTCAGCAGCGCTCATAGTCCGGTGATACTCCATGAGCTGCCTATCGCTCAAGGCCAGTCGCTTGCCCAGCTCAACACCCCAGCGGGCAAGGCAGACTTCGGCAAAATGACGAACGACCAGCCCGGGTTCCTTGAGCACCTCGCCGCCGCTCGCACCATCGACCGACGCGTTGCCCACCAGCGTGGCATGACGCCCCGGCATCGGATAAATGCAGATCTTCGTACCACTGGCCACTGACGGGATCACGCAGGCAAAGCCTTTGGAACGCTCATCCCGCGAATAGAAGCCGACATATTCACGCACGTTTGCCGCCAGCGTGATGCGTTCGGCTTGCACATTGCCCACGCCGGGCACAGGGTCGATTGCAAAGATGTTCACCGGTATGTCCCGCAGTACCGGGTCTTGTGCCATGGCGTTGGCCAACATGTGGCAGCTGATACCGCCCCGGCTCCAGCCCACCAGGTTCACCTGGGTCGGAATGCGTGGTTTGCGAAACATGCTGATGATGCGCTCTTGCAGTTCCTGCGGAGTCGGATGGCGGTCACCGTAATCGTAGGTACGCCAGAACCAGGAGGCCGTGGAAGAAGCATCCGGAACAGGTACACCGGCGTTCTTCAGCCGCTCGTACTCTTCCTCGCTCAATTTGGTGCGGTGCCAGCTGCTTTCGCCTTTGATCACCTGCAGCACATGGTTGACGTTCTCTTCCCAGCCGCGGCCGAACAGTTGGCCAGTCCAGTTGAAATAACCTCCGGGCTCGACGAACAGGTTGTCGTCCTGAAGGTTGCCACTACCGGGACCGTCGACGGCTATCCAGTGCGCGAATTCGCGGCCCTGGTCGTTGCTGGCCAGGGTCGATACCAGTTCGCCGTTCCAGAAGTTGGGGTTGGCGTCGTCGAAGCGGTGGGAGCCGGTGCCGCAGAAATAGGCGGTGAAGACACTCATTTGTGGATCTCTGTGGTGAGAAATGAGTGCTGAAGATAGGTAGGCAGAACGATGGAATGCAGGCGGAAAGCGCTCACCTGAATAGCAATGGGGGCCGCAACGCGGCCCCCTGATGCTTACTTGTTGCTCAACCCGTCAGCGCGGAACATCTGCCGGATCCCGCGAATGGCCTGGCGAATACGGTCCTGGTTCTCGATCAGGGCAAAGCGCACATGGTCATCACCATAATCACCAAAGCCGATCCCCGGCGACACGCATACCTTGGCCTCGGCCAACAGCTTCTTGGAAAACTCCAGCGACCCCAGGTGTGCATACTGCTCCGGGATCTTGGCCCACACATACATCGACGCCTTGGGGTTCTCGACCATCCAGCCCATCTCGTGCAACCCCTTCACCAGCAGGTTGCGGCGCTGGCGATACTGCTCTGCAATGTCGCGCACGCACTGCTGGTCGCCTTCCAGCGCAGCAATGGCCGCAACCTGCAACGGCGTGAAGGTGCCGTAGTCGTGGTAGCTCTTGATCCGCGCCAGGGCACTGACCAGCTCGGGGTTACCGACCATGAAGCCAATCCGCCAGCCCGCCATGTTGTAGCTCTTGGACAGGGTGAAGAACTCCACCGCAATGTCCTTGGCGCCGGGCACCTGCATGATCGAGGGGGCTTTCCAGCCATCGTAGACGATGTCGGCGTAGGCCAGGTCGTGCACCACCAGCACGTTGTACTGCTTGGCCAACGCCACCACGCGCTCGAAGAAGTCCAGCTCCACGCACTGGGCAGTAGGGTTGGACGGGAAACCGAGGATCATCATCTTCGGCTTGGGGATCGACTCGCGAATCGCCCGTTCCAGCTCGTTGAAGAAGTCCACACCCGGCACCAGCGGCACCGAACGCACCTGGGCACCGGCAATGACC
Source organism: Pseudomonas sp. URIL14HWK12:I5 (assembly GCF_900176445.1). Taxonomy (NCBI): domain Bacteria; kingdom Pseudomonadati; phylum Pseudomonadota; class Gammaproteobacteria; order Pseudomonadales; family Pseudomonadaceae; genus Pseudomonas; species Pseudomonas sp. URIL14HWK12:I5. The sequence continues at coordinate 350,583 of NZ_FWXQ01000007.1, forward strand.
GCACCGTAGATATGGATCGGGTAGCTGGGGTTGGGCACCAGTACCGTGTCGCCCTGGTCGAGGGTGGCCAGCATCAGGTGCGCCAGGCCCTCTTTGGAGCCGATGGTGACGATGGCTTCGCTTTCCGGGTCGATGTCGACCTCGTAGCGTTCCTTGTACCAGTTGGAAATGGCCCGGCGCAGGCGCGGGATACCGCGAGAGGTGGAGTAGCCGTGGGTGTCTTCACGCTGGGCAACCTGCACCAGTTTCTCGACGATGTGCGGCGGGGTGGCACCATCGGGGTTGCCCATGCTCAGGTCGATGATGTCCTCGCCACGGCGGCGGGCAGCCATCTTGAGTTCGGCAGTGATGTTGAAGACGTAAGGGGGGAGACGATCGATGCGCGCAAAGCGGCGCGGCGAACCTGGGTTGGCCATGGCTTCCTCTGAGTACGTAAGCGCCCGGAACCGTCCGAGCGACGTTGGCCGATTTGGCGGCCTGGATCAGAAGATAGTGCCGAAACAGGATGTCTGTAAAGGATAATTTCCTGTTTTGTTATATTTTTTCAGATGTATTTTTTGAAAATTTGAATTGTATGTTTTCATAACCGGCCCTTCTCGGGCACAGGAAAAACACCCATAAAAAAACCCCGGCACAATGGCCGGGGTTTTCGTGAAGCAGGCAGCAGTTTCAGCGTGCGTAGGTCATCAGCACGTCCGCAGCAGTCTGGCTGTCCACACCCATCATCACGCTCAGAGCGGTGACAGTGAGGATGGAGAAGCCGAACACTTTACGGGCCCACTTGCTGTCGTCCTCGGCTTTGTAGCCGCCCCATGCCATGTACAGCCAGTAAAGGCCCATGGCAGCTGCCACGGCCAGGTAGCCGAGGCCGGCGTAACCGCCGAGGGTAAGCATCAAGGTGGCGAGCACGAAGGCCAGCACGTACAGCACGATCTGCTTCTTCGCCGCCAGGACGCCACGTGCCACCGGCAGGACCGGAATGTTGGCAGCGCTGTAATCCTTGAAGCGGAAGATGGCGATGGCAAAGCTGTGCGGCATCTGCCACAGGCTGAACATCACCAGCAGGGTCACTGCAGCCAAGTCGAAGCTGTTGCTCACGGCGCAGTAGCCGATCACCGGAGGCATGGCACCAGACAGGCTGCCGACCAAGGTGCCGTGCACCGATTTACGCTTCAGCCACAGGCTGTAGAAACCGACGTAGACGATGAAGCCGATCAGCGCACAGAACGCCGACAGCGGGTTGGCCTGGACATACAGCAGGCTGAAACCCGCCACCCCAAGCAGGGTGGCGTAGATCAGCGCGAGGGGCAGCGACATGCCGCCCTGCACCATGACGCGGTTCTTGGTGCGCTCCATCTTGTGGTCGATGTCACGGTCGATGCAGTTGTTGAACACGCATCCGGACGCCACCACCAGCGAAGTACCGATCACCACCGCCAGGAACAGGGCGAAATCCACATGGCCCTTCGAGGCAAGGAAGAAACCGCCTGCCACGGAAAGCACGTTACCGAAAATGATCCCCGGTTTGGTGATTTGGATAAAGTGCTTAACGGACATGCAGTCTTACCTCACTTGGCCAACATTTCGAAGTGGATGCTGAACATGATCCACAGCGACAGGCCGACAAGCAGAGCGATCACCAGGGTGGTGAACAGGAACGTCGATACGTTGTTGCGTTGCTCTTTCGAGCGGTCCATGTGCAGGAAGTAAACCAGGTGAACAACTACCTGGATCACGGCCATGGCAACAATGATCAGAACGGTCAGGTTCTTCGGCAGGCTGGCGGTCATGGCCAGGCCGAACGGGATCGCGGTCAGGATGATCGACAGTACAAAGCCGATCATGTACGACTTGACGCTGCCGTGATTACCTTCGTGATGAGTGTCGTGTGCGTTAGCCATTACAGAACTCCCAGCAGGTAAACGACGGTGAATACGCAGATCCAGACCACGTCCAGGAAGTGCCAGAACAGGCTCAGGCAGCTCATGCGGGTCTTGGCGGTCGGCGTGATGCCGTGCTTGTTGATCTGGTACATCATGATTGCCATCCAGATCAGACCAGCAGTCACGTGCAGGCCGTGGGTACCTACCAGGGCGAAGAAGCCCGACAGGAAGCCACTGCGCTGCGGGCCGAAGCCTTCGCTGATCAGGTGATGGAATTCATAGATTTCCATCGCGATGAAGCCTGCACCGAACAGGAAGGTCACAGCCAACCAGCCCAGTACGCCTGCTTTCTTGCCATCGAACATCTTCAGCATGGCGAAGCCGAAGGTGATCGAGGACAGCAGCAGGAACAGCGTTTCAACAGCTACGAAATCGAGCTGGAAGATGTCATGACCCGACGGGCCGCCGGCAAAACTGCCGGACAGCACCGCGTAGGTAGCGAAGAGCGACGCAAACAGGATGCAGTCGGTCATCAGGTACAGCCAGAAGCCCAGTACGGTCATCTGGCCCGAGTCGTGGTGGTGGTCGTCATGCCCATGGTCGTGACCATGAGCAGCGCCGCCGTGCATTACTTGACTGGACATTGATTACACCCGCTCAAACGATTCGACACGTGCGCCGGCAGGCAGAGCACCTGCTTTGGCCAGCGCTTTCATACGCTCGCCTTCGATGCGCGCCACTTCTTCGGCTGGAACCATGTAGCCCTGGTCGTCACGGGCAGCGTGGCGAACGAAGACAGCGATGGTTGCAACCAGGCTTGCGCCAACCAGCCACCAGATGTGCCAGATGAAGGCAAAGCCGAAGACGGTGAGGAACAGGCCCATGAACAAACCGGTGGAGGTGTTGCTCGGCATGTGGATAGCGTCGAACTTGGTCGCTGGCTTGTAAGCCTTGCCGCTTTCCTTGGTTTCGTGCCATGCGTCCAGGCCAACCTGCTCAGGCATGTGAGCGAAGTTGTAGAACGGAGGTGGCGACGAAGTGGACCATTCCAGAGTACGGCCGCCCCATGGGTCGCCGGTCACGTCCAGGTTCTGGTTGCGGTCGCGAACCGATACGTACAGCTGGATCAGCTGGCAAGCGATACCGAACAGGATCAGCACGGCGCCGACAACGGCTACGTACAGGTAGGGTTCCCACAGTGGGTTGTCGGAGTGGTTCAGACGACGGGTCATGCCCATGAAGCCCAGGGCATACAGCGGCATGAACGCAACGTAGAAGCCCGACAGCCAGAACCAGAAGGCAGCTTTGCCCCACTTCTCGTTCAGGGTGAAACCGAAGGCTTTCGGGAACCAGAAGGCGAAGCCGGCGATGTAGCCGAATACCGCGCCACCGATGATCACGTTGTGGAAGTGCGCAATTACGAACAGGCTGTTGTGCAGGACGAAGTCAGCACCTGGAACGGCCAGCAGTACGCCGGTCATGCCACCGATGGAGAAGGTGACCATGAAGCCCAGGGTCCAGAGCATCGGTGCGGTGAAGCGCACACGGCCTTGGTACATGGTGAACAGCCAGTTGAACAGCTTCACACCGGTCGGAATGGAGATCAGCATCGTCGCCAGGCCGAAGAAGGTGTTGACGCTGGCGCCGGCACCCATGGTGAAGAAGTGGTGCAGCCATACCGCAAAGCCCAGGATGGCGATCGCGCCCGATGCGTAGATCATCGAGTGGTGGCCGAACAGGCGTTTGCCAGAGAACGTCGAAGTCACTTCCGAGAACACGCCGAAGGCCGGCAGGATCAGGATGTAAACCTCAGGGTGACCCCACGCCCAGAACAGGTTGACGTACATCATCGGGTTCCCACCAAGCTCGTTGGTGAAAATGTGGAAGTCCAGATAACGGTCAACAGTCAGCAGCGCGAGTGCAGCAGTCAGGATCGGGAACGAAGCAACGATCAGTACGTTGGCCCAGGTGCAGGTCCAGGTGAAGATCGGCATGTCCATCAGTTTCATGCCAGGTGCGCGCATCTTCATCACGGTGACGAGGAAGTTCACGCCGGTAAGCGTCGTACCCAATCCGGATAGCTGTAGCGCCCAGATGTAGTAGTCAACGCCCACCCCAGGGCTGTACTGAATGCCCGCGAGCGGCGGATAGGCAACCCAGCCGGTCTTGGCGAATTCACCAACGCCCAGCGAGATGTTGACCAGCAGCACGCCTGCCAGCAGCAGGTAGAAGCTCAGGGAGTTCAGGAACGGGAAGGCAACGTCACGTGCACCGATCTGCAGAGGAACCGCCAGGTTCATCAGGCCGGTGAAGAACGGCATCGCCATGAAGATGATCATGATCACACCGTGAGCGGTGAAGATCTGGTCATAGTGTTCAGGCGGCAGGTAGCCTTCGGAGCCACCGGTTGCGGCAGCCAGCTGGGTACGCATCATGATGGCGTCGGCAAAGCCGCGCAGCAGCATGATCATCGCGACGATGATGTACATCACGCCGATCTTTTTGTGGTCGACAGTAGTCAGCCACTCGCTCCACAAGTAGGTCCACTTGCGGAAATAGGTGATAAGACCGACGACAGCGATACCGCCGAGCGCGATCATGGCAAGCGTCACCATGACTATCGGCTCGTGATAGGGTATCGCCTCCAGGCTTAATTTACCGAACATCTCTTACTCCTCTGCACCGGCAGCTGGTTGCATACTCGATTCCACACCCTTGGTTGTGGCCAGGTCTTTGCTGCCTGCTTCTTCGTGGCTACGACCGCGGTTCATGCCTTCGTACTTGTCGACGATCAGCTGGAACTGCTCAGGCGAAGCCTCGCTGTACAGCGCGACTGGGTTGTTTTCGCTTGGTTTGGCCAAGGCGTCGTATTCGGCCTTGTCCAGCTTCTTCGGCGACTGCTTGACCTCGGCGACCCACTTGTCGAAGTCTTCCTGGGAGGTGGCAGTAGCCTTGAATTTCATGCCGGTGAAGCCAGCACCGCTATAGTTGGCGCTGATACCGTCGAACTCGCCGTTTTCGTTGGCGATCAGGTGCAGCTTGGTGGTCATGCCGGCCATGGCGTAGATCTGGCCGCCCAGGCCCGGGATGAAGAACGAGTTCATCACGGCGTCGGAAGTGACGCGGAAGTTGACCGGGGTGTTAGCCGGGAAGACGATCTTGTTGACCGTGGCAATGCCCTGCTCCGGGTAGATGAACAGCCACTTCCAGTCCAGCGCGACCACGTCGATCTGCACCGGCTTCACATCGGAATCCAGTGGACGGTATGGGTCCAGCTTGTGGGTGGAGTGGTAGGTGACGTAACCCAGGGCGATGATGATCAGGATCGGGATGATCCACACCGCGGCCTCGATCTTGGTCGAGTGCGACCAGTCAGGGGTGTAGGTGGCTGCCTTGTTGGAAGCACGGTACTTCCAGGCGAACGCCAGGGTCATGATGATGACAGGGATTACCACCAGCAGCATCAGGCCGGTAGCGATCAGGATCAGGTTCTTTTGCTCAATGCCGACCTGGCCCTTCGGGTCGAGCAGGGTCCAGTTGCACCCACTGAGTAAAAGCATGCCTAAAAAGGGCAATATGCCAAACAGTCTGGGGTAACGCTTTTTACTCATCTCACGACCTCTAGATCAGCTTGCTTCAATGCAATTTGTGTTTTGGTAGCCAACACTTCGTCCTGCCAAGTGAGGCATTTCGCGCCCGTACTCGCTCCTGCCTGGGGTCCGACTGCAGGACCTTGGCTTCGAGCGTGTTAGCGGTGCTTATGGTTTCGTAGGCAACAGGCCTGTACTTCAGACCAAGTCCATTTGGTGCGGGAAAACGCGGAGGGGGGTCCGCCCGGTATCGCCGTTGGGCGAAACTTGACGAAGTCAGCAAAAAGGAGCGCTGGGGCTTCCTTCAATCCTGCGACTCGCAAGCAGTGCCGAACGGAAATTGGGGGCGATTGTAGTGAGGTCGCCAACCCTTGACTATGACTTATTGAGCAACAGTCTTTTACAGAATCCGCAACAATAACGCTCAATAATTCAACTTCGCGACAGTTTGTCGCACCCCGCTTGCCAGGCCTCAAAGCCGCATTCTGCAAGGCTTCGGGATTGATCCAGGTCAAGCGGCGAGCAACTTTTCCCTCTTCTCATGCGGCGTAAAAGCCCCCATGCAATTCGGGACTTTTGTCTAAGCCTGGCGTCGGTTGCGGTAGATACCGAGCGGAACCAGAATGGCGGTCAGCACGAACGCTACCAGCGCCCATTGCGCCAACGACAGGCCGAGGATCGGCGGGTACGGTGTGCTGCAGAAGCCGTCGACCTGGAACGCCAGCGGCCAGAGCTTGGCCAGTGGCAGGTCGTCCACGATCGGTTGCAGGGTGTCGATACCACAACTGACCATGGGGTTGGCGAGTATATACACATGGTTGCCGGCCGCAATAATTCCGCCAATGGCACTGAGCACCACCAGCACCTCGAAGAAGGTCAGGCTACGGCGCCCGGGCATCGCGGCAGCGAGGAACGCGAACACGGCAATGAACAGCAACGCGTAACGCTGCAGGATGCACAGCGGGCACGGAGCCTCACCCAGTACCACTTGCATATAGAGGGCGCCGCCGATCAGCGAGAGGCAGATCAGGCCCAACAGCACCAGAAAGCGCCGTTCCCGATTCAGGCGAGATGTTTGTTCGTTCATTGCCGGTTCCTTCGATGGATAGTGGCAGCGTGGTCCGCCTGCCTGGGCGCAAGTCTACACGCTGGGCATGGCCTGTGAGCATGCCGAGGGAGCGGCGCGGTAGCACTGCGCAGGGCTATCCGGTGAGGCTGAGACCGACCGCAACGGCGTCGGTTCAACGCCGGGCGGCAAAAAAGCGGCTGCCCGGGTGCCGCGCAGGGGCAAGCCCCTCGACACCCGGGAGTGAAGGATACCGTGATTAACGGAGGATTAATGATGAAAGCGGCGAACCCGGTTTCATCTTTCCTTATATACAGGCAGGAAGGTGTACTGCCTGTACCGGCCTTTTCGCGGGTAAACCCGCGAAGCGGCCAGGACAGGCGCTACATCACTCCAGCGCAGCCGCCGGCCCGAAGAACTCGTAGCGGCTCTGCTGCTCGGGCACGCCCAGCCCCTTCAGTTGGCGCTTCACCGCCGCCATGAAGCCCTTGGGTCCAAGGAAGTAGGCATCCACATCTCGCGCCTGCGGCAACCACTCGGCCAGCAGGTCTTCGCTCAACAGGCCCACAGCATCAGCCGCAGCGCCCCCCTCCGGCTCGGCATAGCAGTAGAAGCGCTTGAGCTGCGGGTGACGCGCCGCCAGGCCATCGACCCATTCACGGAAGGCATGCACCGCGCCGTTACGCGCACAGTGAATGAAATGCACCTCGCGCCGGGTTTGCAGCGCCGCCTGCAACATGGCCAGCGTCGGGGTAATACCCACGCCCCCGCTTATCAGCACCAGCGGCTTGTCGCTGGCCGCCAGGGTGAAGTCGCCCGCTGGCGGGAACAGTTGCAAGGTATCGCCCACCACCAGCTCATCGTGCAGGTAGTTGGACACCCTGCCGCCCAACTCACGCTTGACGCTGATGCGGTACTCCCTGCCATCGCACAGCGCCGACAGCGAATAGTTGCGGCGCTGTTCGGCACCGTCGATGCTCAGTCTCAGGCCAATGTACTGGCCAGGCTCGGCCTTGAGCACCGGTTTACCATCCACCGGGGCAAAGTAGAACGAAACGATCTCGCTGCTTTCCTGCTCGCGGCGTACCAGGCGGAATTCGCGGGTACCACGCCAGCCGCCCTCGGCCTCTTCCTTCTGTTTATAGAGGCTTTCTTCAGCACCAATCAGGATATCGGCCAGCTGGCCATAGGCCGCGCCCCAGGCATCGATCACCGCAGGGGTAGCGATTTCCTTGCCCAGTACTTCCTCGATGGCGCGCAGCAGGCAGCTGCCGACGATCGGGTAGTGCTCCGGCAGAATCTGCAAGGCAACGTGCTTGTTGATGATCTGCCCTACCAGCCCCCCCAGCTGCTCCAGTTGGTCAATGTGGCGCGCATACATCAGCACGCCGTTGGCCAACGCACGAGGCTGGTCACCACTGGCCTGGTGTGCCTGGTTGAACAGTGGGCGTACCTCGGGGTACTCGCTGAGCATCATCTTGTAAAAGTGGGTGGTCAGCGCTTCGCCGCCGCTTTCCAGCAGCGGTACAGTGGCCTTGATGATTGCACGTTGTTCGGCATTGAGCATTGCGACAACTCCTGAGCCTGTGGCTTCAAATGACTGCCTTGGGTATTTCAGCAATCGTGCCAACTTTTATCGCCAGTAAATTCAGGGGGTTGACGCCAATCATGTCAAAACGACCCACCTCGTCGTATAGTCATATCGACCCATAGGAGTCTTTATGACCGCAAAACCCTTGCTCACCACCCTGCTCCCCCTGGTCAGCGACCTCTCCCGCGACTTGCCCGACCAGGAGCGCTACCGCCGCTTGCTGCAAGCCATGCGCGGGCTATTGCCGTGCGATGCCGCCGCGCTGCTGCGCCTGGACGGTGAATGGCTGGTGCCGCTGGCGGTGGACGGCCTGAGCCCTGACACCTTGGGCCGGCGCTTCCGGGTCAGCGAGCACCCGCGCTTCCAGATACTGCTCAGCAGCCCGAAGCCCACTCGTTTCGCCAGCGACTCCGAACTGCCCGACCCTTACGATGGCCTGGTCAACGCCCCCGATGCCGACCTGCAAGTGCACGACTGCATGGGTTGCCCGTTGATGGTCGATGAGCGCCCCTGGGGCCTGGTCACCCTCGATGCCCTCACCCCCGGGCAGTTCCAGAGCCTGGAGCTGGATGCCCTGCAAGCCTTCGCCAGCCTGGCCGCCGCTACTGTTACCGTGGCCGAACGCATTGAGCACCTGGCTTTGCGCGCCGAAGACGAACACCTGCGGGCCGAAATCTACCGCCAAGCCAGCGGCCAGGATAAAGAACTGATTGGCCAGAGCCCGGCGCATAAGCGCTTGGTGGAGGAAATCCGCCTGGTCGGGGGCAGCGACCTGACTGTTCTGATCACTGGCGAAACGGGCGTTGGCAAGGAACTGGTGGCCCAGGCGCTGCACCAGGCCAGCAACCGGGCCGACAAGCCACTGGTCAGCCTCAACTGCGCCGCCCTGCCCGATACCTTGGTGGAAAGCGAACTCTTCGGCCATGTACGCGGTGCCTTCACTGGCGCGCACGGCGAGCGCCGGGGCAAGTTCGAGCTGGCCAACGGCGGCACGTTATTCCTCGACGAAGTGGGCGAACTGCCGCTAACGGTGCAAGCCAAACTGTTGCGTGTGCTGCAAAGCGGCCAACTGCAACGCCTGGGCTCGGACCGCGAGCACCGTGTGGACGTGCGCCTGATCGCCGCCACCAACCGTGACCTGGCCGCAGAAGTACGCAATGGCAACTTCCGCGCCGACTTCTATCACCGCCTCAGCGTGTACCCGTTGCACGTACCGCCCTTACGCGAACGTGGGCGAGATGTATTGTTATTAGCTGGCTACTTCCTCGAACAGAACCGTTCACGCCTGGGCCTGAACAGCCTGCGCCTGAGTAGCGAAGCCCAGGCCGCGCTACTGGCCTATGAGTGGCCAGGCAATGTGCGCGAACTGGAACACCTGATCGGCCGCTCGGCCCTAAAAGCACTGGGCCAGCACCCCGATCGGCCACGCATTCTCACGCTTGAAGCCGTCGACCTGGACCTGCGCGCGGTGCGCGTAACCCCAGACGCACTCCCCTCCCCCGCAGCCCCTGCCCCACTGACAACATTGCCTGAAGGCGGCCTGCGCGAAGCGGTCGACCTCTACCAGCGCCAAGTGATCGAAGCGTGCCTGCAACGGCACCAGGATAATTGGGCGGCAGCGGCCCGCGAGCTGGGCCTGGACCGCGCAAACCTGAGCCGGCTGGCCCGCCGGCTGGGGCTTCGCTGAGGTTCAGTACAAAAGGATTAACCCAGAAAGCCATCTGGTTGCTTCCCGCCTGGCTGCTATATCTCCCTAACCACCCGAATTTCGACTGCCTGGTCGAGACTGCGTGTAACGCCCCCGCAAGGGCTCCGTGACGCAGGTTGTGGCCCGAACGGTTCGGGCCGGGGGATCCGGATACCAGCAGGGAGCGTTCATGGACAACATCGTCGTCGCCGATAAGCAAACCGAAGTCGCCACTCAGAGCGCCTGGGGCAATATCAACCTGAAAGGGCCAGGCGTGGTGCAGATGCCGGTGGCCCCCGACAAGGTCGCCACTGTTACCCAACGTGGGCAAGACCTGATCATCACCCTGAAATCGGGTGAAAAGGTCACCATCGGCAACTTCTTCGCCGTGGACCAGGCAGGGGTCGGCAGCGACATTGTCTTCGTCGGTGAAGACGGCACCCTGTGGCACGCGCAGTACGACGCAACGGCGTTCACCGGTTTCACCTTCGAGGATGTGAACTCGCTGGACGAACTGGTCGCCGGTATCGGCACTGCCGGTAGCGCCATGCCGACCTGGGCGATTGCCGGGCTCAGCCTGCTTGGCATCGGTGGCGCTGCGGCGGCAGCCGACAACGGAGGCGGCGGTAGCGGCGGTGGCGGTTCGGACCCCGATACCACCGCACCGGCCACGCCCATCGACCTGCTGGTGTCGCCTGATGGCCTGCGCCTGACCGGCCGTGGTGAAGCAGGCACCACAGTGAGCATCCGTGATGCTACCGGCAACCTGATCGGCAGCGGCACCGTGGGTGCCGACGGCACCTTCGATGTGACGTTGAACCCGCCGCAAATCAACAGCGAAAACCTTGAAGTCACTCTGACCGATGGCGCCGGCAACGTCTCCACGCCTGGCACAGTCACCGCCCCGGATGTGACTGCGCCGCTGGCACCTACCGACCTTGCCATCAATGAACAGGGCACCACCCTCACCGGCCGTGCAGAACCAGGCTCTACGGTTTCGGTGCGGGGTGCCGACGGGGTGCTGCTGGGCTCAGCCGTGGCCGGTGCAGACGGCCAGTTCAGCATCACCCTGCAACCGCCACAGACCGAAGGCCAGGCTTTGGAGGTCAGCACCAAGGACGCAGCCGGCAACACCTCGCCTTCGGCCAGCATTGCAGCACCAGACGTCGAGACACCTGATACGACCGCCCCAGACCAGCCCACCAACCTCGCCCTTGCCAGCGGCGTAACCCTCACTGGCCGCGGTGAACCAGGGGCCACCGTGCAGGTGCGTGATGCGGCCGGCAACATCATTGGTACAGGCTTGGTCGGTGCCGACGGGCTATTCAGCGTCACCCTGTCGCCCGCCCAGGCCAACGGCGAAGCACTGGATATACGCCTGGTGGATGCTGCCGGCAACAGCTCGATCCCGCTTGAATTCACAGCACCCGACATCACCCCGCCAAGTGCAGTCAGCGACATTGCAGTCGGCAGTGGCGGCCTGGCGCTGAGTGGCCGAGGTGAACCCGGGGCCACCGTCGAAGTTCGTGATGCCAACGGCACCGTGATCGGCACCGGAGTGGTCGGGGCCAATGGCACCTTCCTGATTGACCTTGATCCTGCGGTACAGCCGGGTGACCAGCTGAGCCTGGTGCAGACCGACCCCAGCGGCAACGCCTCCGTTGCCCTCGAATACGATGTGCCACTCACCACCGCGCCAGACAGCCCGAGCAACCTGGTCATCGATGCCGACGGCACTACCCTCACCGGTTCCGC